>NZ_JAVHZY010000024.1:0-78690 GCF_031119655.1 Phocaeicola sp. GP0067
GTAATAACAAAGCCCCTGCTTGTGAAAGTCGGGGCTTTGTGCATAAAAAAAGAAGGTGCGCATTTTGACACACCTTCTCACACCAAATTAGTATTTTACCATTCCTGAAGTAGACATCCGTTTTATTCTTCCATACACATATATAAATGCGGGAATCAGAAAAATAACTGCAAATATCCATGCCGTAGGGTCACCAAAACAAACAGCTAAATAGCCCAATATTGGTACTACATAAAGACTGACCATTATACGGGCAATCATTTCGGATACCCCCGACAACATAGCCAAATTGGTAAAGCCCACCCCCTGAATGGAATAACGCAAGATACAAAGTAAGCCCAAAACCGGAAAGAAAGAAACGGAAATATGCAAAAACAATTCCGTATCTTTCAATATCTCCCATTCTGCTGGGTCAACAAATAACAAGGCAAAAGTACGTGCTCCCAACATCAAGACTACAAACATAAAACCACAATAAATAACCATCATTAACACACTCGCCTTGATTCCCAGCCAGATACGCTTCGGTTTTCCCGCACCGTAATTCTGTCCACTATAAGTAGCCATAGCTATACCCAGACTCTCAAGCGGACACATACAAAACATCTTAATACGCATAGCAGCCGTAAAAGCAGCCACACAAGCAGTACCCAATGCATTATTCGCACTTTGCAACATAATACTGCCAATAGCAGTAATAGAGAACTGTAATCCCATCGGCACACCGATATACAGTAAAGTCTTTGCCAACGCTCCTCGAAATTTATGCTCTGTCGGAGTTCCCTTCAGAATCTCAAAATGACGCATCATATACAAATAACACAATACAGCCGAAACCCCTTGTGAGAATACCGTAGCCACAGCTGCTCCCGCCACTCCCCAATCAAGTATCAAAATACAAAAGAGATCAAGCAAAATATTCAATATCGTAGAAAAAAGCAAAAACCAAAACGGAGTTTTGCTATCACCCAATGCACGAATAATACTTGAAAGCAAATTATAGAAAAAGGTACAGGGCACCCCGATAAAAGTAATCAGCAAATAAAGATAAGCATCCTCAAGAATATTCTCCGGAGTCTGCATCATCTGAAGAATATCCGAACAAAACATACTAGTTACAATAGCAATTACTACAGACATCACCGCTGCCAATTGTAAACTAACTGCCACAAAACGCCGCATCATACCATAATCCCTTGCTCCAA
The DNA here is from genome assembly GCF_031119655.1 of Phocaeicola sp. GP0067. Lineage (NCBI taxonomy): Bacteria > Pseudomonadati > Bacteroidota > Bacteroidia > Bacteroidales > Bacteroidaceae > Phocaeicola > Phocaeicola sp. GP0067. The sequence goes on from NZ_JAVHZY010000024.1 coordinate 1,206, forward strand.
ACTTCTGTGCGACAGGAATACCGAAGCCACCACAACAGCCATTGCAAAAGCCTAATATCAAAAACACCACCGAAGTGCTAGCTCCTACAGAAGCCAAAGCATTAATTCCAAGAAACTTACCCACAATAGCAGCATCCATCAACGAATAAGTCTGCTGAAGTAAATTACCCAGCAATAAAGGAAAAGCAAAATTCAATATCAAAGGGAACGGACGTCCCGAAGTCATCTCTCTCGAAGTTGCCATAACATGAATGTATTGTAAATCCGAGCACAAATATATATCATCCTTTGTAAAAATACATATTTCTAGAACTTCATTTCAATGAATACCCATTAATTAAATGATACATATCAATTTTTCCCGGAGAACTATCGTCTTTCCCAAAATCCTGAATAAAAAAGCAACAACACAGCAAACAACTCCAAACGTCCTATCAACATCAGGAACGACAATATCCATTTAGCAGCATCAGGCAACGCCGCCCATGAAAAAGCAGGACCGAATGCTCCTAATCCCGGTCCCACATTGCCTAAGCTAGAAATTACTGTACTCATCGCTTCAATTATCCCCACCCCGAAAAACATCAGCAGTATCCATCCGGCCAAAATACAGAACAAATAAAATACAAAGAATGTATTCACTGAAGCAATGATGGAAGGCGATATAACCTGACGGTTCACACGAACAGGCAATACAGCCCTAGGATGCAGCATCCGTTTGAATTCATTTTTGATATTACGCGCCAGAATCATAAGGCGCATATTTTTGATTCCCCCACTAGTAGACCCCGTACATCCACCTGACAACATAGCAAAAATAAGAAGCATCCATGTAAAAGATGGCCACAAGTTATAATCATCCGTTGCAAAGCCGCATGACGTATGCGCCGTAGCCACTTGAAACAGAGCCCTGCGGAATGCCTCTTCCCAATCATAATGATTCTGAAAAACTAAGGCAAACGTAATAACAAGTGTCAGAATACTCACTGATTTCATAAACCAACGGAATTCATCATCCTGAAATAAACGCTTGCCTTTCCCTTTCAGACACATAAAATAGAGAGAGAAATTAATACCCGAAAGGATCATAAATATCGCTATTACATATTCTATAAACGGAGAGTTCCAATAAGCTACACTAGCTTGTTTGGTAGAATAACCACCTGTAGCCGTTGTAGAGAATGAATGACATACCGCATCAAAAAAACTCATTCCTCCTATCATCAGCAGCACAGTTTCTGCAATTGTAAGAATAGCATATATCATCCACAGCCACTTAGCCATCACATCAATCCGGGGATGTGTTTTGTCATGCGTCACTCCGATAGCCTCAGCTGAAAAAAGTTGTATAGTTCCTCCCCCGAAAATAGGAAGCACAGCAATAGTAAAAAAGACAATACCCAAGCCACCTATCCATTGTGTCAAGCTACGCCAAAATAACAGACCATGTGAAAGAGATTCTATATTATCCAATATAGTAGCTCCTGTAGTAGTAAAACCCGACATGGTTTCAAAAAAGGCATCCGTCACCGAAGGGATTCCTCCACTAAAATAAAAAGGCAACATTCCAAACAACGTAAACAAAAACCAAGTAAAAGTTACAATACAGTACCCATCTCGTCGTGTCAGCCGATTCTCAGCACCTCTACTACAAATTAGCAAAACTCCACCGACCAATGTATTCAAAAGAATGGTATATAGAAAATATTGATAATCTTGCTCACCGTAACATAAGGAAACAGCCGCACAAAGCAGGAACATAGCAGATTCAATAAAAAGTAATACCCCCAATACACGGAATATCATTTTTTTATTTATCAAGCTATTATTCCGGCTTCCACCTTTATATAATTTATCTGGATTATAAAATTCTCCCATCTTTTTATACTTTTTATATTTGACAAGTATATAGCGAATACTATGCCAAAATGAAAAACAACATTATAAACTATTGATAAACAAACAGATATTATATGAAGTCATAAAAAAGGGAAACACTACCCTTTTCAAAATGAAAGGGAGCGTATTTCAAAACAACAAGGTTGCAGATATGACGATCTCAAGCAAAATTTAAATTACATACATATCTGCTAACACTACAACATCGTCCTCATCATAATGAATAATGAATAAATATTTTAAAATTACCCACTATTTTACTATTTTTGCATCCAAATCGATAATCCTCTACTAAATTTAATTCGCCTACTGTGGAATTATTCTACAGCTGTTGCCTGTTTTCCACACTTTCCCTATCAACAAAAGGCAGTAATAAAACACTGATTATGAAAAGGAAAGGCTATTTACAGTAGTTTGGCACGCTGCTTGTATTCCTACTGACGGCATCTTAAACAATAACAAAACTAAAGTATGAAACTATTTTTTACACACAAAGAAATTGCGCTAAAAAAGAAAAGAACAGCGCTTGTAGTAATAGGTATTGGACTAGTTATCGGGATTTACCTGATTGTTTCCCATCGACCGGCAAAGATGCCGGAACTTCCAGTAGTTGCCATAGCACCGGCAACGCAAGACGATGTGGAAATATATGGTGAATATGTAGGACGCGTACGTGCACAGCAATTCGTTGAAGTACGTGCCCGAGTAGAGGGATATTTAGAACAAATGCTTTTCGCAGAAGGTACATATGTCACTAAGAATCAAGTGCTGTTTGTTATCAATCAAGATCAATATCGAGCCAAAGCTGACAAAGCGCGTGCCCAATTGAAAAAAGATGAAGCACAGGCACAAAAAGCAAAACGCGATTTAGAACGTATCCGTCCGCTATATGAACAAAATGCTGCCAGCCAGTTGGACTTGGACAATGCTACTGCTGCATATGAAACAGCAGAAGCCTCGGTAGCTATGAGTAGTGCCGACCTTGATCAAGCAGAATTGGAACTAGGTTATACGATAGTTCGTTCTCCGTTAGCAGGACATATCAGTGAACGTCACGTGGATTTAGGGACATTGGTAGGTCCAAGTGGCAAATCACTGCTTGCCACCGTAGTAAAAAGTGATACTGTATTAGTGGATTTCAGCATGACAGCTCTAGACTATCTGAAAAGCAAAGAACGTAATGTGAACTTAGGTCAAAAAGACTCTACCCGCTCTTGGCAACCCAATGTTTCCATTACTCTAGCAGACAATACTATTTATCCATACAAAGGACTGGTAGACTTTGCCGAACCGCAAGTTGATCCACGCACAGGTACATTCTCCGTACGTGCCGAAATGCCGAATCCAGAACGGATATTACTTCCTGGACAGTTCACCAAAGTAAAACTATTATTGGATGTCAGAGAAAAAGCTACGGTAGTTCCGTTAAAGTCCGTTATCATAGAAAAAGGCGGTGCCTATATTTATGTAATGCGCAAAGATTCTACAGTAGAGAGACGTTTCATTGAATTAGGACCTGAATTCCAGAATCAAGTAGTGGTGGAAAGAGGCTTGGCTCCCGGAGAAGACATTGTTATAGAAGGATACCACAAGCTGAATCCAGGCATGAAAGTAAAAGTAAGTCCTGCTGTAGAAGACAAAAAAACGGAGGAAAAAGATACGATCGGATAATTTCACTCCCGAATACGAATTCCCCTATGGAGGAAAATTTACGCATTCAAAAAAACAATAGACATTATGAAAGTTAGTTTCTTTATAGACAGACCGGTATTTTCAGCTGTCATCTCCATATTAATAGTCATTGTCGGTATCATCGGTCTCACGATGCTACCCATTGACCAATATCCGCAGATTACCCCGCCGGTAGTGAAAATCAGCGCATCCTATCCGGGTGCCAGTGCCCTGACAGTATCACAAGCAGTAGCCACTCCTATAGAACAGGAATTGAACGGTACTCCAGGAATGCTTTACATGGAATCAAACAGTTCCAATTCGGGAGGTTTTTCAGCCACCGTCACTTTTGATATCTCGGCAGATCCCGATCTGGCGGCAGTAGAAATACAGAACCGTATCAAGTTAGCAGAATCACGTCTTCCAGCAGAAGTTATACAAAATGGTATTTCGGTAGAGAAACAGGCTGCCAGTCAATTGCTGACCCTATGCCTTACCTCTACCGACCCGAAATTCGATGAAATATACCTTAGCAACTTTGCTACTCTGAATGTACTGGACCTAATCCGCCGTATCCCTGGCGTAGGACGTGTTTCAAACATCGGAAGCCGATATTACGCCATGCAAATTTGGGTACAGCCCGACAAACTGGCCAATTTCGGTCTGACCGTAGCCGATCTGCAGAATGCACTGAAAGACCAAAATCGGGAATCAGCAGCCGGTGTACTGGGACAACAACCCGTACAAGGATTAGACGTAACCATTCCCATCACTACTCAGGGACGTCTATCTACTGTAAGCCAGTTTGAGGAAATCGTAGTCCGTGCCAATGCCGATGGTTCCATCATCCGTTTACGTGATGTGGCCCGCATCTCACTCGAAGCACAATCATACAATACCGAGAGTGCCATTAACAAAGAAAATGCAGCGGTATTGGCCATCTATATGTTACCGGGAGCCAACGCTATGGAAGTAGCAAAAAGCGTGAAAGAAGCTATGGAGGAAATCAGCAAGAATTTCCCCGAAGGAATGAGTTACGAGATACCTTTCGATATGACCACATATATTTCGGAATCTATTCATGAAGTGTACAAAACACTGTTTGAAGCCCTGATACTGGTTATTATCGTAGTATACCTTTCACTCCAAAGCTGGCGTGCAACAGTTATCCCACTAGTTGCCGTACCTATCTCACTGATTGGAACTTTCGGATTCATGTTGATTTTCGGATTCTCGCTTAATATCCTGACCCTGTTGGGGTTGGTACTTGCCATCGGTATTGTGGTGGACGATGCTATCGTGGTAGTAGAGAATGTGGAGCGTATCATGGAAGAGGAGAAACTATCTCCCTACCAAGCTACCAAGAAAGCTATGGAAGGACTTACAGGAGCCATTATCGCCACTTCTTTGGTACTGGCAGCAGTATTTGTTCCCGTAAGTTTTCTAGGTGGAATTACCGGACAACTTTATCGCCAGTTTACGGTAACCATCGTAGTATCCGTATTGCTGTCTACGGTAGTAGCTTTGACATTGAGTCCAGTCATGTGTTCGCTTATCCTGAAACCGGAAGATCCGAACAAGAAAAAGAATATCGTATTCCGCCGTATCAATGAGTGGCTGGCTATCGGCAATCATAAATATGTAGGGCTTATCAAACACATTGTGAAACACCCGCGTCGGGTACTGAGCACATTCGGCATGGTATTGATCGCCATCCTGTTAATCCATCGCATTATTCCCACCAGCTTCCTCCCCATCGAAGACCAAGGGTATTTTAAAATAGAGTTGGAGCTACCCGAAGGTGCAACGTTGGAACGTACACGTATCGTAACAGAACGTGCTGTGGAATACCTGATGAAAAATCCGGCAGTGGAATATGTGCAAAGCGTGGCGGGAAGCAGTCCGCGTGTAGGAACCAGTCAGGCACGAAGTGAACTGACTGTCATCTTAAAACCTTGGGAGGAACGTGACTCGCAAACTATTGACAATATTATGGCACAGGTAAAAAAAGACATGTCACAATACCCCGAATGCAAGGTATATCTTTCCACCCCTCCCGTTATTCCGGGATTAGGCAGTTCGGGCGGGTTCGAAATGCAATTGGAAGCACGTGGAGATGCCACTTTCGAAAATTTGGTACAAGCTACGGATACATTGATGTATTATGCATCAAAACGTAAGGAATTATCAGGTTTATCTTCGGCTTTACAAGCGGATATCCCCCAACTTTATTTTGATGTAGACCGTGACAAAGTAAAATTCTCAGGAGTACCTTTAGCCGATGTATTCTCGACTATGAAAGCTTATACAGGTTCGGTATATGTAAACGATTTCAATATGTTTAACCGCATCTACCGTGTATATATTCAAGCAGAAGCACCCTACCGGGAACATAAGGAGAATATCAACCTGTTTTTTGTACGGGGTACAGACAATGCCATGATACCGCTCACCTCGCTGGGTACCACTTCGTATACCACTGGTCCGGGCAGCATCAAACGTTTTAATATGTTCAACAGTTCTGTGATTCTCGGTGAGGCCGCAGACGGTTACAGTTCAGGACAGGCTATGGAAATTATCGAACAAATAGCCCGCGAACACCTACCGGAAAATATCGGTGTAGAATGGAGCGGACTATCCTTCCAGGAAAAACAGGCAGGTGGACAGACCGGCATGGTGCTGGCATTAGTGTTCATGTTCGTATTTTTGTTCCTTGCTGCCTTATACGAAAGCTGGATGGTACCGGTTGCAGTATTACTCTCTTTGCCTGTAGCCGCATTAGGTGCTTATCTAGGTGTATGGGGCTGTGGACTGGAGAATGATGTCTATTTCCAGATCGGATTGGTGATGCTGGTAGGACTAGCCGCCAAAAATGCAATTCTTATTGTAGAGTTTGCCAAAGAACAAGTAGACAAAGGAGTAGATGTAGTACAAGCTGCACTTCATGCTTCACAGCTCCGTTTCCGACCTATTTTGATGACTTCATTGGCATTCATCTTAGGTATGTTACCTATGGTCATTGCCAGCGGGCCAGGTTCAGCCAGCCGTCAGGCTATTGGTACAGGTGTATTCTTCGGAATGATCTTTGCTGTAACTGTGGGAATTTTGTTAGTACCTTTCTTCTTTGTACTGATATACAAGATGAAAGCGAAGATGAAACAAAAATAAGGATATAAAAAGATGAAAGAAATGATGAAACATACATTATTATATATAGCCGTATCAGGAATGACTTTGCTGACTTCTTGCCAATTAGGTAAGCACTACACACGTCCCGACTTACATCTTCCCCAACAATTAGATACATTACGACAACAGGATACATTATCTATAGCCGATATGCAATGGTGGGAAATCTATACGGACACAACCTTGCAAAGCCTGATAGAAAAGACGTTGGATAACAACAAAGACATGAAAATAGCTGCGGCACGTGTAAAAGAACTTGCCGCAATGAAGCGCATAGACTTTGCCAACCTTTTCCCCCAACTGAACGGAAGCGCTTATGCCCAAAAAGAAGGAAGTAATTATGGTGGTGACAACTATAAAAATGACCCCGAACTGGGTGGTAAACTTACCGTGACTTGGGAATTAGACTTATGGGGTAACCTGCGTTGGGCAAAAGACAAAAGCATAGCACAATTTCTGGGAAGCATCGAGGCGCAACGTGCCTTGAAAATGAGTATTGTGTCCGAAGTGGCACAAGCCTATTTTGAATTGGTCGCATTAGACAATGAGCTGAACATCGTTCGTCAAACACTCTATGCCCGTAAAGAAGGAGTACGCCTGGCAAAGCTTCGTTTTGAAGGAGGACTGACTTCAGAAACTTCTTATCAACAGGCACAAGTGGAGTATGCACGTACCGCAACCTTAGTTCCTGAACTGGAAAGGAAAATTTCATTGAAAGAAAATGATATCGCATTCCTGGCAGGCGAATACCCGCACCGCATACAGCGTTCCATTCTGCCCGAAGAGGTAAAACTACCTGAAACATTACCAGTAGGTCTACCCTCCACTCTGTTGGAACGTCGTCCCGATGTACGCGAAGCAGAACAGAAATTAATAGCAGCCAATGCCAGTGTAGGTATTGCCTATACCAATATGTTCCCACGACTCAGCCTCACAGCACAATATGGCGTAGAAAGTGAAGAATTCTCTGATTTCTTTAAATCACCCATTCATTATATCAGTGGCAATCTTCTAACTCCTCTCTTCGCCATGGGAAAATACAGAGCAACCCTAAAGGCTAAGAAAGCCGCATACGAACAGGAATGCTACAGCTATGAAAAATCAGTGCTGACTGCATTCAAAGAGGCCCGCAATGCCATTGTGGACTTCAATAAGATAAAAGATATCTACGAATCGCGTCTGCAACTGGAACGTTCCTCTAAAGCAACAATGGAACTGGCCCAATTGCAATACATCAATGGAGTAATAGGCTATTTGGATGTATTGGATGCACAACGTAGCTATTTCGATGCACAAATAGGATTAAGTAATGCAATAAGAGACAAACAAATTACATTAGTAAAATTGTATAAAGCATTAGGGGGTGGATGGTAACCATCCCCTCTTAATTTGATTTTCCTTTATCCGGAAAATCAAATTAAGATATATGCCTGATAAGACGTATTGTTCTCTACCGGTGTAAGTGACAAATAACCCGACTTCACTTTTCCATTTTCCAGATATAAAGGATGCTTTTCTTGAAGCGCAAGATGAGAATGCCATGCCTCACCGGGCTTTGCATAATATTCTATAACATACCGTCCCTGCCCGCCATCACACACATAGTTATCATATATCAAACGTGCTACCACTCCCATATTCATACGAAGATTTATTTCCACACACGGATGAATGGCATACCCGCCGTTTTGGGTACGGCATATCATCATATCCACCCCCAGATAGCCTTCGTAACTCCCTTTGATCACTTCCGCCAATTCCACCTGTAACGCCCTCCCAACCTGATGTAAGATTTCCGCAGAAACATATGTGGATATCCTCGCTTCAATAACCCGATCCGCAGCCAACAAGTTTTCTTTATAAACACCTCTCTTGTCTGTTTCGAATAAAGAATACCCTATAAAATGTACCTGTCCCCACTCGTCTGCAAAAAACTCCATGGCAAAATCCAAAAGCTTATCATAAAAAGGTTCTCCTATCACCTCATGCTGAGTGGTAAGTATGTGTCGAATCCACCCTTCCAGAGGGATGGTAAAACTACCTGAAACATATTGTATCCCTCTCCCACTACCAGACCATGGAGCTTTTAACAAAGCACGAGGATGAGACAACACAAAAGCCTTCACTTCCTCTGTTGATGACAATACAAAAGCCTCCCCCAATGTGGGAATATTCCCACCTATATGCCTACAAAGGCGTCGTAACACTTTTACAGCCGTCTGACGTCCGGATATTTGACGGATACGCTTCATACGCTCTACTGAAGGATATGCTGTATCAGGAAATCCAGCTTCCTGCAAACGACGCACCAAAGACGGATTCCATCCCCAAGGAATCACTTTATTATAAATGGGGAGGAATTCTGAAGTCCAATTGACCGAAGGCGGCAAAAAAGATTGTCTTTCCATTGTTTTCATACGCAGAGCAGAATCCAGCCACACAGTTCCTCCCTGTTCTGCATACCATGCAGGCAACACGGACAGCTCGGCCGCCATTCGCCGGGCACTGGCAGGTGCCATATAATAAGGATCACCACAAGCCAATGCCATATCATTTTCCGGATTGAATAAATAAAGCGCTTCCATTTCCGGACACAAAGATAAATGTTTTAGAGTACAAACCATTTCTCTTGTTCGTCTTTTAGTTGAAAAAAAATAATATTTTGCTATCTCCAGTTTGCAATTTGAATTAGTATTGCTATATTTGCAACCGATAAAAAAGCAACCATGGAAACCTTTTACAGAACACACAGTTATCTGGTGGAACATACAAATGCTCCTGTTCGCCGGGACTTGATGGACGAAATAGACTGGAACGACAGACTGATCGGCATCAAGGGTACTCGTGGCGTAGGAAAAACGACTTTCCTCCTGCAATATGCAAAAGAAAAGTTCGGAACGGATCACTCATGTCTGTTCATCAACATGAATAACTTTTACTTCTCTAAATATACGTTAGTGGAGTTTGCCGCAGAATTCGTAAAACGAGGAGGAAAAGTTTTGTTGATAGACCAAGTGTTCAAGTATCCCGAATGGAGCCACGACCTGCGTGCTTGCTATGAAATGTTTCCTACTCTGAAGATTATATTCACCGGATCATCCGTGATGCGACTGAAAGAAGAAAATCCAGAACTGAGCGGCATTGTCAAGGTATACTACCTGAGAGGTTTCTCATTCCGCGAATACCTGAATCTGCAAAGCGGTAATTGTTTCCGTGCCTATACCTTACAAGAAATTTTGGAGAATCACGAACAGATAGCGAAAACCATCCTGCGCAACGTGAAGCCGTTGGATTATTTTCAAGACTATCTGCATCACGGTTTCTACCCATTCTTTCTGGAAAAACGTAACTTTTCGGAGAATCTGCTAAAAACCATGAATATGATGATAGAAGTAGATATACTTCTTATCAAACAAATTGAGCTGAAATATCTTTCAAAGATAAAAAAATTACTATATTTGCTAGCTGTGGACGGACCCGTTGCTCCGAACGTCAGCCAGCTGGCCACGGAGATTCAAACTTCACGTGCCACGGTGATGAATTACATTAAGTATCTGGCAGATGCGCGTCTTATCAATATGGTTTATCCCAAGGGAGAGGAATTTCCCAAGAAACCTTCCAAACTGATGATGCACAACACCAACCTGATGTACTCCATTTATCCGGTAAAGGTCGAAGAACAGGATGTTCTGGATACATTTTTCATGAATACCCTGTATAAGGACCATAAACTATATAAAGGCGATAAAGGCACTTCATTTATGGTAGACAACGGACTGCATTTCCGTATTTGCGCAGAAGGGTGCAAGTTCAAAAATAATCCAAACGTGTATTATGCCCTACACAAATTGGAATTAGGACACGGAAATATGATCCCATTATGGCTTTTCGGCTTTTTATATTAAGAGATAGAGAATAAATTTTATTACCTAATAATTAGTAATTGTATGACTAAACAAAAAAAATTCATCACTTGTGATGGTAACCAGGCAGCAGCACATATCTCGTATATGTTCTCTGAAGTAGCTGCTATCTATCCCATCACTCCGTCGTCTACTATGGCTGAATACGTGGACGAATGGGCTGCCGCAGGTCGTAAAAACATCTTCGGCGAAACAGTTTTGGTACAGGAAATGCAGTCAGAAGGCGGAGCGGCAGGTGCTGTTCACGGTTCTCTTCAGGCAGGTGCGTTGACTACCACTTACACTGCATCTCAGGGATTGTTGCTGATGATCCCCAACATGTACAAAATTGCCGGTGAATTCCTGCCTTGCGTATTCCACGTATCGGCCCGTACATTGGCTTCACACGCATTGTGTATCTTCGGCGACCACCAGGACGTCATGTCTTGTCGCCAGACAGGTTTCGCCATGTTGTGCGAAGGTTCTGTACAGGAAGTTATGGACATGGCTGCCGTAGCTCACCTTGCTACTATCAAATCACGCGTGCCATTCGTTAACTTCTTCGACGGTTTCCGTACTTCTCACGAAATCCAAAAGATTGAAATGCTGGAAAACGAAGATCTGGCAGGTCTGATCGACCAACAGGCTTTGGCTGAATTCCGTCAACGCGCGTTGAATCCTAACAACCCTGTTGCACGCGGTATGGCTGAAAACCCCGATCACTTCTTCCAGCACAGAGAATCTTGCAATAACTTCTATGAAGCTGTTCCGGCTATCGTAGAAGAATACATGAACGAAATCAGCAAAATCACAGGCCGTCCTCATGGTTTGTTCGATTACTATGGTGCTGAAGACGCTGAACGCGTAATTATCGCAATGGGTTCTGTTACAGAAGCTGCCCGCGAAGCTATCGACTACTTGATGAGCAAAGGTGAAAAAGTAGGTTTGGTTTCTGTACACTTATACCGTCCGTTCTCTGCTAAACATTTCTTGGCTGCTGTACCTAAGACTGCCAAGACTATCGCTGTTCTTGACCGTACTAAAGAACCGGGAGCAAACGGTGAACCTTTGTATCTGGATGTTAAAGACTGCTTCTATGGAACAGAAAACGCCCCGGTTATCGTAGGCGGTCGTTACGGTTTAGGTTCTAAAGACACTACTCCGGCTCAAATCATCGCTGTATTCAAGAATTTGGCTCTGCCAATGCCGAAAAACCACTTCACTGTGGGTATCGTAGACGATGTAACTTTCACTTCTCTTCCCCAGGAAGAAGAAATCGCATTGGGCGGTGAAGGCATGTTCGAAGCTAAATTCTACGGATTAGGTGCTGACGGTACTGTAGGTGCCAACAAGAACTCTGTGAAGATTATTGGTGACAACACCGACAAGCACTGCCAGGCTTATTTCTCATACGACTCTAAGAAATCAGGTGGTTTCACTTGCTCTCACCTCCGTTTCGGTGATACTCCTATCCGTTCTACTTACTTGGTAAATACTCCGAACTTCGTAGCTTGCCACGTACAGGCTTATCTGCACATGTACGATGTAACCCGTGGTTTGCGTAAGAACGGTTCTTTCTTGCTGAACACTATCTGGGAAGGTGAAGAACTGGCAAAGAACCTGCCTAACAAAGTGAAGAAATACTTCGCTCAGAACAATATCACTGTTTACTACATCAATGCAACTCAGATTGCTCAGGAAATCGGTTTGGGCAACCGTACCAATACCATCCTGCAATCAGCATTCTTCCGTATCACAGGCGTTATTCCTGTTGACTTGGCTGTAGAACAGATGAAGAAATTCATCGTTAAGTCTTATGGCAAGAAGGGTGAAGACGTGGTGAACAAGAACTATGCTGCCGTAGACCGTGGTGGTGAATACAAACAATTGACAGTTGATCCGGCTTGGGCTAATCTGGAAGTTGAAGCTCCTGCTGCTAACAATGACCCTGCATTCATCAACGAAGTAGTTCGTCCTATCAACGCTCAGGATGGTGACTTGTTGCCGGTATCTGCATTCAAAGGCATCGAAGACGGTACTTGGGAACAAGGTACTGCTCAATACGAAAAACGTGGTGTAGCTGCATTCGTACCTGAATGGAATGCTGAAAACTGTATCCAGTGTAACAAGTGTGCATATGTTTGTCCTCATGCTTCCATCCGTCCGTTCGTACTTGACGCTGAAGAACAGAAGGGTGCAGACTTCGAGACATTGAAAGCTGTAGGTAAACAATTTGACGGAATGACATTCCGCATCCAGGTTGACGTGCTTGACTGTCTGGGTTGTGGTAACTGTGCCGATGTTTGTCCGGGCAATCCGAAGAAGGGAGGCAAGGCTCTTACAATGAAACATTTGGAAAGCCAGTTGTCTCAAGCAGCCAATTGGGAATACTGCGCTAAGAACGTGAAGAGCAAACAACATTTGGTAGATATCAAAGCCAATGTGAAGAACTCTCAGTTCGCTACTCCGTTGTTTGAATTCTCTGGAGCTTGTTCAGGTTGTGGTGAAACTCCGTATGTGAAACTGATTTCCCAGTTATTCGGTGACCGTGAAATGGTTGCTAACGCTACCGGATGTTCTTCTATCTACTCCGGTTCTGTTCCTTCAACTCCTTATACTAAGAACGAAAAGGGTCAAGGTCCTGCTTGGGCTAACTCATTGTTCGAAGATTTCTGCGAATTCGGTTTAGGTATGACTTTGGCTGACAAGAAACTTCGTGCACGTATCGAAGCTGCCATGAAGGATGCTATCGCCAGTGATACTTGTCCGGCAGAATACAAAGAAGCATTCCAGGAATGGATTGACGGTAAGGACGATGCAGACAAGAGCAAAGCTGCTGCCGAAAAGATCATTCCAATGGTGGAAGCTGCTAAAGATAAATGTAAGAACTGCGCTACCATTGCAGAATTCAAGAACTATTTGGTTAAGAAGAGCCAATGGATTATCGGTGGTGACGGTGCTTCTTACGATATCGGTTACGGTGGTTTGGACCACGTGATTGCTTCCGGTGAAGATGTAAATATTTTGGTATTGGATACTGAAGTTTACTCTAATACCGGTGGTCAGTCATCTAAGGCTACTCCGCTGGGTGCTATCGCTAAGTTTGCCGCTTCAGGTAAGCGTGTACGTAAGAAAGACCTTGGTATGATCGCTACTACTTACGGTTATGTATATGTTGCCCAGATTGCTATGGGTGCTGACCAAGCTCAGACTTTGAAAGCTATTCGTGAAGCAGAAGCTTACCCCGGTCCGTCATTGGTTATCGCTTACGCTCCGTGTATCAACCACGGTTTGAAGGCAGGTATGGGTAAGAGCCAGGCTGAAGAGGCTAAGGCTGTAGAATGCGGTTACTGGCACTTGTGGCGTTTCAACCCCGCTTTGGAAGAAGAAGGCAAGAATCCATTCATGCTTGACTCTAAAGAACCGAAATGGGAAGGTTTCCAGGATTTCTTGAAGAACGAAGTTCGTTTTGCTTCTGTAATGAAACAGTATCCTGCTGAAGCAGCAGATCTATTTGCTGCTTGCGAAGAAATGGCCAAGAAACGTTATGCTTCTTACAAACGTATGGAAGCAATGAATTGGGGTGAATAATCTCTGATACATGCATATAAAAAAAGGCTTGTTCTGTATGGAACAAGCCTTTTTTTATAGCCTTTTCTACCATTAGTATATATGAGGTCACCCATACGTATGTACAAAACAAGACTTCAATTTCAAGTATTTCTACTGTAACCATCACCATTTATGGCTTAAGGTTACCAAAAATTTCCTACCTTTGCACATAACATTATGAAAAACCTATAAACATGAATATTCTAATCAACCTGAAATACACATTGGCTGTCACAGCCGGAGTGTGCTCCTCTTTTGCATACGCACAAAAACATCCTCATATCATACTGATAATGACCGACCAACAGCGAGCTGATGCCATAGGCTGTATGGGAAACGATGCGGTTATCTCCCCTAACCTGGACGCACTAGCTGCCGAGGGAACATTATTTATGAATGGTTATTCTTCTTGTCCAAGCAGCACTCCGGCACGTGCAGGTCTGCTGACCGGACTTTCTCCTTGGCATCATGGCTTGTTGGGATATGGAAAAGTATCTCCCGAATATAAATACGAAATGCCACAGATGCTAAAAGACGCTGGTTATTATACTTTTGGAATCGGGAAAATGCACTGGCATCCCCAACGGATAAAACATGGTTTCGAAGGCACTCTGCTAGATGAAAGCGGACGCATGGAGGACGAGAATTTCACCAGTGATTACCGCCAATGGTTCCAAACAAAAGCCCCCGGAAAGAATCCTGACGCCACCGGCATAGGCTGGAACGACCATACGGCAAGTATCTATAAATTGCCCGAAAACCTCCATCCTACCTATTGGACAGGAGAAATGGCCTGTGAACTTATCAGCAACTACGATCCGACCAACAAACCGTTATTTCTGAAAGTTTCTTTTGCCCGTCCGCACAGTCCGTATGATCCACCACAAAGATATCTGGACATGTATAAGGATGCCCTAATACCCGATCCTGCCATCGGAGACTGGTGTGGCAAATACGCCAAGAAACTAAATCCTGAAGAAACGGCACAAGACGCTCCATACGGTAATTTTGGCAATGAATATGCACGCAATTCCAGACGTCATTATTATGCCAACATCACTTTCATTGACGAACAGATAGGCAGAATTATCCAAACATTGAAAGAAAAGGATATGTATAATGACGCATTAATCGTTTTCGTTTCCGATCATGGCGATATGATGGGCGACCATTATCACTGGAGAAAGACCTATCCATACGAGGGCTCCACTCATGTGCCATACATCGTGAAATGGCCTTCTGCCAACCACGTTACACCGGGAAAAACAGACGCTCCCGTAGAGTTGCGTGATATTCTTCCCACTTTCCTCGATGCAGCCGATGTGACCATCCCCACTGACATGGACGGCCGTTCCTTGTTACCGCTTGCCAAAGGCATGGAAACAAACTGGCGCAAGTATCTGGATCTGGAGCATGCCACCTGTTACAGTGATGATAACTATTGGTGTGCACTGACTGACGGCAAAATAAAATATATATGGCGTATCCATACCGGTACCGAAGAATTATTCGACTTGACCCAAGACCCTCAGGAATTGCACAATGCCGTCAATGACAAAAAATACAGGAAGCAGCTGACGGAAATGCGTAATGAAATGATTCGCCACTTAAGTGAACGCGGCGAAGAGTTCGTGAAGGACGGCCGATTGGTGGTCAAGGAGAAGACCATGCTTTATGGACCTCATTATCCGGAAAAAGAAAATAAAAGATAACGTGTGTTGTACAGAGGAGTCGTTTCCAATTGCCCCACTTTCCTACAACAGAGTTTTATAATTCTGTTGCCACTGCTGTCACCTTTTCCCTGTACTCCCTATGAATAGGGAGTTAGAGAGGTGATGGCAATACATTATTTTATGCAAGAAAAATGCCTGCAGCCACCACTTTATCCACCTTGTTCCATGGTACAAGCCTGCCCTGTCCGGTGGACAAAGCAGGCTTGTGCAATAAACACGGTAAGCTTGTGCAGCCTCGAAACTGCGACTTTCCTTGCTAAAGTATTCAGAATCTTGATACAAGTTCTGTCGGATCTTGCAGCAAGTTCCACGAAATCCTGTACCAAGTTTTGCCGTCACATCCAGCATCCTTCCCTTTCGGAGGAGAAGGCTAAACCGGTAGAGCCGGAAAGACTTAAACTAAAGATTGAAAGATATAGATCTTTGGAATGAAACGTCTTGTTCTTTTTATCAGACGTCTTCATCTTTTTTGTAAACGTCCTTGTCTTTTCCGAAAAGAATAAAGACTTTCGGAACGATACGGAACAGTGACCGGAAACGGGTTTCTACACATACGTTTCCAAATGAACCTCTATTTACACCCGACAGATTCTTCATTTCGGCAAGAAAGGGTGCACAAGTTTCATCAAATTTCTGATACCTCTCTATTCTTCTATTTTCCAACAGTTCCTCAGCCTGTTCACAACTTAAAATATAAAGCCTAACCCTAACGACAAATTGGAAAGGGCCAATTTATCTTTCCCTTCATTCTTCTCGTCAGTAATATTAGCCGATTTCAAACCTTTTTGATAAGCGACATTCAAAAACAAGCGTTTCCAATAAATGCTGCCCTGTACGGCAATTCCCCAATCAAAACGGTTAATATTACCTTTAGGATCGTCCGCATCATCATTCTTGCCAAAGGAGGGACAATCATCTTTGGTTATGGTATGTTTATTTTCTCCATATTTATCGGGGGATACTGTCAAATATTTATCCGACTCATATTTAAACTTACCAAACAACCCATAAGAGAAGTAAGGCCCTACTCCCAACTGAACCCTAAACGATTCTGACAAAGGTAAAGCATAAGCAAATAAAATAGGAACGTCCAAATATCCCAGATTATGTTTCTGAGTGACACTAGTGCCGCGAGATTCCGTCACATCATATTTCTTATAAGAATCCAAATCGAGCCGATGCGACTTTTTAGTGGTAAATTTATCGTACTCATAAGTGATACCTTTCATAGAAAGTCCAACAGCAGGCTGAATACTGAAGTTTCCAATCACAGGAACATCTATAAAATAATGGATACTGTAACCCATATAGCTTTTATTATTATAATCTTGATCTGCCATAAGATCATTATACTTCCCTGTAACACTGGTCATATTCAACCCCACACGAATACCGGAAGTAGTTTGTGCTTGTGCCGTGAATGCACATACGGACATAGCCATGATAAAAAACAGTTTCTTCATAATGCAGTATTTTTATTAAAATTTGTAATCTTGTTTCACTCCTTTCATAGTGAACAATAAAGAAGGACGGACAGACCAAGTTTCATCAATAACATACCCAGCTCCTATTCCTGCATAGAAACCTGGATGCATTTTAGATTCCTCTACGTTAGACATGCTGCTCATATTGAGTTCAGCCTTCGCAGTCCACATTAAACCCTGTGCATACGATGTTAACGAAATCAGCATTAAAAGTGCTGCAATAATTGTCTTTTCCATACTTCGTAACAATTGACTCTATAAGTTTACATTTGCAAATGTATTGCAACTTTTATATTCAAAAAACCATCATTTGTCAAGATTTACACTAAACACACTAAAGCAGATACCAAGCAGCTAAAATTAACGACTATATATACAATAAATAAATTATGCCAATAAGACAAGCTTGAAAATTTGTAAATTAAGCTTCACATTCCAGCTCTATATGATATGAAATTGGAAGAGCCATCAAAAAAACAGTTCTACTTTTCACACCTCTCCAAGCTGGCAGTATAGAACCATTTAAAACATAAACAAACAAGCGTTCATTTCCAAAGAATAAACGCCTGTTTGTTTTATGTTTCACTATTCAGCCATATCAACAAATCTTTTTGGCAAGTAACCTATTTTCACTTCTGTTGACGAAGCCGGCTAACTTAAACACTTATTTTATTTCACGAATCAACATTCCCGGATAAAAATCGCCACCCGATACTTTTCGGAAAGTGGTAAAACCAAAGTCCGAACCATAAGCCTGTTCCTCGGAAGCCATATAGCGATTATCCCAAATCAGATTTTCCTTAGGCTGAATCACTCCTACACGCTTATAAGTCATTTTGCCTTCTTTGCTCAATTCAGCTTCCAGCACTTCAAATTTAGACATTTCAGTGACTCCCTCTTTCAAGCCAATATAAGCTTTCAGGGGAGAAACACTGATTAAGGGAGTATTCACTTTGAACTGGTCAAAATTCTTTTGCAGACTCGCTATATTTTCATCAATGGCACGTTGGCATGCCTTTCGCACCATTTGCTGGGGCTCATCCAAGTTAATACCCAAAAAGGAAGTGTTACTTCCATCACTATGCTGGCTGCCCACATACTTCAACTTGAACATCTTACGGTTATTATT
The DNA here is from genome assembly GCF_031119655.1 of Phocaeicola sp. GP0067. Classification (NCBI taxonomy): domain Bacteria; kingdom Pseudomonadati; phylum Bacteroidota; class Bacteroidia; order Bacteroidales; family Bacteroidaceae; genus Phocaeicola; species Phocaeicola sp. GP0067. Next base: position 19,825 of record NZ_JAVHZY010000024.1, read on the forward strand.
GAAAGCATTCACCTTCTCCTTATTATCCTTATCAGTATAATATTGAGTATAGAATTTTGTTGCAGTCTCTTCATCCCAAACCAGTTGATAGAGATAAGTATCAATATTTACTTTAAACCCCTTATAGGATGCAACCATATCTCCCGTAGAATTACCTAAATCCATATAGGATGTCTCACCGGTGTAAATAGCCGCTGCCGCACCCAGTCCTTTGACAATTCCTCCCCACACACTTGAACCTTTTGAACGGTCAATATAGCGAATGTCATTCACAATAAGAAAAGTATTTCCAATCAAGTCCTCACCGGCATCTTCCAGCAGAGCGTTTCCGCGTTGAGTCTTGGATGCCAGAGCCTTGTCCAGTTCGGAAGCGTTATACAGCCCTCGTTCTTTCACCAGTTCCACATCACAGATCCCTGTCATGTAATCACGGTTAAACCAGCGTCCTACCATACGGCTGGCAATACCATTGTTTCTGATAAATTCATCTATCTCCTCATGGTTTTTATCCAATTTCTTTTCAGAAGTATAGATTACTTTTACACTTAAATCATGGTTATTATATTTATCAGGGACAGGAATTTTGAGAAAAACATCCTTTATTTCATCACCAAATTCTCTTCCTTCGTGATTGATCATCATGCTATAAAGAGAACTGCGGCGATATTTTATTTCGCCGTCTCCCTGGGCTTGAATTTGAGCGGCGAATACCACCGCCAACAGCTGTATTATAATGAATCTTTTCATTTTTCAAACATTCAATAATTAATAATCCCAATGTTTATCCGGAATGACAGAGGTTATCTTAAACATATTTGTATCCGGGTCAAAACGTGCAATCACTCGAAGAGCCTCTACTTCGGTCAAGTTCTTCTTGTCTTCCGCTAACATATATTGTTTGGCCAAGACCATATCCTCTTCTTTCTCGAACAAGCAAGGCACCAGTACCTTGCCATCCGGATCAATAATCCCCCACTTTCCATCAGACATCACATAAGCCATCTCATTATCAAAGTTGGACGCATTGGCAAATCCCTGCTTCAGACGAACAGACTTTTGCACCCCATCATAAAGATAATACAGGTTATCCTTTTTCACCCATATCAATTTCGGATCGACTATAGGAGCTACACCTTGCCACTCTAAAGGAACGACAACCCGGTTCTGCAAATCAATAGCCCCCCATAATTTGTTCAGGCATACGGATGCATACCCCTGATGAAAATTGCCTATACGGTCATACTTATCGGATACGATTTGTCCTTTCATATCCACATAAAACCAAGAAGCATTTTTTTGTACTCCCAAACGTCCATTGTTCACGCTGGTAAGCGAATTGGTATATTCAATAGGAATAACAACTGCCCCTGTAGAATCAATAGCGCCAAAAGCCGATCCCTTTTGTACCACCCGGTATCCTTCATTACTCAGGAAAGCCTTTGACAGGCCACCAATCACCTTGTTCCCCTTTTTATCTATGAAATACAACTCATCATCCAATGAAACCGGAGCTAAATTATGGCTGAAAGCTCCAAACTTTCCCTTTTCTGAAGAAGATATTCTGACCATCACTTCAGCATCCAAATCATAATAAGCTTTAGCTATTTGCTTCTTTTCCACTTTAGCAAGCCTAAGCATATTGTCTGAAGGAGGAAGAATAGCCTGATTGGCAGTTAAAGGAATAATAGTATTTCCATGGATATCTACCAACCCTTGGGATTTCTTATTAATGAAATAAAAATAATCGACCCTCGATGAAGGCAACTGGGACTCAGCGGCATGAGGTTTGGGAAGCAGCAAGCTCTGTATTTCCTGCTTGGTAGCCGGAAATGCAGACTGGTCTGCCTTGGTATAAAAGGCAGCCTCATCAAGCAAAGCTCCGGTTTTCTTATCTCGCAAAACAGGGAAGTTGCCCACATCTTCATACTTGGCAGGAATTATTTCCCGCCCATTTTCATTGATTAACCCGAATTTACCTTTAGACACCATGTTGTTCTTTTTATCGTATTTGCCACCGATATTAACCCAACAGATTCCTTGGTTATTGAAACTGCCAATAAAATTATAAGTAGGCTTCACTATGATATTGCCAGCTGAATCAATGAACCCGAACTTCTTGCCTTTCAAGACATATATCAGTTTCTTATTCAAATCTCCCATTGCTTCATAATCGGTTTTCAGGATTTCCTTACCTGTCTTATCAATCAACCCCCATTTTTCACCTGTATTGCTACTAGCTTTATTGCCTATGAGCCCACCCGTGGTTAGCATTACTCCTTTTTTAGTATTTCCACCTTCAGCGACGGGGCAAACCCCGTTATAAAATTCACCGATATATGTATATTTCCGTTTTGTAATGATTTCACCATCTTCATTAATCAGACTGTATTTTCCATCTTTTCCTATTTTAGCGATACCGTCTTTAAAGGGAGTAGCTTCATCATATTTATATTTTATCACTACCGTCCCGTCTTCCGTCATAAAGCCATAACGCCCCTTTTCATTCTGCACGGCCTTCAACCTCTGAGCTTGCACAGAGCCACTGACCAGCACCAGCAGACATAGAATTAGGATAACTTTTTTATTTCTCATATTCTCTTTATTTAAAATCATTTGAACTTGAATTAATGGAGCCAAGTAATATTAGTAGTAACCGGTTGCTGCCCATTACCAAATGCTACACCTATAGCTCTGGCAGCTTCTATCCTCTGCTTTTTCAGCCCCGCTTCATCCTTATATTTCTCACGATTCTCAAAATCCCAATCACTGGTCACCTTTTGCTTTATTTCATTATACAAAACTTTAGCTTCACCTTCACAACTGCTTCCCGGTTCAATGAAAACCAACCAGTCAAAAGCCTTTGAAGCACCTTCCGCATCGGGTGACTTCGCCCATTCGGATCTGGCGTATTGCATAATCAATTGACAATTATAATTCACATATTGAGTATAATAAGTGTCTATCAGTTTACTAGCTTCCTCATAGCCGACACAACATTCAGGAATAGAGGTAACATAATACAATGCAGCATCATACTCATGCATAGAAGCACTTTTTTGCGCTTTTACCAATATTTGCCTGTAATTACTATTATACCAAGAGATAATTTTTTCTTTCCCTTCGCGTATAAATTCTTGTATTTTCACGTTATTGCCATTTATTGCACGGAAAGCATTGATATATGCCCGGTTAATATTAGTACCTACTCCTTTTGCATCCACAGTGAGAGTAGAAAATACTTTCTGCCCTACTGCATCGCCTATATACAAAGTCAATTGAACAGTAAGCGCTGTACTGACAGGAGGACCGGACAATGTTTCCTTATATAAAGTATTGGTCTTAGCTGTGATAAAGAATGGTGTAAAATTGGAATTGGCAACACTCCCCTGACCGGCCACTGCCGCAGCTAAACGATTTCCTAAAATCTCTTGTACCTGGGATGGAAGTTCCTCTTTCTGGGCAGCTTTAGCTATGGTAAGGCTTATCTCACAATCCTGTGCTGCCACAGACATGACACAACATGCGCACCAAGCGGCAAATATCATATTCCTTATTTTCATATCTTTTCTATTTTTCTCCGATAACCAATTCAGCTTTACCTAACCCTTTCGTCATTACTTTGCAGGTAAGATTGGCTTTCTGATTGAGATATTTGCGCAAATCATTTGCAAAGCTTCTTGTATCTCTAGCCATTCCATTTTCACGATAAAGCGGAATGCGTACCTGCTCAAAAAGCATCATATTCTCAGTTGCATCAGTTAAACTAAAACGATGAGCCACCGTATTCTGCGCCACCCAATCTTCTATGATTTCCTGTAGTTCATCCCCCCCAAATTCACTTTCCAAATTAACGCCGCTCCCATTATCAAACACACGGACTTCTAATGCCACTTCACGGCCATTAGCCATCAAATCATCAAAATGTTTCTGTAATTGACTTACGAAAGCATCCATCTTGTCTACTACCGCTTCTTCCAACAATACTGCCACTTCAGCAGCCATAGAAGGTTCTCCCGTACCTTGCGTCGCTGCGACCTGCTTATTAGTGTAGGCATCCAAGCCTCGCAAAGTATAAGTAACAGAACGTTTGGGACCCATTGTATTAATATTCCAAACTACTTCAATCAGAATATCAGCTTTAGCTCTATTCATTAACCGATCCAAAGGAGACTCTGCCAGTGAAGCTCCCGAAGTAGAACTGGTAGTCATCTCATGTTCCGCCGAACTCTGCTCTATGGAACGAATAGAAGATGCCATATCCTTCAACGGAAAATCTTTTTCAGCCATCAATTCACCTATTTTCGTTATGACATTCACCAAGTTCAAATCATTATCCAATGCCTTTTTATAATCCGGAATTTCAGTAATAGTGCCTTGATTGTTATATTTTTGTGTATAACCATTATGGGTACACCACACATTAGCGGGAACAACCATAATGGTGGGTTTTTTAGCCTGCCCATACACTCCGGTGTGTATAAGTGCTACAAGAAATAAAATAGCATATAATTTTTTCATGTTTTTCTGTCTTTATGGTTTTAAAATTTTATCTTCTATCAGTTTCTGCTGTAATTGAGAACGAAGCACACGCACCGTAGTGGAATAAGAAATTTGGGTTTTATTAGAAGCCTTCGTGTTAGAATTTGTTTTCTTATCTTCCATACTTACATACTTCAGATATTCCCCTCCGTCTCTAAAAAAGTCGTTAAAATAAGATGCATACCGTTCCTGTGCATTCACTTCTGTTATCAAAGGGCGCACACTACATTCACGACTACCGGCAACAACACCTTTGAACAAGACATCTCTTACTGCATTTTTCTTTGCCTGCTCTATAGCATCTGTACGATTTTTCCCTCTGCCCCAGGCGCGAAGTGTTTCCGACCCATCCAGTTCTACTCCCAAACATTCACTCTCAAAGGAATGATAGGAAGAAACACTTTTTTTGCTGCTGCATCCGGCAAGGATAAGTAAAAGCAGACATCCCAATTTCCACGTATAAAACAGATGTTTCATAATTTTTTCTTCTTTAAAATTCATAGTCTAATTTCAATGATACAAGTTACCATTATTCAGATTAATCACATCACGAGCCTGCCGGGCAAAAGCAGACAATAATCCGTCAGCCAGTATCAGAAAAGTAACAATCAACCTCTTATACATAAGCTAAAATCCATTATTTAGTCCTTTAATAACTCCGGCTGATACCAGCTCTTGATAGAGGGCGTCTTTCGCAACGGAAACCACTGCTGAAATTCGATACTGCTTTCCCATCTTCACCACTGAAAGATTCTCTCCTACCATATTGGCAAAATTCATGTAAGAACCTCCTTTTTGGAAAAAGACATCAAAATAATCCTGATGTTGCTGTTCTACCACCATACTTCCTGCCAAAGGTTTCTGCCGGGTGCGTGAAGTCTGGCTGGAAAATCCTTTAAAAAGCACCCCATGAACTGCACACTTCTTGATCACATCGGCATCCAATTTACTTTTCTTCTGGATTACTGTCACTTTTACCAAATAAGTACCTTGTGCACCTACTCCTTCTCCCTCTATCTCATATTTTAAAGGGGCATCATCTGCGTGCGCTCCAATACAGATGAATACAAAAAGAACCGTCATAATGATTCTACCGACAAATTTCACATTCATTACTCTCATAATTCTATTCTTTAATTATATATTATTGTTCACACCCTTCTTTACCGGCAAACTGCAAATATTCATCCTTCACTTTCCGATAATACTCTCCCATCAATTCGCCCGTATTCTTCTGAATCTTTTCTTCAAGATCTTCTAACACATATTTCAAAAAACCACAATGATTACTACCTCCTGCTATAGCAGTAGCTGTAGACCCACCAAGGGCATCTACCTCATCCATAGAAACTCCCAGATTAATTCCGGATGAAGGCTTATTTTGATTCCTGCTTTCATCTTTAAAAGAATTAGAGTTTGTAGATTCCAAATCATTATGCACACTTGCAATGTAACCAATCGTATTCAACGTTCTTTTCTTCTTGTCCTTTTTGGCTTGCTTCAGCGCTAACGCTACTTCTCCATTATCCGGATCCAATTCTGCCGCTATCTTCAGATGCTCCATTCCTTTAGAATAAATGCCATCAGTCACTTGCCCTTTTCCCATATAATAGTGGGCCATGGCATAGTCCGGAATCAAATCTGTCAATAAATTAAACATACCCCAAGCACCTGCCACTCCCTTTTTTTCTTCTTTCAAAAAGGATTCTGTCACATCCTCTGCAAAGCCATCAGAGAGTTGTCCCTTCGTATCTATCCAACCGAGTACGGAATTCAGCCAAACAGGTGCTTTGCCATCCACAAAACTACCTATATAATCAATCCTTCCCGGTAGTAATAAAGCACCTTGACTATTATATAGCCCCATTGCAAGACTTTTGGCAATCCAGACCTTTGCCGATACATCATAATATACCCATTGATAAACACAAGGCAATATAGTACGCCCATATATATCCAAAGCCCCCCATTTATCCTGCTTGCAAGCAAGAACAAATCCATCTTCTGCTATTATAAGCTCCTCATATTCTGTAGGAATTACAGTTTGTCCTCCCACTACAAGGCCCATTTTACCATTATCTTCCCTTATTCTGAGAGAATCGGTTATAACTTCTGCTCCAGGATTATTAATTTTTTCATTGACCTCTCTGCTACATTCAGCGATTTTATCAAGCAAATCATCAAAATCACCGTTCCCTTTCGCATTTTTCACTTCTTCTTGTTTCTGGCGATATACCTTATTGGATATAGGAACGCTTATCATTGCTTCTTCTAGAATATATTTACATGGAACAACGATTTCTCCCCTTAAATTAATAGCCCCGAACTTACCCTCTTGCTTGATTGTAGCCAACATGTTATCTCTAAAATTATCAGCGTAATCAAATTGAGGTTCAATGACAAATTCTCCTTTTTTATTTATAAAGCCAAACTTGCCATTCTTCTTTACCGCAGACAGTCCTAAATTAAATCCATGAATATCATCTGCATTTTCAAACTGCGGTTTAATTATAAAACGGTTGTGTATGTCTATAAAACCTACTTTTCCTCCTAAAACTACTCCTGCCAACTTTTCTGTAAATCTCTTGGTCACCCCTTCATATTGTGGAGAAATCAACCAATTTATCTCATAATCCTGATTTACTAAAGCCGCATCCCATCCACCAAACATAGAATTACCCCTATATTTTGAATTTTCCCACCATCCTTTATTTTCGGTCTGCTCATATCCCCATTTCTTTGTTACAGCATTTTGGCGCGCCTTCTGTGCATAAAAACTAAAAGGTATAGCACAGCATAATAAAAACAATATTACTTTTTTTACTTCATTCATATACATGTCTTTTTTTAACCTTATGCGGCTTCAAAGAAAAACAATTAACGTCATTTTACAAATTCACAAAACCAAGAGAAAGTATCAAACAGCCTAACAAGCATACTATTCTATCTAAATTAACGACTATATAGCCTCATTTCCATATACCGCAAAGGGAAAATTAAGCACTAAAAACAAAAAAAGCAGCAATCTCACGACTCCTGCTTTTCCACTGTGACTTAAAATCACTTTCTATAAACTTGTATTTTCAACGTCATCAATAGATTCACTACAACAAATAAAACCTATCCTGCAATTCTTTTCTGAACTTCTTGGAAACCTGAAGTTCCGTAATATTCTCAAACGGGGGAAACATGACGCAGCGGTTCTCCTTAATCATCATCAGATAATTGATATTAATGATATACGACTGATGGATCTGGACGAAGCAGGAGTCATATCCCTTGATATGATCGGCCGTAGTATTTTTCTTCAGCAGCAAAGGCAGCTGGTTGTTCAGCACCACTTCCCACAGTTTCCGGTCGGAGTTATAACGGAAAAAACCGATGTCAATGGAGCGCAGAATGCGCAAGTCATTGATGGGTGTGGATATCATAAAAGTATGCTCGCCGGCCGAATACACACGCGGAGGGATAACCAAAGATGCGGCTGCCGACTCTTCCGCCTTTTTCATGAAGCGGTCAATGATCCCTTCCAGCTCCTTCTTGTCTATAGGCTTCAGCAAGTAGTCGAAAGCTGCTCCACGAATAGCATAAATCATGTACTTATCATAAGCTGTATAGAACACAATCTGCATATTCCAAGTGATTGCCCCCCTTAGCTGTTCCAGCAGTTCCATGCCCTTCATGTCCGGCAATTCCACGTCCAGAAACAGCAAGTCCGGATGAACTTTTTCCAGCAGTTTCCGGCCATTCGCACCGTTACGTGCCATCCCGTCTATAGACAGCCTGTTATATTTCTTCAACTCCAGACAAAGATTGTCCGCAGAGAACTCATCATCATCAATTATTACGACCCTGTATAGTTTATCCATAGTAAACAATCCTGCTTTAGTTATTAACGGAACAAAAGTATTAAAACATGTTTTAACGCACAAACCCGACACTCCGGTTATGGAACTATAGCGACCGTTTCGGACACTATCCTAGCAAAAATAACAACTAAACCATCTTTTTCAAATTATAATCATAGCCTTGGGGCAGGAAGACAGCAAACTCGCAACCGGTTTCTCCGTCTTCCAGCTGCACATTGGTTATGGATATGTCGATATGCTTTTTATTGTTGGCGTTCAACAACTGTATGGTTTGAAGAATCACTTTTATACCGGTGCCTGTACCATGGTTGGCACTGTTTATCCGGTAACCTCCCCCATTGTCACGCACCTTGACGCAGATTCCCTCCCCGGTCTTCTTGATATCAATCCACAGTCTTTTCATCCCCTCTTTGTCCTTCAGGGCATGCTTGATGGCATTTTCTATCGGAATCTGTATCATCATGGAAGGAAGTATTTCTTGGTCAAGATGGATGGCAGCATCTATGGATGTGGACAGTATAAAGCTATCTCCCAATGCTTCACGTTCCAGGTTGATAAACGTATTGACAAAGTCCAGTTCCTCGGCCATGGTAACGCACAGCTGTTCGGTCAGTTCCAGGTTGCGCCGCATCAGCTTTACCAACCCACGCATATTTCCGGCCTGCTCATCGGTGTAGTTTCCCATCTCACGGTTCAGAATGTTAAAAATGAAATGGGGGGAAACCCGGTTACGGATATTCTCCATACGCAAAGTGGCAATCATATTCTGACTTTTCATTTGCAGCAGGAAACGCTGTCTCTTGTTGTACATGTAAACAAAAACAACGAGCCCCAAAATACAGATGCAGGCAAACATCCACAGGTAAAGCGTCTGATTCAGCGCCAGTACTTCATTCTCTTTTTGCTGGATAAAAATTTTCTGCTTCATCAGCGTGGTGTCCTGACTGTATTTCAGATCAATTTCAGCTGTACGCATTTTAATACGCTCATTACGTGTAGAATCATCAATACGCTGATTTTCCATTTGATAATAATAGGCTTGTTTGAAATCCCCCACCTCTTCAAAATAATGTTGCAGGTAACGGTTACGGATATGCTGCATATTCGGTTCCACATAATCAGGCTGTATAGCCTCAGACATACGTTTACGTGCTAAAGACAAATTATTCTGCTTCAAGGCAAGTTCAATCAATTGGGTATCCAAATAATAGAGAGCCGTCTGATTTTCGATAGAACGAAAAAAATCACTGCAAAGGTTTAAATAGTATGCGGCAGAATCAACCTGATTCATCAATAGAAAAGTTTCTCCCAAATTCATTTCAGTCAGATGTTCCTCAAAAATCATATCCGGATAAGAACGAGCTAACAATAATGATTTTCTGAAAAATTCCAAAGCATTAGGATAATCAGCACGAAAATAATAAGAATTACCACGATTATTTAAATAAATATGTTTCTCAAATGGAAGCATCTTATCATATTGCCGGGCAGCCAGTTCATAGTAATGATCACAAGACGTAAAATCACGAAGTTCCATATAAACCTGTGCCAATCCGTAATAAACAGGAAAACGTTTTTCTTCAGGAATCTTCAATGAATCACAGTAAGACAAAGCTTTACGATACCACATCGCGCCTTTATCATAATGACCGGTACGGACAAAAGCATCAGCCAAATTAATAGAAATATCATGAAGCATATCTCTGTTACTACCCTTCAAACGATAATCAAATGCTTTTTGAAAACATACCACTGAAGAATCTGTCAACCCTTGACGAGCACATACATTACCCCGCATATTGTAAATCTCAGCATACAAATCATTAATTAACGATGACGGTTCAGCTCCTTCGCAAAATACTTCCGCTCTATCCATGCTAAGTTTAGCCGAATCCATCTCGGATTTAAACATATATGCTTTTGCCAAAAGAACAAGATAATGGTAATACGCCACACTATCTGTGGCAACCGACATTTGCCTGGCAGTCCGGGTACATACATAACTAGGATTTTTTGACAATGAATCAATTATAAAATCATAATACTGCATATAGATATCCATTTGGGTCTTTTTATAAGTTCCGGAACTTGTACAAGATACTCCCCATATACAAAATAATACACTATACCATAAAAATTTAAATATCAAATGTATGTTCTCCATCTTATCCTCCTTCATAGCTTATTGACAAACATAAGCAAAAATAAACACAACCATATACTTTTATTAAAATTTATTTGACCCAAACAGCCTTTTAGATAAAATTTACACAAAGATGAAGATTCACTTTGTCATGTCATGAAACATCCCTACCTTTGAAAAAAGAATTTATAAACGAAGAAACATGGAAACACTATCTAATTCTATCCTGACTGTACAAATAGCCGAGCATGGTGCCGAGCTTCAAAGTATCAAAAAGGATGGCAAAGAATATCTTTGGCAGGGCGACGCTAAATTTTGGGGACGGCGTTCACCTGTCCTTTTCCCTATAGTAGGACGTGTGTGGAACAATAAATACCGTCATGCCGGAAATACTTATGAAATAGGACAACACGGTTTTGCACGTGATATGGACTTCAAACTAACCTATAAAGAAGACAAAGGAGCTGTATATTGGTTGGAAAGCACTCCTGATACATTGGGCAAGTTTCCTTTTCCCTTCCGCCTGCTGGTGGGATATTTATTGGAAGAAAATAAAATCACCGTAAAATGGCGTGTAGAAAATCTGGGAGCCATGGATATGTATTTCCAGATTGGAGCACACCCAGCTTTCTATTTCCCCGAGTTCGATGCTGCTACAAAGGATCGTGGCTTCTTTGTTTTTGACCGAAAGTCTGACTTAGAATATATCATGCCAACCGAAAAGGGGTGCGTATCACCAGAACGTCATGTACTAAAATTAAACAAAGAAGGGCTGATGCCAATTGATATTCATACTTTTGATTGTGACACTTATATTTTTGACAATAAACAACTGAAAAAAATAACCTTACTGGATAAAAAGAAAAAGCCCCATATCAGTTTGGAATTTAATTCTCCATTGGTAGCTTTGTGGTCTCCTACCAAGACACATCCCGATTGCCCATTTGTTTGCATTGAACCATGGTATGGAAGTTGCGATTCTGTAGGGTATTCGGGCGAATTAAAGGACCGTGAATGGATACAGAAATTGGAACCAAAAGAAACGTTTGATGTAGAATATAAAATCATTATAGAGTAATCAAAAATAACGGGGTATGCACGATGAGTCACACCCCGTCTTTTTTGCTTACCGACTTCCCAAATACAAAAATATCATACCAATAAGTACCAGTGCCAAATCCACAGCCTTGCTTTTAAGATTCTTCTCACGGAATACCATTGCACCAAATAGAAAAGAAACAAGCACACTGCCACGCCTTACCATAGATACTATGGAAATCATTGAACCATCCAAGCTTAAGGCATAGAAATAAACAAAATCAGCTGCCGACAGAAAAATAGATATCAGAATAATACACCAATGCCAATGAAACGGAGTGGTAGATTTGCGCTTCGGCCACCATAACAACATCAAAACACCTCCCATCATAAACAATTGATAGATATTATACCATGACTGTACAATCATTCTATCCAGTCCGATACCTCCTTGATCGACAGGCGCCATGAGATACTTGTCATAAAGCCCGCTGACCGCTCCCAACACAGCTGCCATTACCACATAATAAATCCATTTATTATGTTTGAAATCTATTCCCTCTTTCTTTCCGCTGCGGCTCAGCATAAAAAAAGAGAAGACAGCCATCAGCACACCAATCCATTGGTAAAAATTCAATCGCTCACCAAAGACCACTAAAGCTCCCACCAACACCATCACCGGACGAGTAGCGTTTATAGGTCCCACAATTGTGATAGGCAGATTCTTCATCCCAAAATATCCCAATATCCACGACGAAAGGACAATAACAGATTTCAACACTACATAACGATGCACCTCCCACCCTGCAACAGGCACATAAAAAATAGAATCCTCCAATATTCCCGGCCTCCACACTGACAATACAATAAAAGGAAGAAATATCAAACTAGAGAACAACGTATTCAGAAATAATACCGGAATAACCGCATTGTCCTTCAACGACTGTTTCTTAAATACATCATAGAATCCCAGCAATGCAGCCGAGAGAAATGCCAGAAGTAACCACATCATATCTTTTACCTTATTTAAAACAGAAGGCAAAGTTACAACAAAAAATAAACAAAGAAGTGTAGATTTTGATATAAATGGCACGGAAATAAAAGAAAAGGGGGATAGAGAAATACATCTCCACCACCCCTTCTTTTATTTATGAATATTCTCTCAGACTTTCGCCCGATGCTTATACTCGATTAAATTCCCAGTGATTTTCTTACGGCTTCCACCTTTTCCTCAGCAGCTGCATTAGCGGCATCGAAACATTTGTGGCAACCCATTTCACCTTTTACTTCCACATAGAATTTGATTTTAGGTTCTGTTCCTGACGGGCGAACTGAAATCTTAGTTCCATCTTCCGTAAAATATTGCAATACGTTACTAGCCTCCGGCATATCTATTTCTGTTATATTCCCGTTACCATCAGTCACCTTCAAAGTTTTAAAGTCCTTGACAAGAACAACCTTAGAACCGCCTATTTCTCTCGGAGGATTAGAACGGAAGTTTTCCATCATTGCCTTAATCTCTTCTGCCCCGCTCTTTCCTGGTTTCACAACATTCACAGTAGTTTCTTTTGAGAAACCATACTCCACATAAATATCAAGCAAAACTTCGAACAAGGTCTTGCCCTGGTCTTTTGCCCAAGCACAAATCTCCGCCAACAATGTACAAGCAGAAACAGCATCTTTATCACGGACAAAGTCTTCGGCCAGGAATCCGTAGCTTTCTTCACCACCTCCGATGTATTGCTGTTTGCCTTCACGCAAACGGATTTCACGTGCAATCCACTTGAATCCGGTATAGCAATCCAACATTTCGATGTGATTCTTGTCTGCGACAGATTTAATCAGTTCCGTAGTAACGATAGTCTTCACAATGAAATCATCATCCTTCATCTTACCCATCGCAATACGGTTCTTTATTATATAATACAAGAACAGCAAACAGGTTTGGTTACCATTGATCAGCACCCATTCTCCTTTGTCATTTTTACAAGCCATACCTACGCGGTCAGCATCCGGATCGCTAGCCATTACAATGTCAGCGTCTATTTTCTTAGCCAAATCAATAGCCATAGACAAAGCCTCGGCATTTTCCGGATTCGGAGAGACAACAGTCGGAAAATCGCCACTCTTCACCATTTGTTCAGGCACGGTATGTACATTTTCAAATCCCCATTGCTTCAATGCACGCGGAATCAACATCATACCTGTACCATGAATCGGAGTATACACAATTTTCAAATCCTTCTGACGCTTGATCACTTCAGGATCAATAGAAATTGTTTTCACTTTATTCAAATAGACGCTGTCTACCTCTTCGCCCACAATCTGAATCAGATCCTTGTTACCTTCAAACTTGATGTCGGTAGCCGATGAAATCTTGTTCACCTCATCAATGATACCCTTATCGTGCGGAGCCAATACTTGTGCACCATCATCCCAATAAGCCTTGTAACCATTGTATTCTCTCGGATTATGAGAGGCAGTAATATTGATACCGCTCTGGCAACCGAAATGACGGATAGCAAATGACATTTCAGGAGTAGGACGCATATCTTCAAACAAATATACTTTAATACCGTTCGCAGAAAAGATATTGGCAGAAATTTCCGCAAACAAACGGCTGTTGTTACGGCAATCATGACCTACCACAACAGATATCTGATCGAGATCTTTAAAATTTTTATTTAGATAATTGGACAAACCTTGAGTAGCAGCACCTACCGTATAAATATTCATACGGTTACTGCCCACGCCCATAATACCACGCAAACCACCTGTCCCAAACTCCAAATCTTTATAAAATGCTTCAATCAAATCAGTCTTATCGGGATTCGCCAACATTTTCTTAATTTCAGCCTGTGTTTCGGCATCATAAGCAGGTGTTAACCATTTCTCTGCTTTCTCTGTCACTTGCTTTATCAATTCTTCATTTTCCATAATTTTTTGTTATTTATAAGGTTTATAATTACATCCGATTTTTACGTCTTGACAAATGTAAAAGAATTAAATTAAAAATCCTAGAAATTTGAAAGAAGAAAATTAGAGATATAAAGGATTATCCCCCTAAAATAATCTGTCATAAAAAAGCAGAAGACCATACAAGGTAAAAAAACACTACTATATAACAGTCGGGAAAGCTCCCAGGCATCCTGAATACAATCTAAAAAACTATCTTATTATGCACAGGAGCAGGATCATAACCTGCCCCTCCACTAATTAATCAGACTTTCAGAACATACAAAAATATATCCTATTTCATCTTATAGCGTTCACCGGTGGCCTTTACCAGTTCTTCCAAAAATTCTTTGGGATACCCCGGACGTACCAAAGGAGCGCAATGACCGGTTTCAGGACGAAGTATGGTTCCATCTTTTGCCATCTTTTTCACAGCACCGTCATTATACTTCACAATCAAAAATTCGCCCAATTTCTTCCAGCTGTCTATTGCCGATTCGGCTGTCATGCAACTATAGTTAGTCAAGAACTCTTTTGCCTTTACAGGATCTTTCTCATATAAGCTCATGGCAGAAGATTCAATGCCAGCCTGTGCATTCGCATAAGTATCTTCCAAATTATTTTGAACGGCACGCATATCATCAATCATCAGGCTATAACGTGGACGAATCATATCGGCCACCCAATTATAAATCCAAAATGCAGAGTCCCATGAAAAAGTTACACAGTCGGCTTCTTTACTGCTATAACAGTCAGGAATACGATCCGAACAACAATATACAGGAGCAAACACTGTCATATTAGCATCATCTGTTCCAAACCATAATACTCCCCCTATTGCATCGGGCAGGTTAGCACGCATCTGTGCCACAAAAGTGAAAGCCGTTTGCTGAGTCGAAATGGGACGTTCATTGAAATATTCCTGATCTCCTACTTTAAAACTCAAGGGAGACAGACGATAAGGAGTTTTAAACGGACCGGCACCGGGATCATTAGTTATATCCAGTGGAGTACCCTCATAGTGATCGCGCATAGCCGCTTGTACATCACGTACTGAAAGTTTACGGGAAGGCTTGATATAAAGAGGCATCGGTTCTTTGCTGTCCCCCTGAATATAAGGAAGATAGGTATCTCCCACCGACTTGTTGAACATATTATAGAAACTCCATACACGCGCTTCACAGAACCGTACACCACCAAAATCTAAAGGATTATATGCCGCCGAGAAACTGAAATCTTTATTCATACCGTCAAAATAACCTTTTTCACGAGCGAAAGAAATCACATCCGGAGAGTAAAGACAATTATCCTTGTCATTCATATTGAACTGATGAATCCGGCTCTGATTAGCATGTGCGGCAATACAATCATCCGGTATACGGACTGCTACCCATACAGCACCTTTCACACCGGGACCCTTACCGATCATCTCCAAAATCCAGACTTCATTGGGATCAGCGATACTGAATGATTCGCCACTGCTATAATAACCATATTCTTTTACTAAATCCGTCATTACCTGTATGGCTTCTTTAGCTGTACGAGAACGCTGGAGAGCTACATAAATCAAACTTCCATAATCCATAATACCGGTAGAATCAACCAATTCCTCCCGTCCACCAAAAGTAGTTTCACCTATGGTTACCTGAAATTCATTCATATTACCTACCACATTATAGGTTTGACGCGCTTCTTTTATTTGCCCTAAATATTTGCCCGAATCCCAATCATAGATATCACGCATGGCTCCTTTTTCATGCATACCGGCAGGATAGTGATACAACTCGCCAAACATTCCGTATGAATCAGCGGAATAAGAAACGATAACAGAACCATCAACCGAGGCTCCCTTACCTACAATCAAGTTAGTGCATGCCAAACTCTCTGTTATTGCCGCCAATAGAAAGGCAGCACCTAAAATCAGTTTATTCTTCATTAATATATAACTTTTTAATTGTGTATAATACTTATTTTACCATCAAAATTCATATTCCTCTTTTGTTTCGTTTCCACAATAATCTGTCACCACCAATTCCAATTTATGGGCGACTCCTTTTTTTAACCGTTCAGGATGCTTCATCCACAATTTCGCATTTTTGGAACTGAAACCGAATAAGGCAAATTCGCCGTCTATCTTCACCTTATAATCCTTAATACCCGTTTCCGCATCTCCTATTTTGAACTGAACCTTACCTGTCTTCCATTGTGCCTTATTTAATGGGGTCACTCGTGGAGACAAAGTATCTATAGCTACGGTATAGGTTCCCAGTTCACGGATGGAAGTCTTCATCCAACCATTTTCATAAATTCCTCCTGCTGAACCTTTCCTTTTTCCCCACTTACGGGCCACATAATATTTCGACGTATCCTCTACAGGAAGATGGCGTACCCCGATCATCAACGTGCACCCAGCCTGCAAAGCTACTGGCTCATCGTGCAACTGGTACTCGTAAGATATTGCAGCTGTATCTTTAACCACATGACAGTTCAGTGCCACATCCTCATACAACATTCCTCGGGGGATAACCAGTTCCATACCCGGTTCCTGAACCACATTACCTTTATTCCATGCCAAATAATGTTTTACCTGCGGATGATATTCCTCTATCGGCTGCCTACGGCCACGCACAATGAAACGATAAGTCGACTTATTCCCGTATAAATCAGCTAATTCATAACGAAAATGATAATCACGTTCTTCATCAATCGTAACCACCCCTCCTTCATCATTGGCTTGTAACATGCGCAAACTATTTCCGGGAAGAATCTGTGAGCGCATCACCCAATTATGCCTCTTTACATTCTCCTCATAGTCTGTCCAGGCATTAATCATCCGGTTCTCTTCGGGCAAAACGCCATCCACCGTACTGCGAAAAACTTCTGTCGTATCCACATAGAGTACCACGGAACGCACACCATAATTATTATGTGTGCCATCCATATAGTCGTATGCCTTAATGCCAGCGGCTATTTTCCCCCAAGCAGAAACCGGTTGTCCCAAAGAAGCAACAGATATGGATTTTTTTCTTTGTGAGCCTTCCACAACTCCAGCGCCCCGCTGCGGATAAAGCATAATCATTGACGCACGTGGCGGAGTAGTGTCTTTAATTTTATCGGTATAGAACTGTAAGGGATCTATCAATTCACCAGTATCCGTACGGCGTATCTCCATATGCAGATGCGGTCCGAAAGAATACCCTTCATTACCGCTTAAAGCAATGATTTCTCCAGCTTTGAAACTGACCTGATGAGGCTCGAATTTCAAATCCACAGCAAAAGTTTCATGCCGATATTGATATTCCTCCACCACTTTTGCCACTGCAGAAGCAAATTTCAACACATGTCCATATACTGAAGTATATCCATTGGGATGCGTAATAAAAATAGCCTGCCCATATCCTCCGGGAGTAACCAGTACACGGCTCACATATCCGTCGGCAATGCAATGAATAGGTTTTCCCACCTCTCCCTGGGTTTTAAAATCCACTCCTCCATGAAAGTGGTTAGAACGCAGTTCACCGAAATTACCGCTCAGAATAAGCGGAAAATCAAAAGGAGGACGGAATACAGGAGCAGCCGGTTCTTCCTGTGCCCGTACAGCAAGAACACTGCCCAAAGCTGCTATGATTATATAATTTCGTAAAGTCATTTTCTTTATTTTATGGAGAACTCATCACAAAAATTTTGAATCTCTCCGCAAACTTACAAATAAAAAACAGAATATCCCTTAAAACAATGTTGCTAAACATACATTTATTACGAAAAAAACATATCCAGACAAAACCTACTTTTCTGACATTTTGTTATCTTTGAGGCAGTCAAACCCCTTAAATGTGACAATTATGATAGTAGGAATTCCTAAAGAAATCAAAAACAACGAGAATCGTGTATCATTAACCCCTGCAGGAGCACACGAGTTGGTACAGAGAGGTCACACGGTGTATATACAACACACCGCAGGTATAAACAGCGGATTTTCCGATGAAGAGTATGAGAAAGTCGGAGCGCGTATCCTTCCTACTATAGAAGATGTGTACGCCATTGCCGAGATGATTATAAAAGTCAAGGAACCCATCGAATGTGAATATAACCTGGTACGTAAGGGCCAACTGGTATTTACATACTTCCATTTTGCCTGTGACAAAGAATTAACGGAGGCAATGATGCGTAGTGGTTCAGTATGCCTAGCTTACGAAACTGTAACAGACAAACAAGGCGGACTGCCTCTGCTGATTCCCATGAGTGAAGTGGCAGGACGAATGTCCACTCAGGAAGGAGCACGTTTTTTGGAGAAGCCTCAAGGAGGACGTGGCATCTTGCTAGGTGGAGTTCCCGGTGTCAAGCCAGCCAAAGTGCTGGTATTAGGCGGCGGCATTGTAGGAACCAATGCAGCTTTAATGGCTGCAGGATTAGGGGCTGATGTCACAATCTGTGATATTTCATTACCCCGCCTGCGTCAGTTGAGTGAGTTCATGCCTAAAAATGTAAAAACATTATTCTCGTCCAGCCACAATATAGAAAAAGAACTGCCAACAACTGATTTGATAATCGGTGCAGTTCTTATCCCCGGTGCAAAGGCTCCCCACCTCATAACACGCCCTATGCTGAAACTGATGAAAAAGGGTACTGTACTGGTAGATGTGGCCATTGACCAAGGAGGATGTTTTGAGACGTCCCATCCTACAACTCATGCCGAACCTATTTACGAAGTAGACGGTATCATCCATTACTGTGTGGCCAATATTCCGGGAGCTGTACCATGTACTTCAACCTTGGCATTAACCAATGCTACACTGCCATACGCCATCAGATTGGCAGATCTTGGTTGGAAAAAAGCTTGCGAAAACGATCCTGGACTAAAAAACGGCTTGAATATTGTCAACGGAAAGATTGTGTTTCCGGCCGTGGCAGAGGCCTTTGGCTGGAAGATTTAATAAAGTATGGATCCTAATGGAAAAAAGGAAGGCCTTTTTAGAAGGTCTTCCTTTTTTACGATATAATACTTATAAGGATTATCATCTCATGATTTTTCAAGCACTTCCTCCAAGGATTCTTCCTGCTGTTTTTTCCCTGTCCGACTTACAATCCAAATGCTGACTTCGTAAAGCAAATACATGGGCACAGACACCATCATCAATGTAAAGACATCTGACGTAGGAGTGATAACAGCTCCAACTATCAGAATAATAACAATAGCATGACGACGATACCGCTTCATAAAATCAGCCGTAAGAAATCCCAGTTTGGCAAAAAGCCAACAAAGAACAGGAATCTCGAAAACAATCCCCATCATCAGGCTCATCATCATCAATGTATCCATATACGAAGACAAAGTAATCGTGTTCTCCACTTCCATACTGACCTGATAGGTAGCAAGAAAACGGAAAGTAAGAGGGAAAATCAAAAAATAATTCAAAAGAACTCCCATCATAAAAAGAAAATAGCCCCACCCTACAATCCGGGTAGAATATTTCTTTTCATTCTCGTATAAAGCCGGCGAAACAAAACGGAACAACTGATAAATAACATAAGGAGATGCCAGCAAAAAACCCGTATAAAAAGACACGCTCATATGAGTAATGAATTGAGCCGCCAATTGGGTATTGATCATTTTCACATAAAACACTTCCGGACATAATGAAGGCATAGCCATGAAATCAGCTATCCGGCAAAAAAAACGATAAATAATGAAATCAGCATTCTTAGGCGCTAGAACAATAGCAAAAAGCTCATCCTTAAACAAGAATGCTACCAACATTAGAAATACCACAGCCACTGCAATACGGAACAAGACATGGCGCAGTTCTTCCAGATGATCCCAAAAAGTCAGTATCTTCTGCTGTTGTTCCATCATTTGTCACTCTTTCGTTTCCCCTTTCTTATCTTTTCCATCTATATCATCCTCCACCCCGTTCATCCCTTCCTTAAAACTCTTAACCCCTTTGCCCAACCCCTTCATCAGTTCGGGTATCTTCTTCCCACCAAAGAATAAAAGAACAATCAATGCAATGAATAATATTTCCTGCATTCCTAATCCTAAAAATAATAATGTGCCTGTCATTTTATCTATTAACTATTAAATGATTTATCAAAAAACAAAGTCATCCATTTACCGGGATCTCCATCCATGACAGCTACCAGAACATAGCCAGCGCCACCATTTTCAGGCTGTTTCACAATTTGCAGCATAACATCAAATGTTTACAACTTATCTTTTTGCAATAGCTTTCAACAAAGCATAGCCACCAAAAATCTGGAGCAACATGCCCGGAATTCCAATCCGGAAATCCTGTGCCGCCAAATAGAAATCACCGACAAGAGCCCATTCTATCAAGGTACCCACCACCTGATATGCCATAACAGTCCCCAGCAATGCAGGAATCGTAATCTTACGGAAACGATCTGCCATATATCCCGCCACCAACGCCAACAATACCGACTTTACCAATATAGCCGGAAGTATGGTCACAGAAGGCATTCCAAACAAGAAGCTATTGACAAGCGGAGAAAGAACAGCCGTCAACATCCCCACTTTGAATCCATATTTATAAGCACCTATTAATGTGAAGAAATAAATGGGTAACATAGCAGGTCCACCCAAATGCACCAAATGACAAAGTTGCGGCAATACCACATTACCTACAATAAACACGAATGCAAATAAATAAGTATTTGCGTTTGTGTAATTTAACGAATAGAGTTTTGTTGTTGATTCCATGAATACTAACCTTTCATTTAATTTCTGCAAATATAATCATTTCATAAAGCAAGCTCAATCTTTTTTTTCCCTTTTCTTGTTTATATTATCAAATATTCTTCTATCTTCGCAATAGATTGATAAAATTACAACTATGAAATATTATAAATTCATCTATTTTTTAGCCTTCGTCCTTGGAATGTCAACATGGGCACAGGCACAAAGTACTCCTTGTACCGGAAATGCATATAGCACAAACGCAGACTTCTTCCGTGCCTCAGCATCAGCTCAGAGCGGTGATGCCACTGCCTCCAAAAAGAAGGCGGTCATTGCAGCCCGTACTGCAATAACCAGCCAGATCAAAGCAAAGGCGGAAATGGCTGCCAAGTCTCAAAAAAAATTCGGTAATGCAGAGTGGGAACAGTTCTCAGATCTGATCCATATGGCTACCCAGCAAGAGGCTGCTAACTTAAAAGTAGTCTGTGAAAACAGCCGGCAGAGCGGTGGTAAATATAAAACAGACGTTGTGGTAGAATTGCCTAAAGCAGGAGTTCTGTCCACAATCATCAACCAAATAAAAAGTGATGATAAATTAAAAGGACTTTTTGAAGAAAGCCAGTTTAAGCAAGCGTTTTAAAGCCACTTGAATCCATCAGAGGAGTCAATGCAGTTTAAAAGGAAAAACCTATTACATCAACCTAATCTTGACAGATTTATGGAAAAGTTGTACGATTACCTTCCCCAGCAATTGGTTACTTTCATTCTGGTGACCTTGTTCTCTTTACTCATCGGTTTATCCCAACGGAGAATCAGCCTGAAACGAGAGGGGGAAACTACGCTTTTCGGCACAGACCGGACTTTTACTTTTATCGGCATTTTGGGATATCTCCTCTATATACTTGATCCTAAGGAAATGCATTTATTTATGGGAGGCGGAATAATTTTAGGTATGTTACTGGGCATCAATTATTATGTCAAGCAATCCCAGTTCCACGTGTTTGGAGTGACAACAATCATCATCGCCCTTATCACCTATTGTATGGCTCCTATCATAAGTACACAACCTTCCTGGTTTTACGTGATGATGGTAGTCACCGTGCTTCTTTTCACAGAAATGAAACACACCTTCACAGAACTTGTACAACGGATGCAGAATGATGAAATGATCACACTGGCAAAATTTCTGGCTATCAGCGGTATCATTTTGCCCATGCTACCCAAGGAACCTCTCATACCGGGTATCAATCTCACTCCATACACCATTTGGCTGGCTACTGTAGTCGTATCGGGTATCTCCTATTTGTCCTACCTGCTGAAGCAATATGTTTTCCGCGAATCAGGCACTTTGGTTTCGGGCATTATCGGTGGTCTGTATAGCAGCACCGCTACCATTTCCATCCTTGCCCGCAAATGCAAACGGGTACAAGCGCATGAAATACCGGAATATGTATCTGCCATGATGCTTGCTGTCAGCATGATGTTCTTACGTTTCATGATTTTGATCCTTATATTCAGCACTTCCATCTTTCTGAATATTTACCCCTATCTGCTCATCATGTCTGCAACCGCCGCCGGCATCGGCATATTCATCCATAAAAAGCATACTATAAAAGGCGAGCGCGAAGTTATTGAAGAAACGGAAACGGAAAGTAATCCACTGGAATTCAAAGTCGCTCTGATCTTTGCTTTATTATTTGTAGTATTTACATTTCTGACTCACTATACATTGGTTTATGCAGGAACAGGAGGTTTGAGTATTCTCTCCATTGCAACAGGATTAAGTGATATCACTCCTTTCATACTAAACCTGTTACAAGGCGGAAATATTCCGGCAACCATTGTAGGGGCCTGTATCATGCAAGCTATCATCAGCAACATCGTAGTGAATATGTTCTATGCCATATTTTTTTCCTCCCGCAGAAAAGAAATGCTACCTTATGTATGGAAAGGATTCCTCACTGTCATTGGAGTAAACGCTGTACTATTATTCATCTATTACTTCTAAATTATATTCTCATAAAAAAACATGCGGATAACAGGATTTTTCAGACAATCCATATCATCCGCATACTTTTTAATATTCTAATAAATCCCTATCAGAAAAGTAGAATATAAGCCAATGAACTAAGACTGATCACCGCCCAAAGAGCAACACCTTGAATCAGAGGTTTCATACCTACTTGCTTCAATACATCCATAGACAAGGAAGCTCCAATAAAGAACATGGTAATAATCAATCCTTTACGTGCCAGTCCGGAAACAGCCTGCCCGAATTGAGGCACACCATCCAGCACATAAGTATTCAGAACAATAGCCACAACAAAATAAAGGATAAACCAAGGAATGCTTACTTTCTTACCGCTTCCCTTGAAAATAAAAGAAGTAGCGAATGCCAAAGGAATAATCCAAAGTGCACGGGTCAGTTTGATTGTTGTCGCCACTTTCAACGCCTCTTCACCGTATGCCGCACCTGCTCCCACCACAGAACTCGTATCATGAATAGCAATAGCTGCCCAAGTACCAAACTGTTGTTGATCTAACCCAAACATATGGCCTAACACCGGAAAAATAAACAAAGCGATGGCATTCAATACAAAGATAGTAGCCAAAGCCACAGACATCTCACTATCTTTAGCTTTCAATACAGGACCCACAGCAGCAATAGCGCTTCCCCCACAAATTGCAGTACCCGAACTGATAAGATAAGCCGTATCACGATCTACCTTCAAAAGTTTATGCCCTATAAACATACCTATAATCATTGTACCGATTACAGAAATGATCGTGAATTCCATTCCTTCCTTACCGGAAGCCAGAGAAGCCTGAAGATTCATACCGAACCCCAATCCCACTACAGAATATTGCAACAAATATTTAGAAACCTTTTTATTGAACTTAGGATAGGCCTGTCCGCAAACTAATGCAAATATCAACCCCAGAAATAAAGATACGGGGGGAGTGACCCACTGGGAAAATGAAGCCAATACCGGAATATAGTCCATCAACAAAAAGACCGTTAACGTGGAAAGCAAACCTACATAAATAGTTTTGCTGTTTTGCTGTAAAGCTGTTACTGAAATCATATATTTTACTTTTTAACATTATTTCTCCATTTCGGGATGCAAAGGTAATATATGTTTCAAAAACAATCTAATCGTTTTTAATTATAAGTTATAACTTTTCCTTATAATGATTGGCAAATTGCATGAACAGAGCCGGGAGCCCTGTATCCTGCCCTTGCAATTGGACAAAATCAAATTCACGAAACATCACCAGGTCTTTTATATCCAATACTTTAAACTTCCCTGAATACAGTTCTTTATTAATAGACCGGATAGACAAAATCCCCATGCACTCACTATTTTCCAGAAATAATTTAATGCTCTCTGTACTTCCCAGGTGCATACGGATAGTAAGGTCCGATAACTTTATGTTGTGTTTATGCAAAGCGGTAATCAATACATCCAATGTTCCCGAACCTCTTTCACGAAGCACAAGAGGAACTTCTTTCAATTCATCCAAAGTTATCTCATCATAATCCATCCACTTACTATGAGTATGGACGATAGCCACCAGCTCATCTTGCAGAAAAGGAGTATATTTCAAATTAGGTTGCCGGGTATTTCCCTCTACCAGTGCCAAATCTATACGATGTTCCTGCAATGCCTTTTCCACCTCAGAGGAGTTCCCGCTGAAAAGTGATAAAGACACTTGCGGAAACTTCTCGATAAAGCGGGCCAGCAAAGGGGGAAGCACATATTGGGCAATTGTAGTACTGGCTCCCAAGCGCAACTCACCGGTATGCTCATTACGTAATAAGTTCATCTCGTACTCCAAGCGTCCGTAATCTTCCAAAATTTTCTCACAATGCTCCAACAACAACCTGCCTGCATCAGTCAGCAAGATCTTGTTCCCCATTCGCTCAAAAAGGCGTGTCTGGTACATCGTTTCCAATTCCTGAATATGCTTGGTTATAGCCGGCTGACTGATAAACAGCTCTTGCGAAGCCTTTGTAAAGCTGAGGTTTTTCGCAACACTACTGAATACTCTTAACCTGAAATCAGACATGTTTTTTAATGATTATAGTTCGTCTGCTTTAATTCCTAACGACTGTAAAACAGCGAATCCAAACATCTCCCACTGATAAGCGACTTCACTGGTTGGAGGATTCATACCGAATACCGTCATTTTTTCTTTTCCGTCCACCTTATTTAATATAGCAGGAACTTTATCTCCATATTCTTCTTCGGCAGGGACAATAATCACCCGTTTCACCTCTTTTGCATCAACCACCACTCTCAAAGACTCCAGAAACAACTCTTCGCGACTAGCCATATCCGATGGTTCGAAAGAATAAAGTGCAAACTCTCCCAACTGGCTTTTGAAAGCCACGTTATTTAATTCCTTTTCCAAATCCGACGGCTGAAAAGCATCCATTTTCTTACTTTCCTCGTCATAAATAAATAATACCTGAACTGCATTCTCCCCCAAGGGTATTCCACTATCCAGTGACAGACATTCCAACAACACCGGTAAATCCGCTTTCGGCAACTTACGGCCCACCACGTCACCAAAATGTTTGGATAAATCACCCGCCACCCTGTCTACATAGGCTACATCCACCAGAATTACAGTATCTGCAAACTTTATTTCATTTGTCATCTCGTTTTCATTTTATGATTTCGATGCTAAGATAGCAATTATCATCTGCTTGCAAAAAGAGTTATCTGCCTTTTTGTGTACAATTCGGACTTTTTTTCATTTAAAAGCCGGAGAGCCTGCCATTTTGTCTTCTTATTTTACTTCATTAGCTTTCTTTTTCTTTTTGGCAAACTATTTGACGATTATCAAATGAAATCGCAAAAGCCACTGAACAAAGCAGTGACAGTTACGTTTTCAATAGGTATTTGAATAATATTTAGAAAGGAGATACAATATGAATTTTAACAACTTCACAATTAAATCACAGGAGGCAGTGCAACAAGCGGTGAACGTAACTCAAGCCCGCGGACAGCAAGCTATCGAGCCTGTGCATCTGTTGGCCGGAGTACTGAAAGTAGGTGAAAACGTCACCAACTTCATTTTCCAGAAATTGGGAATGAACGCCCAGCAGATCGCATTGGTCATCGACAAGCAAATTGACTCACTGCCTAAGGTTTCGGGAGGAGAACCTTACCTTAGCCGTGAAAGCAACGAGATATTACAAAGAGCCGTACAGTATTCCAAAGAGATGGGTGACGAATTCGTTTCACTGGAAGCTATTATCCTGGCCTTGTTGAATGTAAAGAGTACTGTCGCTACCATATTGAAAGACGCGGGAATGACAGACAAAGAGCTGCGCTCCGCCATAGCAGAACTACGTAAAGGTGAAAAAGTAACTTCACAATCCAGTGAAGACACTTATCAATCCTTAAGCAAATATGCCATTAATTTGAATGAGGCTGCCCGCAGCGGAAAACTTGATCCGGTTATCGGGCGTGATGAAGAAATACGTAGGGTATTACAAATATTAAGCCGCCGTACCAAGAATAATCCGATTTTAATCGGTGAGCCGGGTACCGGTAAGACCGCCATTGTTGAAGGCTTGGCACACCGTATCATCCGAGGTGATGTACCCGACAACTTGAAGAACAAACAAATCTTCTCATTGGATATGGGCGCACTGGTTGCCGGAGCCAAATACAAAGGTGAATTTGAAGAACGTCTGAAATCTGTTGTCAATGAAGTAATCAAAGCCGAAGGCAGCATCATCCTGTTTATCGATGAAATCCATACCTTGGTCGGAGCCGGTAAAGGTGAAGGTGCCATGGATGCCGCCAATATATTAAAACCCGCCTTGGCCCGTGGTGAGCTCCGCAGCATCGGAGCCACTACTTTGGACGAATATCAGAAGTACTTCGAAAAGGACAAGGCATTGGAACGCCGGTTCCAAACCGTTATGGTAGCCGAACCGGACACGCTGAGCACCATCTCCATTCTCCGTGGGTTAAAAGAACGTTACGAAAACCATCACAAGGTACGTATCAAAGATGAAGCCATCATTGCCGCTGTAGAATTGAGTAACCGTTACATTACCGAACGTTTCCTTCCGGACAAGGCTATTGACCTGATGGATGAAGCTGCTGCCAAATTGCGTATGGAACGTGATTCCGTGCCTGAAGAACTGGATGAAATCTCACGTCACCTGAAACAACTGGAAATTGAACGTGAGGCCATCAAACGTGAAAAAGACGAGCCGAAATTACAACAACTGAATAAAGAGATTGCCGAACTGAAAGAACAGGAAACCTCTTACAAAGCCAAATGGCAGAGTGAAAAGGAACTGGTCAACAAGATTCAGCAAAACAAGCAGGAAATAGAACAATTGAAATTCGAAGCCGAGAAAGCGGAACGTGAGGGAGATTACGGTAAAGTAGCCGAAATCCGTTATGGGAAATTACAGGCTTTAGAGAACGAGATCAAGGATATTCAAGAAGACCTGAAACACAAGCAGGGTGACAGTGCCATGATAAAGGAAGAAGTTACCGCTGAGGACATTGCCGATGTTGTTTCACGGTGGACAGGGATACCGGTCAACAAGATGCTGCAAAGCGAACGTGACAAATTGCTTCATCTGGAGCAAGAATTACATTTGCGTGTGGTAGGTCAGGATGAAGCCATAGCAGCCGTATCCGATGCCGTACGCCGTAGCCGTGCCGGATTACAGGATCCGAAACGTCCGATAGGTTCATTCATCTTCCTGGGTACTACCGGTGTAGGTAAGACAGAACTTGCCAAAGCATTGGCCGACTACCTGTTTGATGACGAGAGTCTGATGACGCGTATCGACATGAGCGAATATCAGGAGAAACACTCTGTATCCCGTCTGATCGGAGCGCCTCCCGGATACGTAGGTTACGATGAAGGCGGTCAGTTGACAGAAGCCGTCCGACGCAAACCATACTCTGTGGTATTGTTTGATGAAATAGAAAAAGCACATCCCGATGTGTTCAATATTCTGCTGCAAGTTTTGGATGACGGACGTCTGACTGACAACAAGGGACGTACGGTAAACTTCAAGAATACAATTATCATCATGACTTCCAATCTGGGCAGCGCATACATTCAAAGCCAGTTCGAAAAGATTAATGACGAGAATCGCGAAGTGGTGATTGAAGAGACGAAGAAAGAGGTTATGTCCATGTTGAAAAAAACGATACGGCCGGAGTTTCTGAACCGTATAGATGAAACAATCATGTTCTTGCCTTTGAACAGAGAAGAGATAGAACAGATTGTGATGTTACAAATCAACGGTATCAAGAATATGCTGGCCGGCAACGGCATTACTTTGGAAATGACCGATGAGGCCGTCCGTTTCATTGCCAGCACAGGCTATGATCCCGAATTCGGCGCCCGTCCCGTGAAACGTGCCATCCAACGCTATTTGCTGAATGATTTGTCCAAAAAGCTATTGTCACAGGAAGTGGACCGAAGCAAACCGATTATCGTAGAAACAGCGGGTGACGGATTAAAATTCCGCAACTAGAATGTTACAAACAACCAGTAAAGATAAGGCCTTATCTTTACTGAGCAAAAGGGGTGTTCATCATGCACCCCTTTTTTCGTTAACTATAGCCCTCTATCTGCAATATTTTGAATATTTCCTTAACCAATATGTTTCCAATAGCTAAAAAACGGCAATAAGCTCATAAAACAGTTTAATCAGCCATCTCTACTTCCTTTTTTCATTTTTGTATAAGAAAAAGAAAACTGAAATACGGCAAGATTCAGAACAGTCTGTGTAGACTGGTATATTTTTTATTAACTCCATTTTTAATCATAAGAATTTCTCCAATCTATTCTTATTCGGCGGAAAAGGAGACAACGGGCATCATTATTTTTTCTTATTCTTTGAAAACCAATTATTTGGCACGCAATACAAAAAAGACTACTTTTGTAACCCTAACGATTTGAACACATGGATGAAACGACATATAAAATTTTGATGGGAACTTCAGCTTTCATAGTAGCGATGCTGGGAAGCATGCTAGCAACTACAACGATACCGCCGGAATGCGGATTAGAAAAGTTACGGAAGGCCCGTAATATCCTTGTGCCCTCTTATTTCGTACTCGCCCTTCTCAGTCTGGTATGCTGCTTTACGGGTTATGACCATCGTATTGAACCTGCCAGTACACTTTTCGTTGCATCGTTTCAGGCTTTTCTTTTTACCATATCCATGTTGGTTTTCATACGTCCGGGTGAAGTCAGATGGAGCATAGTGTTCCGACAGGCCGGAGGCATTGCAGCGGCAGGCATTATCCTGTTTGTCGCCTTGTTTTGTTTTATAGACTATTATTTGTGGTTCTTTTATACGGGCATCGCCGCTTATATTATCCAGTTAACTATCTATACCCGAAAATTCACGCAAGCTTACCGCAAGACGGTACAAGAGGTAGAGGACTATTATGATGAGGACGAAGAGAATCGTCTGGCATGGGTAAAGACCGGATTTTATAGTGCACTGGCTATTGGGATCATGGCTATACCCATTTTATTTTTTACCGACTGGTACAAATTCTTTGTTCCACTGTATGTGCTTTATTACAGCTTCATGGTGATGTGGTTCGTCAACTACTATCGCAGGATGAAATTTGCGATTCCGGTCATTGCGGCTGTTCCACCCGAAACAAAGATTTATGCACATCCGATGGAAACAGACATGGGCGAAACAGACAAGTCCGTAAAAGAGAACAAGGAAAAGTCAAAAACTGTTTTTCAAGAAAAAGAGCGGCTATTAAAAGAAAGATTACAAAAATATGTAGATGAGAAAGCATACTGTGAGAAGGATATCCCTTCCGGTATCGTGGTAGATTCTTTCGGAGTGTCCCAATCATTCTTCCGGCAATATATGAAAGACCATTACGGAATGGATTTCCGTCCGTGGCGCAAGGAGCTTCGTTTGCGCGAAGCAGCCCGTCTGTTTGCCGAAAATCCCGGATATACGATAGAAGAAGTATGTGAAATGGTAGGATACAACAATAGCGGTAATTTCAACAGAGATTTCAAAAAAATGATGGAAATGACTCCCAAAAGTTACTGTAAACAAATCTACTTAAAGAACACTGATGCGGAAATCGAAACATCCTCCTGACATCTTTGCCTTCCAAATCATCTTTCCCACATCCAGCGCATCAGATTACCGGTGAATGATGTGCCTGTTTTTTCTGAATGTCCTCAACTGCCACACTGTTTTTCGTACTTGGATAAAATTGTCTTTCGCTAATTAAACATTGTCTTTCGTTAGTTTTCCTGCTTTTCAGCATATAAAGAATTGTCTTTCATTGACTTGAACGAAAGACAATTGATTTTATTTGCAATCATTTACTTACATGTTATATTTTTGTGCAACACAAAAGCTTCTTCAGCAACCCGTTTTTTTCTCTTTCTGCACGAAAAACAGCCGCAAGGCATCCTATATAAAAAACACTAATATACCATACTGATATGAATGCATGGAAAACTATGCTTGTATACACACTACTGGCTATGGTTGCCGCACCGATGTTTGCGCCGGCAACAAACAAAGCTCCGCAAATGGTATTCCATTTTGTGGAGGAAAATAATATGTTCAAGGTGAAAACGGCAGAAAACGCAAAACAGGACGAACTGACCCTAACTGGCCTTCAAAAGCTGTCCGAAACAGCAGCCGCGTCCCAAGAAAAGACATCCAAGCCAATACACAGACGCCGGGTGGGGAACCGATGACCACCGCACCTGCATTTACCCGTGACGGAAACTGCGTGACAGCAGATGCCCGCAACAACACTCCGGCAGGTACAGCAACCATCACCGATTGGCAGGTACAGGAAGTGGTGAATATAACCATCAAGTAACAAATTTAAAATGACAAATAGTATGATGAAAACAAATTATCTGTTTATCGGCATGGCAGCCCTGATGATAGCCGCATGTAGCAATAATGAAAATGAACCGCAAGTGGATGACGGACGTATAGCCGTTTCCTTTGCCGGAGAAATCACGCTTCCCCGCGCCACGACCGACACATGGGAGGCAAACGACGGTATCGGTATCTATATGCTGGAACACGGAATGAAGACAGTGACGGACGACGCCACCAACCGCAAGTATGTGACCACCGCCGGAGATGGAAAGTTTACACCTGCCGGAACAGAACAGACCATTTACTTTCCTTTGAATGCGGATGAGAAGGTGGACTTCATTGCTTACTACCCGCAAACCGACCTGACGGACGATATATATAAGGTGGATGTGAGCGACCAAAAGGCCCCTGCCGACATCGACCTGCTGCGGAGCGACAACGCCACGGGAAAGGACAAAAGTACCAATACTGTCGATTTGAAGTTCTTCCACCGCCTAAGCCGTGTGGAAGTAGAGTTGACCGCCGGTGAAGGCGTGAGTGATGCGGAACTGGCAGGCATGGGCATCACGCTGAGCAAACAGCCCGTAGCAGCAGACTTCAACGTGTTGCAGAACACGCTGACTGCCGGGCAGGACCTCGCCACCCTTACGTTGAACACGGCCGCCGATGGCAAGACCGCCTCCGCCATCATCCTGCCGCAAGAGGGTGCAAGCGGAAGGAATTTGAAACTAACCCTGACGGGCGGCACTGTATTGACATGGCCGGTGGAAGCCGAGCGTACCTTCGAGCAAGGCAAGAAAACTGTTTTCACCATTACGCTGAAACGCACACCTGTAGGTACGGAAGTGGAAGTGAATGCCACGATCCAACCGTGGGACACGCAAGGCACAGTGTCGGGTAATTTGGAAATCTGATTTTGACAAACAACAAAAACTCATGATATGAAAGCAACAAGATACTTATTCACCTTTTTGGTGCTGGCCATGCTGGCACTGACGGCTTGCCACAACGACGACCTGCCGGGCGGCAACACCCTGCCCGAAGGCGCGGTACACATCACCGCCGACATCGAGGGAGTGCAGACACGCGCGCCGCAGCTCGATGCCGACGGCGCAGGCTCATTCGAGCCTGCCGATGAATGGGGCATGTACACTTTTACCGGAGATGCCACATCCCCGGCATACAGTAACCAAAACATCGCTTACCGGGCCGGCAACAGCAATCCGCTCTATTGGAAAGACCTGAGTGAAACGGAAGCGGTCACTTTCTCCGCCCACTACCCACGCATCACGAACACCATGCCAGACATTGACGATCCGGCGGCATACCTATATATGCCCCAAGCGTGGAACCACACGGACGACCTGCTCCACGCCACCGCCACCGCAAGCAAGGGCAAAACGGTGGCACTGACATTCAAGCATCTGATGCACCGGCTCGTCATCAACCTAGCAGCGGGCGATGGCATGACCGGCACGAACTTGTCTTCCGCCCTAATAAACTCCGTGGCAAAGAATGGCGCGCCAACGATGTTTGCCAGCGTGGAGGTGAACCTGCTGACCGGCGTGGTGAACTACGACCGGGTAGATGGCAGTGTAATCCTCAGTAACGAAGGTGGCGCCAATGCCGACTGGAAAGTAGCACCGCAAGACCTCACCGCAGGTGCGGAATGGCTCAGAATAACCGTAGGCGAGGATGTGTGGTACTATCATGTACCTGCCGACCTGAACACTGCCGAACCCGGCAACCAAACCCGCCTCGAAAGCGGCAAGCGGCTCACCCTCAACCTCAAGCTGAAGAAAAAATCCGGCACGGGCGACACTGAAGTGGAACTCACCGGCAGCAACATCTCCGGCTGGGACACGCAGCCGGAGATTACGGATGAAGTGGTGATAGGCGGCGGTACTTCCGGCATCACCACCTACGAAGCCCTGCACGAAGCCCTGCAGACGGGCGGCGGCTCGGCCGACGCCCCTACGCTCATTACGCTGGGCAGCGACATCACGATACCCGCAGGAGGTAGTAGTAGCAGCCGCACATACATAAACGGCAGCGGCTACTTCAAGATAGACGGCGGCGGCCACACCCTCGCTTGGGAAGCGGGCAGCTATTACTTCCTCGGAAATGCCAATACCGACGCTGATGCCGTCTATATCGAACTCACCAATATCAAGTTGGTTCAAGCTCCAAACTCATATTCTGCCGTGGTAGGTGTTTGTAACGGCAGGATTACGCTGGGCGGGAACGTGATATTGGACGGCAACGGTAATATGCCTGTGATTGTGGTTTCCGACGAGAAAGCAGCATTGGAACTGGGTGACGGCTGCGAATTGTCTTACGCGGCAGGCAGTTCGGGCTGTGCAAAAGTCATGGAGGGCGCCACCCTCGTGCTGAACGGGGGAAAGACCGCCGACGGGGCTTACATAAATCTAAACTGCATTCTGCCCGTTTCCAACCCCCTTATCTCCGTTCCGAAAGCCCTCACGGATGATGTGCACCTCAAGCTCTACTTGGTCGACATAATCTCCATCGCCGGGGGAACCGGCGGTTACCAACTGACGCAGGCGGACTGCGATCATTTGATAGTGAATCCAGAGTCAATGGTCAGCCTCTATGGAGGGCAGTCGATGAAATACGACGGCAACTTCGAGATTTACCTCGACCCGGCGGATCATCAAATCAAGCTGTGCCCGAAAGGTTTCCCACCCCCCACCTCCGGCGACATCGACATGACCTCCATGACCGCCGACGAAGCACAGCTAACTATCCGGGCCGCCCTCGCCGCAGGCTACACCGAAATCAAGCTGACGGGCGAACTTTCCAAGACAGGAATGGGCGATGGTCAGTTGGGTGCATTTGCCTATAATACGAAAATCACGAAATGCGACCTCAGCGGAGTGACGGGCTGGGGAACATCGGCAACACTGCCCGGCAGCGCCTTTGCAGGTTGCACTGCTTTGCAGGAGGTGGTGTTGCCCGGTGATGTGCAGGTAATCGGAGAATATGCTTTTTTCAATTGCACTGCGCTGACTACGGTGAATCTTCCGCAGCTCACCCGGATTGATCAATACGCATTTCAGGTATGCACTTCATTGGCGGAACTCACGCTGGATAATGTGGAAGCGATAGATTTGGCTGCTTTCTACGGATGCACGAGCCTCGAAACGCTCAAACTGCCGGCATGTACCCGGTTCGGCAATTATATCGTAACGGGCTGTAGCAGCCTCACCCGGATAGAAGCCGCAGCAGCCGGAGATTTCGTTAATATAGATGATGATACCAGCAATATAGGGAACACCAGCGTTTTTCAGAACAGAGCCGCTCATTCCGGAGCGAACGCATTCGACCCCGCCAATTGCGACCTCGTGCTGAACGCCGACAAAAAGCCCGATGGCACGGCCCTCCCCAAAGTCCACAACGGCAACGAATGGGCTGGGAAGAAAGGCAGCGGCTACCTCATGCAATGGAAGAGCATCAGCTTTGCGCAGCAGCCATAATCCGCACCTTTCCCGAAGCTGAACTTCGAGTCGGTCGAAGTTCAGCTTCGGCACCGCCAAAGTTCAACTTCGGGAACTTCAACCACAATCCATAAAAACAACGTAATTTAACAAACGCAACGATATGAAAATAATAAAAAAGAATATATGCCTTATCGCCATCCTGTCGGGTGTGGTCGGATTATCGGCCTGCTCGCAGGACGATGCACTGACTCCCGATAGCGGCACGGACAACGGCAACACCATCCGCTTCACTACCGCTATCGCCGGCTTCACGGGCAGCGATGCCGCCGCCGACCCCGCCACACGCGCCACCATCAACGACGACGGTAAGGGCAGCTTCAACAACGGTGACAAAACGGAGATATTCATCGCCCATGAGGACCGCCCCGAATCCGCTATGATATATCCCGCTATCTTCCGCAACGGCACATGGGAAGCCGACAACCTGACGTGGGAAGGATTCGGCAACAGCGCCGAGCTCAATTTCTTTGCCTTTTTCCCGGCACGCACCTACATGGAAACAATCCAAGAACTCACCCTGCCCACCGACCAGAGCACCGAGGAGCAATACGCCGCCACCGACCTGCTTCATGCCTCCTCCCTCCACCGTGTGGAAAGCGACGGTGCCGTTCCCCTCGACTTCCGCCACGTAATGTACCGCCTCACGGTCAGCCTCAGCCTTTCCGCCACGCCCGGCACGTTGACGCAGGAGGATGTGAATAACGCCACGATCGTGATAAAGAATATGCGTTCCACGGGTACTATAGGCTATGACGGCAAGGTGACTACCCACAGGACACTCTCCGACTTCACCCCTCTGAAATCCACTGACGGTGACGGCAACCGCTTCCGCGCCATCCTCTTCCCTCAGCCCGTCGTCAGCGACACCCCGTGGATAGAAATCACCGTGAGCGGTCAAATAATCACCTATGCCATCCCTGACGGACTGACCGAGCTGCGTGGCGGAGAGGAGCAGGTGGTGAACCTTGCGCTGACCAACAGCAGAACGAATTGAAACACTCCGGTGATCTGAAAAGGAAATATCGATCAAAACGATACCTATATGAAAGTAAAATGTTACAAAGGGTTGAAAGGCTGTGACACCGAGACTATCGAAGTTGAAAAATCTGCCATATTGAAAAACATAAGAAACTTATTCATCCGAAAAGAGTTCATTGAACTGGATAATCGTAAAAAAAGATAACCTACTGTTTTATTATCAAACATATACTGAAACTTCATACCTGTATGATATGTATCACTTGTAAGATATATAATCTTTCACCTGTAACATTACTAATCTTACAACCCACACATTAGTAACGTGTCGCCCCACACGTTACTAACCTTCCGACATGCAGGTTACTAACCTTTCAAACGTCCTGTTCTTTTCTGAAAAGAACAAGGTCTTTAAAAAAAGAACAAGACGTTTTCATTGAAAGAACAAGAGCTTTTTAAAATTTGACCTGTTGTTTTTTTCCATAACGGTATCTACATGCCGAAACGCCTTATTTTTCCTTCAGATCTTTCAGCCCCTCCGCAAACACCCTGCCCGTCGGCATTCCGGCTGAAGGATATACCTCACGAAATGTTTCAGCCGGAAAATATCCTTCAGAACAACCACTCCTCCGAAAATAAAACCGGCTGAAACATTTCCACTTGGCTGAAGGATTCCATAACCTCAATTCTTCAGCCGAAACGCCGACGGGCAGGGTGTTTGCGGAGAGGCTGAAAGATCTGAAGGATTTTTTAGGATATTCTCTACAGGGCATTATAAACGACCGTATCCCACTGAAAAAGGTAATATATGTTCATAGACAAAGTATGTGTACTTCATCGGTGAAGTAACACCACTTACTTCGCCGATGAAGTACACATACTTTTTTTACCAATAATGCCGGTAAACAAAAAGCCCGTCAAGCAGTTTACAATCTACTTGACAGGCCTTTCCCCTTCGCTTTATTTCAATTATTCAGCAGCAGCTTCCACTTTGTCAGCAGAATCTGCCGGAGCTTCTACAAATTCAGTAATACCATTGTTTACCAAAATATTGTACCATGAAATCAGTTTCTTGATATCTCCGTTATGGACACGGTCACGATCATAATTTGGCAAAACTTCTGCAAAATAAGCATGCAACTCATCGGCTGATGCTTTTTTATAATTGATAGAAGCAACCGCTCCATTCTCTTTCTTCTTTACCGCTTCCAGCACTTCGCTCAAAGGCACTTCTTCTGCATCTGTGTACATAGCAATATCCGCCAATGAGATAACTTTGTCATGAGCATAAGCAGGAACTCTTTTCTTAGCCGCGTCAACTGTTTCTACAATCAACATGTTCTTTCCTTGAGAAATCAATTTATATAATCCCGGTTTGCCCGCGATTGATAAAATGGTCTTTAACATACTATTCTATTTTATATTTATGGTTTGAGGAAGCAAAAGTACAATTCACCAATGAAACTCCCAAATTTATAGTATGAATTTTTCGGTTTTTAATTGTTCTACTATTCTGTTCAACTGGGGTATGAGCAATTGCACCCCGTCATTCACCACCGTGAAATCGGCCCGCCGACGCTTTTCTTCATCATCCATCTGGGCAGCAATACGTGCCCGGACTTGTTCCTCGCTGGCTCCATCACGATACATGGCACGCTGTATACGCAGTTCTACAGGTGCATAGACCATTATTACCGCATCTACCGTATCCTGAAAACCGGCCTCATACAAAATAGCTGATTCCATACCCACTATCTCACACTTTTCCTGACGTTCCACCCATACGGTAAAATCTTTCCGTACCCGGGGATGGATAATGGAATTGATTTGGAGCACATGCGCCGGATCGGAAAACAGATAGGAAGCCAGCAACGGCTTGTTTAACAGACCATCCTTATAAACCTCCTCACCTAACAAAGCAATCAGTTCCCCACGAATTCCGGCATCGGAAACAGTAAGGCGCTTCGCTTCATTATCCGCATTATACACTGGGATATGCATATCCTCCAGCAAATGGGAAATGTATGATTTTCCACTGCCGATGCCACCGGTAACCGCTATCTTAATCATTGAATTTAATTCGTTGTTCTATCAAATAATCCACCTCCTTGGGATTCAAACGGACGTGGTTCACATATCGGGGGATGGATTTGAGATTGACCGGACACTTCTCCCCCTTATTGTTCAACAAAGACTCATAAGTCACCCCGATAAAGAAATCCTCGGAAGTGATGGACTTGAAATGACTCAGACCTACCTGAAAAGTCACCTGAACCTTGGAGGGAAAAGTGCGAAGTACTTTATCGGGCGGAAAATTGATGCCACGTATAGGCACCTCCACACTTTTTTCAGCGTAAATATCTACCAATAAAGTCACATCATCAAAAGAGGGAATGAATTTCGCTCCACGTACATCGGCCAGATTCACCCTGCGACGAACGGTGTCTGCCACATCTTCAAAGTTCAATGCCTGTGTATAAGCAGCCGTGATGGTATCCAAAATCTCTTGAGGAGCATAAACCATCACTGAATCCGGCGAGTAAATGATATCCGAGATATAATACTGACGGTCCAAAGCCACCTTGCCTTGCAATTTCACGGGCACCTTCTTTGCCTTCCCTTTTGTATAAATAAACTCCACAGTATCCGGCCGTATGGTCAGCAATTTGGTTGTCTGATTCAACTGGACCGAAATCTTTTTCATTAAAGCTGAAACCGGAATCCGGACACGACTTCCTTTATCCTCATAGTCCTTAAAGTCCACAACAATGGGATAGAATGTCTGTCCCAGCATATAGTTAGCCAATACAGTTCCCCTGTCTTTCACGCCAATACGCAGTTCATCGGGAAGTTCGGAGGTCAGCACCACATCACTAGGTACATTCTTCAACCGTAACGGAACGGAGAATTCCGTTTCATAATCATCATTTAACACCTGAAGCAACCAAAAGCAGAAAGATACAAATACAAAAAACAAGAAAATCAGGAACTCCCTGCTATTACGGCTAAGCAGGAAGCTTCTGATTCTCTCTAAAGTCTTTAAATAGTAAATACGTATGTTCCTTTTGTCGAACATGTTGTTATGTCATTTACTTTGCCTGTTGTTGATTGGATGCAGCATTAGCGAAGATAGAATTTCTATCAATTTTAATCTTAACGCCTGACGCTATTTCCAAAACAACCGTATTATCTTCTATTTCTTTTATCTTTCCGTATATACCACCTGCAGTGATCACTTCCTGACCCACTTCCAGGTTCTTGCGGAAATTAGCAATTTCTTTCTGTTTTTTATTCTGAGGACGAATCATGAAGAAGTACATAATAGCGAAAATGGCTACCATCATAATAAGGAAAGAGTAATCTCCTCCACCCCCTGCCTGCAGAAATACAAATAATAAGTTCATACTTTCTATGTTTTTTAGTTTATAATACCGTTATTCTTCAATAACAAACAAAGATATTAATTTTTTGTTAGCTTATTCTCTTTTTTTAATGAATTAACGATTCCATCCAAAGTACCGTTAATAAAGCCACCGCTTTTCGGAGTGCTGTACA
Organism: Phocaeicola sp. GP0067; assembly: GCF_031119655.1. Lineage (NCBI taxonomy): Bacteria > Pseudomonadati > Bacteroidota > Bacteroidia > Bacteroidales > Bacteroidaceae > Phocaeicola > Phocaeicola sp. GP0067. The sequence goes on from NZ_JAVHZY010000024.1 coordinate 59,003, forward strand.
GTTTGGCTATTTCCACGTACTCATTCAGTGAAACGCTGACCGGGATATTGGGAAAACTCAGGATTTCAGCCAAAGCGATCTGCATAATGACCACATCCATGAAAGCCACACGGTCTAAATCCCAGTTCTTTGTATTTTCGCTAATCAGATGACGATAATAATCGGCATTCAAGATAGTACGACGGAACAAACGGCGCGCGAAGTCTTGATCCTCCTCATCTTTAAATTCCGGCAACAATTCCTGTTTTGCACCATTCTTCTCATCGAAACGCTTGATGGTCTTCAACACAAAGGTATCCACGATTTCCTTATCATCATTCCAATACAAACTTTGGTCCTCCAAAACCTGATCCAGTTCGATATTATTAAAAATAATATTTTTATATAGCTTGCGCCACAATTCACGGTCTTCCTCATACGAAGAAGTCTCACTGGCCATATATTCCTTATATATATCGCTTTCTAAGATTTTATCACATAAAGTCTTTACGAAATCAGCTTCATTCTCCCAAGTTTTCTTCTGATTGTTCGAAAACTCCAGCAGCTGTTTGTTTACCTCCAGCTGTGCAATAAAGCGGTTTTCCACAAATTTGGTGTTGGGAAACAATTCTTCCTTAGTAGGGACCAGTTTGTTTTTCGCAGCATTCAGTCGTTTGTTAGCCTGTTTAGTTACCTCTACCATTAAAAGCAGCAGATAGTTGTATAAGTCATACGCTTTAGAAAGGCTGAAAAATAACTCTTTTTCCGCTGTATCCAAGTTTTTGCCTCCGTTCTGATAATAAGCATAGACTATCTGAACTATCTTAAGACGAATAAGAACTCTATTTATCATAATTCACATAAAATTATTAAGGAGTTGCAAAAGTAGGTATTTTCATTGATTTTACATAACATAATTACATTTTTTAATGTAAAATTTACATAGAGCTATCTAAATCGCTTTTTTCATCGAAGTTTATCCGCAAATTCTTTGCCCATTTAAAAAAAATGTCCAATTTTGAAGCCGATTTATAAAGATACTTAAGTTATGGAAGATTATAAAAAGAAAAGTGTAGTGGATGGTGACAAAGAAATTGTTTTTTCAAAAGCAATTAAAGCCGGCAAACGTATTTATTATTTAGATGTGAAGAAAAACCGAAAAGATGAAATGTTTTTGGCTATTACCGAAAGCAAGAAGATTGTTTCGGGAGAAGGTGATGACTCGCAAGTAAGCTTCGAAAAACATAAGATTTTTCTATATAAAGAAGATTTTGAGAAGTTCATGAACGGTTTACAACAGGCTATACAGTTTATTGCCGAAGAGCAAGGTCCTATTGAACCTCATCACACTGAAAATGAAGAACAGGAAACGACCGAAGACGCTCACAAGCCGCTTAGTCCGAATGAAATTAAAATAGATATCGATTTCTGATTCCAACCGATAAAGAAAGCACAATGATAAAAAAATTGTGCTTTCTTTTTGTCAAGTCGGAAATAAGCAGTAATTTTGCACCGCTTTTTCAAGCTCATCGTGTGATATACCACATCGTGTGATGGCGAATTAAGCAATAAGATCAACTTAATTTAGAGTAACACAAAAAATTAAAAAACAATGAAATCAATTGAAATTAAAGGTACTGTCAGAACAGACGTAGGAAAGAAAGCAACTCACGAATTGCGTAAGAACAATGGTGTTCCTTGTGTATTGTATGGAGTGCAGAAAGACGAAAACGGCTTGCCCGTAGCTACTCACTTCTCCGTGCCCACCGAAGGACTCCGTAACTTGGTATACACACCGCACATCTATGTTGTAGACTTGAACATTGACGGTAAAATAGTAAACGCTATTTTGAAAGATATCCAGTTCCATCCTGTAACGGATGCAATCCTTCACGTTGACTTCTATCAGATTGATGAAGCTAAACCCATCGTTATGGAAGTTCCTGTTCAATTGGAAGGTTTGGCAGAAGGTGTACGTGCCGGTGGTAAATTGGCATTACAGTTGCGTAAACTGAAAGTGAAAGCTTTATACAATGTAATTCCTGAACGTCTGGTTGTTGATGTAACTTCTTTGGGTCTGGGCAAGACTGTCAAAGTGGGCGAATTAAGCTATGAAGGTTTGGAATTGATTAACGCTAAAGAAGCCGTTGTTTGTGCAGTTAAATTGACTCGTGCCGCTCGTGGTGCTGCTGCAACTGCCGGCAAATAATCAGTAACCTTTTAATCCTTATCAATGAAATATTTGATTACAGGACTGGGTAATATAGGTGAAGAATACCGAAATACCCGTCACAACATAGGATTCACAGTATTGGACGCCCTTGCAAAGGCGTCCAATCTTGTTTTTACCGACGGACGTTATGGGGCTACTGCCACCCTCTCGCTCAAAGGACGCCAGCTTATCCTGCTGAAACCGTCTACTTACATGAACCTGAGTGGAAATGCAGTGCGCTACTGGATGCAGAAAGAAAACATTCCGTTGGAAAATGTGTTGATAGTGGTGGACGACCTCGCCCTTCCTTTCGGTACACTACGCCTGAAAGGAAAAGGCAGCGATGCCGGACACAATGGTTTGAAACATATAGCTGCTACGCTGGGTACACAGGATTATGCCCGTCTGCGCTTTGGTATCGGCAACGATTTTCCCCGTGGCGGACAAATAGATTTTGTATTAGGTCACTTCACTGATGAAGATTTGAAGACCATGGACGAACGTGTAGCAACGGCTTGCGACATAATTAAGAGTTTTTGTCTGGCAGGCATCAGTATAACAATGAACCAATACAATAAAAAGTAATGGCTGAAGCAAGAATTGATAAATGGCTGTGGGCCTCACGTATATTCAAGACCCGTACTATCGCTGCCGAAGCATGCAAGAAAGGACGGGTTTCCATCAACGGTACTCAGGTGAAGCCGTCGAGAATGATAAAGCCGGGAGAAGTGATACAGGTAAAGAAACCGCCTGTCACGTACTCATTTAAAGTTTTACAGGCAATAGAGAAACGTATAGGTGCCAAATTGGTTCCTGAAATTCTGGAGAATGTAACGACTCCGGAGCAATATGAATTACTGGAAATGAGCAGAATCAGCGGTTTTGTTGATCGCGCCCGCGGAACAGGGCGTCCCACCAAGAAGGACCGTCGCAGCATGGAAGAATTCATTACTCCTGAATATTTCGGTGATGATGACTTCGACTTTGAATTTGATTTCGAAGAACAAGAATAGATAGTGATTAATGGTTAGTGATTGTAGGTGTATGCATCTGCTATTAATCACTAGCCATTAACTACTATCTATCTGTTAATCATTTCACTACTACAGATTTTTCTTTATAGCTTCAATCATTTCTTGGTATTCCGCATCAGTCAGATAAACTTTTCCCGGATTCATCTGAAATACACCTCCATAATCAGGTCCGTCCACATACTTGGGAGCCAGATGAAAATGCAGGTGAGAAAGTTTGTCACTATATGCTCCGTAATTTATTTTTTCAGGGTGGAAAGCCTTGTCCATAGCACGGGTCACACGGGCAACATCTGCCATAAATGCATTACGTTCTTCATCACTCAGTTCAAACAAGTCGTTTACATGATCTTTATAAGCAACAAGGCAACGTCCGCGATAGGTTTGTTCCTTAAACAGGAATACGCGTGAAACACTCAGTGGAGCTATTTCAATCATTAAATTGTGCAATGTCTCATTGTTCTGACAATACAGACAATCTTTAGGATCACTTTTCATGGTTTTCTTATGTATTAAAATTAATTATTCTTCCTCTTTTTCTTTCTTACCCAACAAACGGTACACATCCTCCCGTTCGCCTACCACCCATACCACATCTCCTTCCGTAAAAGGTACATTGATATCAGGGGTCATCAGCGTACTATCTTCTTTTTCGACGCCTACCACCAGACATTTGTACTCATCCCGGATACCACTTTCTTTAATATTTTTACCCAAGAAAAATGAGTTACGATCTATAATGAACTGTTTCAGATTCATTTCACGCCTTTCCAAATCTTCCTCTTCAGCGGCGGCTGATACTCTTTCTGCCTGACGGGCAAACTCGCCCAACTGCTCATCCGTACCGATTACCTGTATGGTGTCACCGGGAAACAGACGTACATTCGCCCCCGGAATATTAATACGATGCATTCCACGAATGATAGATGCCACATGTACTCCGTATTTATGCCCCAAATTCAACTCTCTTAACGTATATCCCGCCCATAAGGAATCCGCAGGTATCTCAAAATCCGAAAGATGTAAGTCGCGGGACAACAAATGTCCTTCATACTCAGGACGCTTCTGACCTGTGAACTCAGCATGCACATCCCTGAAACGCAAATTCTGAATAAAAGTACGCTCCATGAATATAGATTGCTTCTTCAGCCATCGCGAGAACATCATCATACCTACCAAAACAACGGCTATACCGATCAGCAAAGTCGTGGAAGTCTGAAAAAGTTTCTCTATAACAAACATCACAAACATGACAGCTATCACTATACGGAGTAAAATGGTAGAAATTAAGGGAGCCCGGTTGAAACGGCTATCCTGCCATAACGCCTGGAACTCTACAGAGTGGTTTTTTTTCATGATAATGGCACGCAAGAAAGGTGCGATGCAAACGATAGTAAAAACAGTTCCTGCCAGATTGGCCCAAAAGACAGGCAGACTAGCCCGGAACAATGGAATAATAAAATGGAATGAAAGTGTAATCATAGCTATACACAATACAGAATAAACAGCTACGATCCTAGCTATGGCAACCAACAATTTCTTCCAATTGTTTTCATGATTCACCGTTTGTGATCCCGATGAATAACGCTCAAGCATTTTTTTCCATTTGCCGGGCAGACGTTTCTCTACTATATGATAAGCAGGTATCGCCAAACGTATCATATACGGGGTCAGAAATGTGGTAATGACCGAAACAGCCACCACAATAGGATATAAGAAATCACTGGTTACTTTCAGACTTACCCCCAACGAAGCGATAATAAATGCAAATTCACCAATCTGGGTCAGACTGAAGCCACATTGCATGGCAACTTTCAACGGCTGTCCCGACAAAATCACGCCACCTGTACCAAAAATAACCTGCCCAAGCAGAATGGCCAATGTAATAATCACAATGGGCCATATATATTCTACAATCATGGCAGGGTCTACCATCATTCCCACAGATACAAAGAAAATGGCTCCAAACAAATCCTTTACAGGGGCCACAAGCTTCTCTATATTTTCGGCCTCTACCGTTTCTGCCAAAATAGACCCCATTATAAAAGCTCCAAACGCAGCCGAAAATCCAACCTTGGCCGCCACAACTACCATACCGAAGCACAATGCCAGCGAAACAATCAGCAATGTTTCATTTGCCATCCACTTGCGGGAACGCTTCAAAAATGTAGGAATGATATAAATACCTACCACAAACCACAATATAAGGAAGAATAATAATTTGGCAATACTATATACCATTTCACTGCCCTCGAAATTCTGACTCACTGCCATTGTACTCAACATAACCATCAAAACAATAGCCAATATATCTTCCAATATCAAAATACTAAGAACCAAGCCGGCAAACCGTTGCTGCCTCAATCCCAAATCATCAAAAGCCTTATAGATAATAGTCGTGGAGGACATGGCCAACATACCTCCCAAATACAGACAGTCCATGCGTTGCCACCCGAAAGACCACCCTACAAAAATCCCAACCAATATCATACAAAATATAATGGTACACGCCGCAATGACCGCCGTCCCCCCTACCTTCACCAGTTTCTTGAAACTAAATTCCAACCCTAGAGCGAACAACAAGAATATCACACCAATCTCCGACCATGTATGGATATTGGCCACATCAATGACCGACGGAGTAAGAGGAACATGGGGACTTGCCAAAAAGCCGGCTACGATATAGCCGAGAACAAGAGGTTGCTTTAACCGTTTAAAGACGAGCGTCATGACACCGGCGCAGATCAGAATCAAAGCCAAATCACTTATCAATGGAGCCAATTCAGACATAGCTAATAAATTTTTGATTGCAAAATTAAGAATTATCTATTTATCATATTCTTCATCCTATTATTAATTTTGCATTAAAAGCTGTTTTTATGAAAAGGAACTAACCGTAAATGTATATCAGCCATATAAAGAAAACGCGAATATCCAGATTTCTTGAATATTCGCGTTTTCTTTGTTATCAGCGTTCTCTTTTCCGGCTTTCGATTTATTTTCTGAACGGGGCCTTTACTACTACAGCTTTCAGCTTGCGTCCGCGCACATCAATAAATATTTCAGTACCTAATGCCGTGTAAGCGGTCTGAACATATCCCATACCGATACCAATCTTACGCATTGGAGACATGGTTCCACTAGTTACTTCACCTATTTTCTCTCCATCAGCATTTACCAGTTCATAACCATGACGGGGAATACCACGGTCTACCATTTCAAAAGCAATCAGCTTGCGTTTCAATCCTTCGGCTTTCTGCTTTTCAAGTAAAGCACGTGAAGTGAAATTCTTTCCTTCAACAAACTTGGTAATCCAGCCCAATCCTGCTTCCAACGGAGAAGTGGTATCACTCAAATCATTACCATACAGGCAAAAGCCCATTTCCAAACGTAATGTATCACGAGCCCCTAGCCCGATAGGTTTAATCCCTTCAGGAGCACCTGCTTCAAAAATTGCTTTCCAGATAGCCTGACCGGCTTCGGGATAAAAATAAAGCTCGAAACCACCTGCACCGGTATAACCGGTATTCGAAATAATCACATCTTTCTGACCGGCGAACTCACCTGTGGTAAAAGCATAATAAGGAATTTCAGACAAGTTGACCGGAGTCAGTTTTTGCAAAACTTCCATAGCCTTCGGTCCCTGAATAGCAAGCTGTGCCATACGGTCGGATGCGTTTTCCAATTCCGCACCCACTGTGTTATGGCTGACACACCAGTTCCAGTCTTTCTCAATATTGGCCGCATTTACCACCAACAAGTATTTTTCGGATTCATAGTGATATACCAACAGGTCATCAACAATACCTCCCTCCTCATTAGGGAAACAAGTATATTGCGCTTTACCGACGGGCAAAGTCGCCACATTGTTTGAAGTCACTTGCTGCAAAAACTCCAACGCATTAGAACCTTTTACCCAAAATTCACCCATATGGGATACATCAAAAACACCTACGGCATTACATACAGTAAGATGTTCATCAATAATTCCCGAATATTCAATAGGCATATTATAACCTGCAAATTCGTGCATTTTCGCCCCCAAGGCAATGTGTGTTTCGGTAAACGGAGTTGTTTTCATGTTATTACTCTACTATTTTAAGGTTAATAAATTACTTATCTTGCCACCAATTCAGCGATTTTCACCACCACTTTCATGGCTTTCTCAATAGACTGGATTGGCACGAACTCATATCTGCCATGAAAATTCAAGCCGCCGGCAAAAATATTGGGACAAGGCAATCCCTTGAATGAAAGTTGTGCACCATCCGTTCCACCGCGGATAGCCTTCACCTTAGGTGTCACGCCCGCCTCTTCCATAGCCTTGAAAGCGATATCAATGATATGCATCACCGGCTCAATTTTCTCACGCATATTGTAATACTGGTCTTTCAATTCCAATGTAACGGTGCCTTCTCCATATTTCTTATTGATGATTTCCGCCCACTTTTTCATATTTTCCTTGCATGCCTCAAACTTGGCACGGTCATGATCACGGATTATATAAGAGATGGTAGTCTGCTCCACTTCACCCGTCATGCCAATCAAATGATAGAATCCCTGATAACCATCAGTACATTCGGGCACTTCGTCCGTAGGCAGTAAAGACACAAACTCATTAGCCACACGCAAGGAGTTGATCATTTTATCCTTTGCATATCCCGGATGTACGTTACGTCCTTTAATAATCACTTTCGCAGAAGCGGCATTAAAGTTTTCAAACTCCAACTCCCCTACTTCACCACCATCCATCGTATATGCCCACTCGCATCCGAATCTCTCCACATCAAATTTATGTGCACCCAAGCCTATTTCTTCATCAGGATTAAATCCCACACGAATTTTTCCATGCTTGATTTCAGGATGTTCTTTCAAATATACCATAGCCGAGATGATTTCAGCAATGCCCGCCTTGTCATCAGCTCCCAACAATGTTTTGCCGTTGGTTACAATAAGGTCCTCCCCTTTATGATCCAACAGTTCGGGAAATTGCTTGGGAGAAAGTATAATGTTGTCTTCTTCGCATAATACAATATCCGTTCCGTCATAACCATAGACAATGCGTGGGGTGACTCCCGCACCCGTCATATCGGGACTGGTATCCATGTGTGCAATAAATCCGATGGTAGGAACCGGTTTATCCGTATTGGCCGGCCATGTGGCAAACAGATAACCATTCTCATCCAAAGAAATTTCCTGAAAGCCCAATTGTTCCAATTCAGATCTTAAATATTGTGCAAACACCATCTGCTTCGGTGTACTGGGGGTAGCCCCGCTATTCTCATCAGACTGAGTGTCGAAGCTTACATATTTTAAAAATCGTTCTATCACCGTCATTTTTCTTTTTGTTTTAATATTCATACTTGCCTGTAAAAATAGAAAAAGAGCCGTGAATTGCCAAACAAATCACGGCTCTTTTTCATTAATATTTTATTATTTTGTTATTAGAAACAACTGGAACCATCAAAACAATGGGTACATACCTTACATTTTGGTAATCCTATCGCTTCTACCAAAGTTTCCAAAGTATTGAATTTCAAGGAGCTCAGACCGAAGCGGTCGGCAATCATTTGCACCATCTTCTTATACTCCGGCGAATCTGTCGTTGCATATTTTTCCAGATTCTTATTTTCATCGCCTTCAATCTCCTTAATCATCCGGCGGGTTATCAATTCCAAATCACTTTTTGAAGAAGTGAAACCAATGAAAGGGCATCCATAAATCAATGGCGGACAAGCAATGCGCATATGAACCTCTTTGGCACCATAATCAAATAAAATTTTTACATTATCACGAAGTTGGGTTCCACGCACTATAGAATCGTCACAGAACAACACGCGCTTACCTTCCAGCATTGCACGATTAGGTATCAGCTTCATTTTTGCTACCAGTGAACGCATTTCCTGATTGGCAGGAGTAAAACTACGAGGCCAGGTGGGTGTGTACTTGGCAATAGCACGATGATAAGGAATTCCTTTGCCTTCAGCATACCCCAATGCCATACCTACTCCCGAATCAGGAATACCGCAGGCACAATCAACTTCCGAATCGTCCTTCTGCCCCATTTTATAACCACTCATAAAACGTACTTCCTCTACATTTTTCCCTTCATAGCATGAAACAGGAAATCCATAATATACCCACAAAAAAGAACAAATCTGCATTCCTTCGTTCGGCTTGCGCATTTGTTCCATTCCGTCGGCACGCAAGCGAATAATTTCGCCCGGTCCTACATATTTCTCTATTTCATAATCCAGATTCGGCAAACTGCTTGATTCACTTGTCGCAGCATACGCACCCTCTTTTTTACCTATCACAATCGGAGTACGCCCCCATTTGTCACGTGCTGCTATAATACCGTCTTCCGTCAATATCAGCATGGAGCATGATCCTTTGATTTTATTAAAGACATTCTCTATACCATCTACAAAATTTTTCCCTTGCACAATAAGCAATGCGATCAGCTCCGTCTGATTCGTCTTGCCAAGACTCATTTCAGAAAAGTGCATATTAGCTGCCAGCAAGTCGCGTTCCAATTCCGTAATGTTATTGATTTTAGCTACTGTGACGATGGCGAACTTGCCCAGATGCGAGTTTATCACGATAGGCTGCGGGTCCGTATCACTGATAATGCCGATACCCGAACTACCTTTGAACTTTGGAAGTTCAGATTCAAACTTCGTGCGGAAATAAGAACTCTCCAAATTGTGGATAGAACGCATAAATCCCTCTCCTTGGGCATACGTAGCCAAACCACCTCTTTTTGTTCCTAAATGTGAATTATAGTCCGTCCCGTAAAATAAGTCGGTGACGCATTCAGCCTTTGAGACTGTTCCAAAAAAACCACCCATTCCTTTTTGCGTATTTTTCGTTTAGGGTGCAAAATTACGAAAAAAGTTTGGCTCTGAATGAATAATCATTGCTATTTTTGCATTAAAATGTAGCATTTATGAAATCACTATTACTCATCTTCTTGGGAGGAGGTACAGGAAGTGTACTTCGCTACCTGCTTACCATAAGCATTTATCGCCAGGGAACAACGAATTTTCCGTGGGGTACTTTCGCAGTCAATATTTTGGGTTGCATACTGATCGGGGTATTCTATACCCTCACCTCACGCATTCATATCAACAATGATATAAGACTGATGCTCACTATCGGACTTTGCGGTGGCTTCACTACTTTTTCCACTTTCAGCAACGAAAGTCTGCAATTACTGAAATCAGGACTCTACCCCTCTTTTTTCACCTACATCATCGGTAGTGTGGTATTGGGTATCCTCGGAGTAATGCTAGGGATATGGATGAGCGAATAAAGCAAAAAATATCCCTCCGGCTCTATACCACATAGAACAGGAGGGATTGAAATTGCACCTCAGTTATTAAACCTTATTTTAATCTCAAGACACTTCGTCCGGCTGTAATGGCTGCACTGTTTGCAGGAGTTGACTTACGGGTACAATAATCAAATTCCGCAGTTTTCTCTCCGTTAAATGATTTCCATTTTAATTTCAGCTTCACTGTTTTTCCTTCAGTGTCAGGCAAGGAATCCAAATTAAATGCCACCAGTCCGTCGGCAGGTTCACCATATACATCACCAAAAGCATTATGACGGAATTCTACCTCATAAGGATTTTCAGCATCTTTACTCATCAACAAATTGACAAAATGAGCTTGACTGCGATTCCCCCACATGGTTCTGAAACGCAAAGTCAAATAACCGTCCTCGGCAATTGTTACCCAATCGTTAATCATATCTACAGGGTCAGTACCATATACTTCATCATTCTTATCTCCTAAATCACCGGCAATCGGTTTTGTCAAGATACTGTCTATCCAGTTGATATGTACAGCCTTGTCATACTCTCCGCTTGACTCATTCACCGGATCGAAATTTACAAGGGCCCTTACTTCCTTCTCACCATAGGGAGAATTTTTCATATTGACAGGTAACAGTGTCGTACTGTCATCCAACTGCATAAAAAATGAATTGTCGGCCACCGGTTTCACAGTAACCAGTGCATTGGGCAACGCATATCTATAATAATCATTATCATCATCATCCAAACAGGATTGAAAGATCATCACAGAAGCAAGTACCGCTACAGACGCAAGCAATTTATTAAAACCAAAAAACTTTTTCATTGTGCTTTTCTTTACTTAGTTAATTATTCTAGTTTATAAGTCCTTTCTATTGAAAGAAATGCAGGCCATACCATAATGCTGCACGAAGTTTTGTTAAGAAAACATAATCATCTGACAGTTATGTTACAAACCTTCTTCCATTTATATTTCTTATATTCACACAAGCGAGCCATAGGCGAATAAAGGGATAATTTTACCGAAATTTAGCTCATCTCAAATTACTAATCCTATGATTTTTTTATCTTAATTTTGTTACTGTTTTTTGAAAAAAGAAAAGATTTAGAATAAAGAGTTTTATGAAAGCTACTATCACAAGTCTCATTTTTTTACTATTGTCATTAACCGTCTCATCGCAGACTTATAAATACATTGGCATAGAAGAAGGACTAAGCAATCAGAAAATATACAAAATTCAGAAAGATGCTCGTGGATATATGTGGTTCCTTACTCATGTGGGGATAGACCAATATAACGGAAAAGAAATAAAACATTATAAATTAAGAGAAGGTAACAGGGAACTAGACCCGTTATTGAATATAAACTGGACTTTTTTAGATAAAACAGGTACACTACTGGTCACAGGAAAACAAGGCAGAATTTTTCGTTATGATTCAGGCCACGACCGTTTTGTACAGATATACAATATGTACAATTACTGGAATAAGGACTACCATGCTTTCGTGAGATATAGTTACATAGACCAGGAGGATAACGTATGGCTGTGCGGCAAATCGGCTATCCACCTTTTTAACATAGAATCCGGACAAAAGCAACAAATCTCTAACCGACTGGGAAATATCACCTGCATAGAACAGATAAACAGTGAACATTTCTTTATAGGTACAGACAAAAGAATCTATCTGGCAAAACTGGAAAACGGGAATTTAAAAGAGCTCTCCTGCGGCAAACTGGGAATGATGGATATGCACGTACATGAATTATATCTACACCGTACAGCCAACAAACTATTTATAGGCACTTTTGAAAAGGGAGTCTATATATATGACTTGAACAGCCAGAAAATTGTACGTCCCGAAGTAGAACTGACAGATGTGAATATTACACGGATCAGTCCTTTGAACACAAAGGAATTATTAGTAGCCACTGAAGGAGCAGGAGTACACAAGTTAAACATAGACACCTATGAAACAGATCCTTATATCATTGCAAACTATGGTAGTTACAACGAAATGGATGGAAACATTATCAATGATGTATATGTAGACAACGAGCAGCGTATCTGGCTGTCCAACTATCCTACGGGAATTACCGTCCGCAATAACCAATATACCAACTACAACTGGATAAAGCACTCTATTGGCAACCGGCAGTCACTAGTAAACAACCAAGTAAACTCCATTATAGAAGACAGTGACGGGGATCTGTGGTTTGGAACAAGCAACGGCATCAGCTTATACGATTCAAAACAAAAGCAATGGCGTTCTTTCCTAAGCTCTTTCAATCACGGACTAAAAAATCAGAACCGCATTTTTATTACTTTATGCGAAGTCTCTCCGGGTATTATATGGGCGGGAGGATATGCATCGGGCATTTTCCAGATTACCAAGAAAAACGGGAACATAGAATACCTCACCCCTGCCCAATCCTTCCATCTGAATGTACGTGCCGACAAATACATACGCGACATTAAAAAGGACAGATACGGGTGTATATGGTCCGGAGGATATTATAATCTGAAATGCTTTAATCTGAAGACACGCCAAGGACGTCTTTATCCCGGACTAGGTTCTGTTACTGCCATTGAAGAAAAGGACAGTACATCTATGTGGATAGGTACCTCCACCAATCTTTTTCTACTGGACCGGAATTCGGGCAAATACCATGAAATACCTCTGCCCGGTGGAGCAACCTACATTTATACGTTACACCAAGAAGACAATGGTTTACTCTACATTGGCACCAGTGGTTCCGGACTATTTACTTATGATCCGGTAAAAGAATCAATCAGCGCCCATTACCATACAGGAAACAGCCCGTTAGTATCAAACAGCATTTATGTTATTCTACCCACAAAAGACGGGAATATCTTGATGAGTACCGAAAATGGTATCAGTATTTTCTCGCCTACCAACCGCCAGTTCCGCAACTGGACTCGCGGACAAGGGTTGATGTCCACCTGTTTCAATGCCGGCTCCGGCGTACTACGTGCCAATGGGAACACCGTATTCGGAAGTACAGACGGTGCACTGGAATTCCCCCCAAACATAGAGATGCCCAAAACAGGAGATTCACATATGATATTCAGCGATTTCCGTATTTTCTACCAAACTGTATATCCCAATGATCCAAACTCTCCTCTGACTAAAGATATCGACCAAATAGAGAAATTGAATCTGAAATATATGCAAAATACATTTTCCATCCGAGTATCCTCTATCAATTACGATTATCCGTCGGACATACTATATACCTGGCAGTTGGAAGGATTCTACGATGGCTGGACTACTCCCAGTGACGAAGGAACTATCCGATTTACTAATGTTGCTCCCGGCACCTATACACTGCGTGTACGTTCCGTTTCCAAAGAGGATAATAAACACGTGTTGCAGGAGCGGATATTGAAAATAACTGTAGCACATCCCGTGTGGCTCAGTTTTTGGGCTATTTGTATTTATGTCCTGACTATCATTTTAGCAACATACGTCATTTTCCGCCTTCATTCCATGCGCAGAGAAAAAAAGGCCTCGGATGAAAGAACTCGGTTCTTTATCAATACAGCGCATGATATCCGTACTCCGCTGACACTGATAAAGGCACCTTTGGAAGAAATTCAACAAAAAGAAAATTTAAGTGAAGAAAGTCAGGCCAATATGCTTACAGCCATGAAGAACGTGGACACTTTGATACGCCTCACCACCAATCTGATAAACTTCAGCAAAGCCAATGTGTACTCCTCCTCCCTTCGTATATCGGAACACGAACTTAATACCTATATGGAAGGAATATACCATGCCTTTTATAGTTATGCAGAAGCCAAACAGATCAAACTCGACTACAAAAGCAACTTTGAATATCAAAATGTATGGTTCGACAAAGAAAAGATGGACTCGATCACAAAAAATCTGATTTCAAATGCCATCAAATATACTCCCGCCCACGGTGAGGTACACATTATCACCCGCCATGACAAGGACAACTGGAGTCTGGAGATTACGGACACGGGCATCGGGATTCCTGCCAAAGAACAGAAAAAGTTATTTAAGTTACACTTCAGGGGCAGCAATGCCATCAATGCAAAAATTACAGGCAGTGGAATCGGACTGATGTTAGTGTGGAAACTGGTACGTATTCATAAAGGAAAGATCAGCATAGAAAGCGTAGAGAATAAAGGCACCCGCGTAAAGGTTATCTTCCCCCAAAAACAATTCCGAAGTCAACAGGTTCCGACAGAAACGGTACAACAAGAAAACGTGGTACCAGTATCCCCTAGTGCAGTCTCTCCCCACACTTATAAAGATCAGTATCGGCAGCATGTTCAAAATGCACAGCGCATCCTGGTTGTGGAAGACCATGACGATCTACGCGAATATCTGTCTCATACTTTATCCGAAGCTTATCAAGTGGAAACATGTACCAATGGAAAAGAAGCCTTAAAAATCATCCCCGAATTTAAGCCTGATTTAGTATTATCGGACATTATGATGCCCGAAATGCGGGGGGACGAATTGTGTTCTGCTATCAAGAATAATATACTGACGTCTCATATCCCTGTAATTCTGCTAACAGCATTAAATGACGAAAAGAATATCGTTGAAGGGTTGGAAACAGGTGCGGACAAATACCTGATAAAACCTTTTAACATAGGAATACTAAAAGCATCCATAGCCAATATACTGACTAACCGTGCACTACTTCGTAGCAAATATGCAGAAATGGAACTACACAATGACAGCATTTCCATAAATTATAGCAACACATTGGATCAACAGTTCCTGGAAGCAGTAAAAGAAACAATAACTGAAAATCTAGACAATTCAGGTTTCAACGTGGAGTCACTCTGTGCTTCACAAAATATGAGCCGTTCCAGTTTCTACAATAAACTAAAAGCATTGACAGACCAAGCTCCGGCAGACTATATCCGCCTGATCCGGCTGAAACGGGCAGCGCAATTACTATCCGAAGGACAGTATAATATATCCGAAATATCAGATATGACCGGGTTTAATGATGTAAAATATTTCCGCGAGGTATTCAAAAAATACTATAAAATAAGTCCTAGCGGATATAGCAAGGGAGAAATGAAGGAAGAACCGACTAAACCATAAGATTCCTAAAGAAACTTATTTTGAACAAAATTTATCATTAACGCATTAACAGATAAAAGAGAAAATGAGTACTTTCGGGGCATTCATCCGTAGAATAAACTGACTTATGATAGGAAAAATTAAAATGATGGCAATCATCACGTTTTACGTAGCTGTATTACTTGTTATTGCAGTGTATTTGCAAGACGGAAGCGGGACATTCTCCCATTTTTTCGAAAATGCAAATCTATACATACGTAATTTGCGTAATGTACATGCTCCGGCTTTCCATCAAACTTATGACAATTATCTGCAACTTTTTCCACTCATACTTCTATTCGGACTGAAATTGGGAGGAATAAGAGGTAATTTCGGATGGAAACGGCTGTTCACTTTCATAGTCTTGTCAGTCGTACTGACGCAGCTGGTAGTAAATGGATTAAAACTCACCACAGGGGTGCTTCGCCCGGATGCCACAAATTATTTCTCTTTTCCTTCCGGACATACGGCAGCAGCGTTTATGGCAGCTACCCTATTGTATAAGGAATATGGATTCAAAGGATATTGGGTAGGATTAGTAGCATACGCAGCAGCTATAGTTACAGGGTTTACCCGCATTCTGAATAACCGTCACTGGCTGTTTGATGTCATCATTGGTGCGGCCTTGGGAATATTGCTTACTGATTTGGCTTTCCGCCTGGTACAACTCATATTCAAAGACCGGGGACTTATACAACATAAATAAATACTATAAACTTAATAACACAACAAACTTGGCACTTATGAAAAAACAAATGATCTTATTGGGAATGTTAATGGCATTTTGTATGGCAGAGGCCAAAGTAACACTGCCTGCATTATTCACAGACAATATGGTATTACAACAAAAATCGAATGTCATTTTTCATGGCCATTCATCTACAAAAAAAGAAGTGATAATAAAAACGGGATGGAATAAGCATCCCTATACGACATCACCTGACAAAGAAGGAAATTGGAAAATAGAAGTTCCTACCCCATCTGCCGGAGGTCCTTATGAAATTATCATTTCGGACGGGGAGGAGCACATACTGCAAAATATTCTGATTGGCGAAATATGGTTGTATACAGGAGAATGTGAAACAGAAACTCCCATAGATATACCCTCCCAACCTTATATCCGTCTGTTTCAGACAAAAAAAGAAATCTCTTTAGTTCCCAAGAAAGATTTGCATGCTACACAAGAAGGTTGGAAAGAATGTACCTCTGAAACCATAACCGGACTCCCTGCAATCGGATATTTTTTTGCCAGTCAGTTACAAAAAAAACTGAAAGTACCCATAGGTATAATAAGTTGCACCTGGAAAGATACTCCTGCAGAAGCATGGGCCAGTTATGATGCGTTAGAAAACCTGCCAAGTTACAACAAAGAAACTGAAATGCTTGAATCCTTGGGGTTCAATCCTGAAAAAATAGAAGCAGAATATGCCCGTCAAAGAGAAGAGTGGTATCAAGCTCTTTACGAACACGATATGGGATGGTGCGATGACCACCAAGTATGGGCGGAACCTGATTATTCGGATGAGAACTGGAAAACAATGGAACTTCCGGGATACTGGGAAGATAAGGGAATGAAAGACTTCGATGGAGTAGTGTGGTTCAGAAAAACGATAGATATTCCACGTAACTGGACTAGAAAAAATGTCACAATAAATTTAGGGAACATTGCCGATGAAAGCATCGTATATTATAACGGGACTGAAATAGGACGAAACACGAAAGCCGATGCGTCCCACTGTTACACAATTCCCTATAAGCTGGTAAAACGCGGAAAAGCTGTACTGACCATACGTGTGACCAATTACAAAAGCAAAGGAGGAATATATGGCCGTCCAGAAGACATGAAGCTGAGTGTAAAAGGCAAAGATCCTATCTCATTGGCAGGAGAATGGAAATACCTATCCGGTCTCTCATTAAGTGGAATCCCCCCTGTACCCATTTCACCAGAAAGTAACCCTAAGTATCCCACAGGATTATTCAATGCAATGATACATCCGCTTACCTCTTTCCCTCTTCAAGGTGTTATATGGTATCAAGGAAAGAGTAATTTGGAAAGCAGCGATGAATATGCAGACTTATTCATGTCATTGATAGCCGACTGGCGCGATAAATGGCAAAAACCACAAATGCCTTTCTACTTTGTGCAACTGCCCAATCATGAGAAAAAAGAAGAAGCACAAGATGATTCAGACTGGGCGGCCATGCGTGAAGCACAAGCACAGGCTTTACACTTGAATCATACAGGCATGGTGGTAACCACCGATATTGGGAAAGAAAAAAGCAATACCTTCCAAAGTACTCTGGAAACAGGTCTTCGCCTATCACAGTTAGCTTTAAAGCAAACTTACGGAAAAAGAAAAATGCCTCAATATCCGGTTTATAAAGGCTACAGCATCGAAGGAAATACCCTTCGCATCCATTTTGAAAACTTAGGAAAAGGATTCTTGCATCCCGACCCAGTACGCGGATTTATAATCGCAGGTACAGATCGGATTTTTTATCCGGCAACAGTAACTGTAAAAAAGAAAGAAATAATTGTACAATCACCCGATGTACCTCATCCTGTAGCCGTAAGATACAATTGGGCCAACCATACTGATGGTACCTTATTCGGAGCATCAGGCCTGCCTGTAGCTCCATTCCGAACAGATAATTGGTAATTATTGCAAGCTATATGAATAGCCACTTAGATAATTCCTGTATATTTGCACTATTTTAAAATAAACAAAGAAAAACAATGGGAATGGTAATAGGTATAGACGTAGGCGGAAGCACCACCAAGATAATAGGTGTGGATAAAGAAGGCATAAAACATCCTATGATTGTAAAAGCCGAAGATCCTATCACTTCGTTATTCGGTGCTTTCGGCAAATACATATATGATAATGGAATCAGCTTAAACGACATTGATAAAGTCATGTTGACAGGAGTGGGAAGTGCTTACGTAAACCAACCCTTATATGGACTCTCTACTGATCATACGGATGAGTTTCTAGCAAACGGTCTTGGAGCCCACTATGACTCCCAATTGCAAGACCTTATTGTAGTAAGCATGGGTACCGGCACCTCTTTTGTAAAAGTGGAAGGAGGTAAAAACATATCTCACATAGGTGGTATAGGTATTGGCGGAGGAACCATTCAAGGACTATCTCGCCTGTTGTTAAAAACACAGAATATTCATCAAGTGGTAAAGATGGCAGAAAAAGGTGTAATAGAAAATATTGATCTGCAAATCAAGGATATTTGCAATACCCCTCTACCTGGACTGCCTCTGGATGCCACCGCTTCCACATTTGGCAAAGCAAGTTCAAACGCCTCTATGGAAGATGTAGCAGCGGGAATCATTCATATGGTATTACAATCAATAGGACAATCTGTCATATTAGCAGCACTGAATAGCCACATTAAAGATTTTGTCCTAATAGGTAATTTGACCAAAATGCCACAATGCAAAGAAATATTCCCAGTTATGGAAGAAATGTACCAATGCCATTTTTGGATACCTGAATATGCAGAGTATCGCACGGCATTGGGAGCAGCACTAGCTTATACACATAAATAAGAAAGAGAACTGTACTGTTCCTAACTCCTTTGTATTATTATGCTTAGCATAGCAGCAAGATTTTTCAGCTCAATGAAAAAGAAAAAGTGCATCTCCCGCTGATCTTCGAAAGTGGGAGATACAATAAATATCATAAAATTAGCCAACTAATTTATACTTAAAGTAGGGATATTCAATAAATGTTCCTAAAACATGAGTACCCGGAGAGGGTTTCCGGAACCGCTTCCACCGGAGAAAGGACAAGGCGGAGCCTTCCGGACAGTTCCGTGGGAAAGGTACCCACACCCACGGGAAAGATAAGGCTTTTAACTAATTCCCCCAAGTTTTCAAACTGAGCCGAAAAAACGGTAGAGGCCACATTTCATGCGTGCGTATACAAAAAAAAAGCCTCCGGAACTTCTTCAAGTCCGGAGGCTTCAATCAAAACGGCGGCTACCTACTCTCCCACTGTGACGC
>NZ_JAVHZY010000025.1:0-72015 GCF_031119655.1 Phocaeicola sp. GP0067
CTCAGGCAAGTTTCATCCAAAGAAAGGTTTTCTCCAATGTTTTCAGGATAAAGGAGGTAGTCATGCGCATGTTCGAGCTGATCCCAGTTCCGGTAATCACTGATTTTCTCCTTGTATTGTTTACGAGGAGTCTGCCCTTTTACGCCATAACGTTCCGCAAGCACACAAATGCTCACAGGAGTAGATTCAATCTCCTTCTTTTAAAAAAGAAACGAACTCAGAATTCAGCCGTGTACCGTCAAACTCGGATAAATCCCAGTCATAACTGAAGATTTCATTGGAAGATCTGTCAAGCCATTTACGTTTACGAACATGGAGATAAGTGGCGCGACCACGAATAGGATAGTCTTGGATTGTACGATACTCACCAAAACCATAGGATATGATATCCGGGTTGGTCTTATCTTCTTTTAGCTGAACTTTTTTTCATCAAGATAAATATCAAAACGGTCAGCACTTTTGTCGAAATTGACAATATTAAAGTTGTCTATAAGCACATCCGGAAGGATGGCACGAAGGAGTTGTCCGGGTTTCATAAAACAAAGGTAAGCAAAGATAGCGAATTTTAAAAATTACCAACCAGAAATTTCCGCTAACCCGAAAATCCGGGATTGTTCATGTATATCCATAATTCCTCCCCTTCCAGGGTGATCACAACCCTGGTTGAAAAGGATATGGAGAAAAAGAGAGAGGCGGGAAAACAGGAGAAGGTATGTATGTGATGATGCTATTTAAGATAGTAGGGCTTATGGTATGGGCAATATACTGAATTTGTTGTCGCCCGTTCATTACAATTAGGGTATGCGCATTTATAATCTCCTGTTATTATCTCAAGCATCGTTGAGCATGACGAAAACAAACAGAAACTTAAGAATAAAATAAATAATTTTGAGTTCATAGTTAAATGAGTTGATTAGTAATAGTTTTTAGTTTTCTCTTGTGAAGACTTTGTTATTTTTGATAGAAAAAGCTTCACAATATATAGGATATCCATATGTATTACCGTTTATAAATGGATTTTTTAAAAATCTATTTAAGTCGTTGAATGTTAATTTTATAGATGCTTCTTGGTTTATATCGGATATCGTTAATAAAATAATTTGGGATTCGTGTAATGTACCATTGGGATTATAATATTCATCCATAAATGAGTTTTTAAAAGTTTCTAAAACATTTTGGTATGAATTATTACTTGCTATTACAAAATAAGCAGTAACACCATATGTTAGTGTTCGTATATAAACTAATTCTTCAAGGGAAGAGGGAGGGGCAATGAATAACCCATCTGAGGGTACATCCATTGAGATTGTGAATCCTTTGAATATAACTTCACTAATACATAGGCTTTTTATGTTTTTCATATTAAATTCTTGTTGTGCTATTTTTTTTAGTGCATTGCCAAACTCTTTATTATATGGGAAACAGTTCTCTATATTTGATAGAGATTTTAATTCTGCAAATTTTATAATATATGGTCTTTGAGGTGAAGTATAGCTCTGGAATTCTTTGGATTTCAGAGCTTCTTTTATCTTTTGTAGATATTCACTTCCCTTAACATCTTCCATGCAAGTTATGTATGGAATGGGAAAATTAAAAGTTAAATCTATTGGATGTTTCTTATCTATATTTTCTCTATCGAAAGTTGTAGCGAAAGAATTTTTAGGAAATGTTGCTCCTACATATATGTGAGGTGGAGTTGCTAAACATTCCCATCTTTGTACTCCTATATATTGGTTACCAATAAAAAATTCGTCATCATTTTTACTATCATCAATAAGGGTGTCCCATTGAAAAATAAATTTATTTTGAACCGTATCTTTAGGGTTTTGTGGTAACTGTTCATTGTTTTTATTTACTAAATGTTCTTCTTTCTCACAAGCCATAAAGAAAGAAGTAGTTATGATATATAACAAATAAAATAATTTTTTTTTCATTTTATACCATGCTTTTTTAGTTTACATTTTATCTATTTATATTGCCATAATATGGCTTTAACAATGTGCGAATTTATGCAATATATATGTAAAATCCATTTATAATAGAATTTATTTTATTGTAATGATTTGATTTAATCAATTGATTGTCAGTAGTGAATATAGAAAAAGGCTTGTAATATTTATCTTTTTTATTTATTTCATTTTTTTGAGAAAGAAAGGTAATAATATTGGCTCCATCAGGTGCTTTAATTTTCTTTCGAATATTGGTCTTGTATCTATGAAAATATGCTTTGCATCCAAATAGCAGCTATTTCTTCTGTTTTAAAACCTGCAATCATCATACAACATAGCTGCATTTCTTTTTCATTTAAGCATGAATAGTTTTCCTTTAACATGGAGTAAAAATTGTCAAAAGATAAATCTATATGTTTATAAAAACTGTTTCATTGTATTGTTAATAGGTCATTATATTTTATGAAGTTAAATTTTTCTATTTCCTTTAAAAGTTTAGCACTTTGTTCTTTTTTTCATATATGTGTAATTTATTAAAATGAATATCCAAAACTAATATAAGGGTAAATAAATGGTTCTTTTGTTACACCGTGTTTATCATTAAAACTAAAAGAAGGGCTTAATCCTATTCTAAATAGAAAACCTTTAGTTGATATGTAACGGTAACCTATATTAGAAAAGAAATAATATCCAAATGTTGTATTGGAAGTGAAATTTATTGTTTCATATTGATCCTTTGATTTTTCTCTAAAAGAAATATGTTCGTTATATATTCCAAGATTAGAACCTAATCCAAGTTCTAATTTGTGCTTATTTCCAGAGGTGAGAAAGTTGACTTCGATAGGGAAAAATAGCCCTCTATTAGAGTTAGATGCTTTAATAAAAGAATCCCCTCCTTGAAAATAAGAAACACCAAGCCTATATCCCCATGGGGATATAGGAGTAAATCTTGAATCGAAAGAAACTCCAATAAGGTTAGAAGATCCTAAAAACTCTACATAGATATTTTTATCTCTTGTCTTTTTGAAAGATAAGGTGTCCTGTGCGAATATATTTGCAAAAACACCTATGGCAAACGATGCAAGTAAAAAACCTTTTTTTATCATATAATTTATTGATTTTGAACGTTGCAAAGTTAGACTTAATACTTCAAATCGCCATTTGTAAGCCTTTTTGTTAACTTGTAAACTTAATATATAACTATTTGATATTTAGGGTATATCACAAAAAAAGATTGTAAAAGTATAAACTGTCATTGGAATGGAGGAGCAGACATTAAAAAAGCTATGATATTAGCACCTTCAGGAGTTTTAAGTTTCTTTCGGATATTGGTTTTATATTTGTGTACAGAAAAAATACTTTGCATCCATATAGCTGCAATTTCTTCTGTCTTGAACCCTGCAACCATCATACAGCAAAGTTGTAGTGCTTTCTCATTTAGATCTGAAAAGTTATCTTTCAGCAGTGTATAAAAATTATCAAAAGATAAATCAATGTGTTTATAAAAATTGTCCCATTGCGTAGTTAGTAAAGAATTATTTTGTGTAATATTGAATCTATTTAATTCTTTTATAAATTTAGCACTTTGTTCTTTTTGCGTATATCTCAACATCGCAATTTGTTTGGCTACTTCAAAATCACGTAAAATGAACATCTTTGCTTCATCTTTTATATTATTTAATCCCTCCAATGTTTCTATTTGTTGGTGAAGAGCCACAATTTGGTAAGCTTGTTTTCTTTTTTTATTGATGTAGATTAATAGCCCTATACTTGCTATAAAAAGAGAACTTAAAGCAGCATATTTGTATGTAGATAATTTCTTTTCATAATTTTTTTTATCACAAAAGTGGGTATATGCTTGAATAGCTTCATCTAAAGAACTTCCATTCAAATTTCTTAGAAGAATTTCATATCGTTCTATTGCCTTATACAGGCAATCAATTTGATTATCTGTATTATTATTCTCTCTAGCAAATTCTGCACACAGTTTATAAAATTCTATTTCAGCAAAATTAGTTTCCGGGTCTGTGTCATATTGTATAGCTAATTTTCTATGTTTATTAGCATTTGCTAAATCATTTATGGAGTAATAGCAATAAGTTAGTATAGAATGGCAGACAAACAAAAAATCATCTGTTTGTTTTAATGTTATAGCTTCCTGTAATTTATCAATACATAATGTCCATTGTTTAGTCTTATATAACGCAATACCTTGTAGGCATTTGATTTCATTATAATAAATATTGTTTTTATCAATGGAAATTTCTATTAATTTCAATAACTCATAGGCTTTTTTATGATTTCCTATATATAAAAAGCTTTTTGCCATTTGTACTTGAGTTGATATATCCATATCCCTAAATGCAATATCTTCAATACACTGGTTAGCTAATGTTTGATATTTAATAAATTTTGATATATTGTATTTGCGGATATACATATCTCCTAGATAGCCATATAAACAACATAGCCATTCTTTATCCTCTATTTGGCTTGCTATATCTATAGCTTTTTCTATAGCTTGCACCTCCATTTTTAAGTTTTTTTCTTTTTTGTATGTTTTGGCAAGAAACAAAAGGGATTCAAGTTGTTGTTGAATTAGTTTCTTTTTTGTGAAAATATGAATACTTTTTTGTAATAACTCTTTATGTGGGTAATAATTATTTATATAGTGATTTGCTAATGAAACCAATAAGAAATGAGTTGCTTCTTTCTCGTCATTAAGATTAGTCACTTGGATTGAATCAACTTTAGAAAGATATAATTGAGGATTATTTTCTAAAAGTGTTATTTTATTGTTAAACAAGTCCTCTTCATTATTATTTTGCTGGCAAGATGTCTGTACTAACAAAATGATGATTACTAAAAAATATATAGATTGCTTTTTCATTGTATTTTCAATAGATTTGATTACAACTCAGTTTTTACATGTATTTTTCCGAAAGTCTTTTGTTCATTATGTACCCAGCACAATTCTCCGATAATCTTCTCCAATGGGAAATAATCAAGAACGCTATATTGCAGGTCAAACCCGGTACGCTCGAAATAATCCAGCGGGAGTGAAACGAAGTCTTTACGGAATATTCCGTTTGTTTTGCAATATAACTCCAGCCATTCGGAGGTTTCGTCACTTATTGAAATTATTATCTTTTCAGACCTCTTCTTTGGTTGAATATCTTCTTTCATTGTCATATCGTAATTTTCTGAACAGAATATGCTTTATACTTCCGAAACATGCTGCAAATATAGCAAAACACATTTAAGGGGGATAAAACGAAATGCGATAAATTGAGTTATTCCGCATAAACGGTAATAGTTTTGATATACAAATAGTTATGTACGAATAGGAGAGGGGAGAGAGAAAAAACGAAAAGTTTACTCTGCTTTACTTTGGCTTTACTTTGGACTTTACTTTGAACGGTTTGAACGCCCGTCAACTTTACATGGCAATGGAGATGTGATAAACGGAGTAGAGTAGGGTAGGAGAAATGCGGTACATGGGCTGCGAAATGCTTTATTTAGGCGTTTTGCAGCCCTTTTTGTGCTTTATAGATAGATTGGCTTCCTACTTTTGAATAGTTGAAATTTAGTGCTCAAAATAGCGAAAATAGGGATGGGGGAGGAGAGTGGCGATTTTAACGGGAATATTTCGTTTTTTGAGGATTGGATATGCAGTAGGATATGCGTTTGGGTATGCAAATTTGTCAAGAAAAAAACGAAATGTGTTGATTGGGTATGCGTTTGGATATGCAATTTAAGCAAAATTAAGATGGGTTGAATTATACAAGTTACCATTTTACTACCCGTTTTTATGGCTTTATGTATTATTCAAGGGGGGAAAATACCATATAAAGAATAATGCAAATCAGCATATATGATAGAGTAATATGCTGATTTATAAAAAGGTATCTGGCAATTTCTGTTTTATTTGTGTTGAAAACGTGCGTGTGTCTCTTTTATTTAGAACAATCTGTGCATACTTCCTAATACTGCGTATACTTTCTGTATCATGGAAATAGGAATGTCTTGCGGACTGTATTCCGGGCTTTTATTGGTGGGGATTAAGCGAATAAAATCTTTTTGGTCTGCTTTTCCTATTCGTTTAACAGTCCGATAGCTTTCTGTCACGATGGCATATATTTCTCCATAGGGGAGATATTGGACGGGATCGGTCATTTCTTTGAGGGCGATATAGTCTCCGTTGCTTAATTCGGGTTCCATAGAATGACCTGTAATATTACACCACACAACACCGGGTTTATTGTAAGGCTCAAAATTTATATAGTAATCCGGATTAATTGTTTGATCATTTAAAACGAGATCAAATCCACCGATAAAATCTACATTGTAGTAAGGTGCTCCCTTATATTCATAATTAATAGTCGGGAGTGATAGCGGCTGTGGGGTTTCCTTTAGCATAGAGCCTCGCCCTGTTATTAGCCATTCTAAATTGAGGTGAGGATAATTATCCGCAATAACGGAAAGCCATTTGCTTTGAATATCTGTTTTATTATTTATGGCTCGCCTAATCATGCCATCGCTCGCAGATATTGACTGTTCAAAAGATCTAACGCTAATCCCTTGATTTTGTATAAATTGGCTAATTCGTTCAATCATAATTTTATTCTTTCTGTGAAAATAATCACGATTTTGCTTTATATTGTGATAATTATCCTATATATTTGCATCACCGTATTAATATTACCGGCTGTAAAGGTAGTGAAAACGGCTGATATGACAATGAATAACTTTTAAAAACAATGTGATATGAGAAAGCGAATAGTAGTAGATCGTGGTGAGATCAAGAAAATCTCAAAGGATTTTAAAGTCACGAGCAAAGCCGTTTGGGAGGCACTGGTTTATCGCAGTAACAGCAGCAAGGCGAGGCTTATCCGTAAGGTAGCCCTTGAACGTGGAGGTGTTGAAATCGGAGATCAAAAGGAGGCGGTATGAAAAAGGTGTTGTTACTTCTCTTTGGAGATGAGTTCAGGGAGTATTTCTCTTTGACTGCGAGGCAAAAGTTTTACGTGTGGTATTTCTGCCTAAGTTTATGCTTTTTATGTATAACTGATGATAGTCCGATATGGGCTATTATAGTGGTAGTCTTGAATTTTGCCAATGCCGCCCGCCTGATTAAAAAAGTACCATTAAATATAAAGGAGGATTAATCATGAAAAGAGTATTTCACGTTAAAGAAGATGACACTATCAGAAAATTGTTTGAAGATCTGCTTGATGCGGAAAGAACCTTGTACTCCGCAAGATGCCCCGAAATCGTCAACGAGATGGATGACACGCCCTCTCTATGGCTGTCTTTACAACCTCCTTATGTTCCCTCTCAATCTCGTTCACGGCGTTTTTTAGAGCTTGATGAAGAGCCTTACTTCCGCTTGGCCGGCCTTTTGGAATTGACGTATAGAAACTCAACTCCACCGGAACTCCAAACGCGGGGGTTAACCATCCGGATTCGGGATAATAAGGCTTACTTCTGTATCTCAGGTTCAATCTCCTTAGCTGATTTGCAAACGCTGTGCGAACGTTGTCAGGCTGGGCAATCTCCTGATCAATGTAAAAAGTGATACAAAATGATGTTTCCATGATGATAACGATTTGATTTTGCAAAGGTAAGAAAAATCCCGGACGGTCTTTTGAGGTGGTTCGACTCCGCCTCCGGGGACAAAGTTTAAAAAGGTATGGAGTATTTTGGAAAAACAGTATGTGCAACTTACGATGAATTAACATCAGGAAATGATCCGGTAATAAAACCCGGAACATTGAAGTCCTTGCAATACAGGAAACGTGTTGATGTTATTTCTCGTGGAGGCGGTGGAGGAAACATCGCCTTATATGTCTATTCCTCCCTACCTGAACGTTACCGGATCCGCTTTGAGCAAAAGTATGGTGATCCGGTGGAGCTAATCAAAGAGCAGTGCATGAAAGACAGGCTTAAAATAGATGATGCCGCCCGAACATTCTTTGAGGATTACCGGTATGACAAGGCCGGCGAGATGGTGAGCCTTACCGAAAGGAAAAAAGAGGAATACACCATAAACGCCTCGGTACTGAACGAGTTGATATCGATCCTGAATGACCGGGAGGGCTATCGCAAGGCTTTGGGTGGAAGTACAAAGAAAGTATGGGAAACGATTATCGGAACGGCAGACCGCCTCCGTGATTCTTATGGCCACACACTGCCTGAAAACGCCGCCCGGCTGAAAGACAAGATAAACCAATACAAGAAAGAGGGTTACTCCTGCCTGATCAGCAAGAAAATGGGGAATGACAATACCCTGAAAATAACCGAGGAAGCCGGTAACATGATTATAGCGTTAAAGCGGAGTAGCGTTCCCGTTTATACTGATGCTCAAATATTCGTGGAATTCAACCGGATTGCAGAAGAGAAAGGCTGGAAGCAGCTCCGGAGCATTCAGAGCCTCCGTGGGTTCCTGAACCGTCCTGACATCGAACCGTTGTGGTACGATGCCGTTCACGGGGAGCTGAAAGCCCACCAGCGTTACAGCCGCAAGAATAAAACCGAGCTTCCTTCGATGCGTGACTCCCTATGGTACGGTGACGGTACGAAAATCAATTTGTATTACAAGGATTACGACAAAGACGGTAAGCTGGTGGTTCGTACCACTCAGGTTTACGAGGTCATCGATGCTTATTCGGAGGTATTTTTGGGATACCATATTTCAGACAGCGAGGACTACGAAGCGCAATATAATGCCTACCGCATGGCCGTTCAGGTATCAGGTCATAAGCCTTACGAGCTGGTGCATGATAATCAGGGAGGCCACAAAAAGCTGCAAAACAGCAAATTCTTTGACAAGATTGTCGGCCATGTTCACAGAACCACGGCTCCATACAGCGGGCAGTCCAAAACGATAGAGAGTGTTTTCGGACGTTTTCAGGCCGAGGTTCTGCACAAGGATTGGAGGTTCACCGGCCAAAATATCACCACCAAAAAGGACACGAGCCGCCCGAATTTAGAGCGTATCGAGGCGAACAAGGATAAACTTTACACTCTGGCCGAACTGAAAGCGGCATACGCTGCCGCCCGGAAAGAATGGAACGAAAGCAGGCATTTTGCTACCGGATTGAGCCGTATGGAAATGTACAAAAACAGCGTGAACCCTGATACCCCGGCGGTGGGTGTTCTCGACATGATCGAGATGTTTTGGGTGATGACGGACAAACCGTCCACTTATACTGACAACGGCCTGAAAATAACTATCAAGAAACGTGAGTTCACATACGAGGTGTACGAGGCCCCGGGTTTTCCCGATCACGAATTTCTCAGGAACAACAGGGGGCAAAAATTCTACACGATGTATGATCCTTATGACCATACCTCGGTACGGCTCTACAAGAAAGATAAGGCAGGAGAGCTGAGATTTGTACGGACGGCGGAGCCTTATATCGTTATCCACCGTAACATTCAGGAGCAGACCGAGGGCGAAATGGCCTTTATCCGCCGGAATATCGAGGCGAACACGGAGGATCGCATCGAGCGTCAGGTGGGAGCCCGGATCATCGAGCAGGCGCACGGCGTGAGCATGGAACAACAGGGACTCAAACGTCCGAAACTGAAAGGTGTAAAGAAAGAAACGGAGCGTGAGATTGAACGCCGTGTCCGTCGGTACAGTCAGTATCCGGAGCAGCTCTCCGCCGGTAAGGTGACAAAACTGATAAGCAACATCACGTTTGACCAGCTGAATGGAGACATCCGCCTGAATGAAAAGAAAGTAGCAGGAAAATTATAATTCAAAATAAAATGAACAGTACAATGACACAGCAAGAGAAAGACAATATCCGTGATGTTCTCCGGGTATATGCAGCGAAGTATTCCAGCCAAAAAAAGGCTGCGGCGAGTTTGAACGGCGTGTCTGCCGGTACACTGAGTGCCGTGATTAACGGCAAGTACGAGAATATCAGCGATGATATGTTCCGTAATATCATCGCTCAGATTACTCCGGCAGCCGCAGCTACCGGTTGGCAGCTGGTGGAAACGAACTCCTTTCAGGAAATATGGTATGCCCTGAGCGATGCGCAGGAGTTTAAAAAAGTCCGCTGGATCGTGGGTGGTGCGGGATGCGGCAAAACAACGACAGCCACCATGTACGCACAAAAAAATCATGAGGTGTTCGTCATCCTTTGTGATGAGGATATGCGGAAAGGTGATTTTGTCCGGGAGATCGCCCGTAAACTCGGTTTCAAGACTTGCGGGATGCGTATCCGTGAAATATTGGACTTGGCCATCGAGAGCATCATACAGATGGAAAATCCGCTTTTGGTATTCGATGAGGGTGACAAGTTGAACGATAACGTGTTCCACTACTTTATCAACCTGTATAACCGGTTGGAGGGCAAATGCGGGATTACTTTCTTATCCACTGATTACATCCAGCACCGTATCGATTGCGGTTTGAACCATAACCGGAAAGGGTATAACGAGATTTATTCCCGTATCGGGCGTAAGTTCTTTGAGCTGGAGCCAACCTCCTGCAATGATGTGTTTGCCATTTGTCAAGCCAACGGCCTGACGGACAAGAAACAGATCGCAAATGTGATCGATTTGACGGAGAAATCGGAGTTTGATTTGCGATGCGTGAAAGATGCCATTCACCGGGAGAAAAAGGTGGCGGCAGCGAAATAGTATAAAAACCTGTTCAAATGCCGGTTGAACGGCGTTTGAACGTAATTCAAAAAGTATATGAAACAAATTGTTTTACCACTCGCAAGCCGGTTCCCTGTAGGCCATTTGAAAAAAGGCCAGATTACCGGCTTTCCTGAGAAAGTGATTAAAGGAACCAAGATCCACACGTTTCGTGAGGATCCGGGCAAATGGGCGTACAACGTGGAGCTTATCAACTCCCATGATGCGGAGCTATCTATCCGCCGGTGGATTGGCCGTCCTTATCACACTCCGCAGCTGGAGGTGAAAAGATTGAAGAAAATCGGTATCCAGCAGGTGCAGATGACATGGGAGTCCGATATCGAGCAGCCGACCGTTTTCATAGACGGGAAACGTATCCTGAACGTGGAGCAGCTGGCTGCTAATGACGGGATGACTCTCGATGATTTCGTGAGCTGGTTTTTTAAGACCTCCGACACTTTCGAGGGAGTGATTATTCATTTTACAGATTTCAGATATTGATTTATGGCACGGGCATTATCGGTAACAGAAGCAGTAAGCATGAAGAAAGAAACGCTCAAGCTGACAGGTGCATGGGCGGACGCTTTCGGAGAGCCTGAACGGATTGGCGTTTGGTTTATTTGGGGCAATAGTGGTAACGGGAAAAGCAGCTTTGTCATGCAGCTTTGTAAAGAGCTGGCAAAGTTCGGGCGGGTGGCTTATGACAGCCTCGAAGAGGGTGCGAGCCTTACCATGCAGAACACGCTCCGCCGTTTCAACATGGCCGAGGTAAACCGCCGTTTCCAGCTACTTGACTGCGAACCGATATCCGAGCTTAGTGAAAGGATGGATAAACATAAAAGCCCCGATTTTTACGTCATCGACAGTTTTCAATATACCCAAATGAGCTATAAGGAGTACATCAAATTTAAGGAGGCGCACCGGAATAAGCTGCTGATATTTATCTCCCATGCGGATGGACGGAACCCTGATGGCCGGAGCGCAAAGAAAGTGATGTATGATGCCGCCTTGAAAATTTACGTGGAGGGTTTCCGGGCTTTCTCGAAAGGCCGTTTTTTCGGCTCTGTAGGGCACTTTACTGTTTGGAATGAGGGTGCGATAAGATATTGGGGAGATAACGCTTAAAACGAACGGAAATGAGCAAGAATAACCAAGTTATAACGATTTCGCCTCCCATGTTTATCGGGGAGGGAAACAGGAAAGAAAGTATCTCCAGCAAAGGCCACCGGTGTAGCTATTGCCACGGTAACGGTTTCTTTTGGGGAGAGGAACAACGGGAACGGGTGAAAGTTGATTGCCCGGTCTGCAAAGGTAGCGGTAAACTCGATGCCGTGATAACTATCGAGTGGAAACCTGCAAAATGATATAGAATGAGCTATATAGATTATACCAGAAGTTCTTCTAATTCTGCATACGAAATGACAGTGTGTATGACAAAAAAAGAATGCAAGACTTTGCTCCCTTTCTTTAGAACGGCGTATAAAAATATCAGGAAAAAATACGATAGGTATGAAGATATCCATGAAGGAGGAGAAGCAACGGAAAAACAGGAAAATCTACGAATGAAATACACGGAGGAACTTGGGGATTTGGAGAGTATTATATCAGAAATAGAAACAATTTTAAAACAGTGAGCTATGGGGTATGATTTGATTCCTAAAAAAAATGGTGTTGATAGTAAGCACGGAATGATATTCACTTGGCCGGTCATTTTAAAAGAAACTGGAGCCGGTTATCTGTTTGGATATGGAACGAATACATTTCAACCGGGAAAATATATATATGACGGTTCCCGTCTTGATGGCAGTCCGGTTAGTAACGATGGATTTGATGTATCGAAGGAGGATGCGCTTATTATGGCAAGACTTTTTAAGGGATATGTCTTTGTAAAACGGGGGCTGATTGAAGAATGGGAGAAGATGTCTGAAAAGGAACAAACTTTAGCTAAATCATTGCTTGGTGAAAAAGCGGCTCCTCCCTCTGAAGAATTTTTGCGGAAAGTAGAAATGTTGGCAGAGTTTTGTGAACAGTCTGAAGGATTTAATATATGGTGAAATCTGAATATGGATTATAACAGAATGGAAATAAACAAGGAACTTTTTCAAATAGGCTTGCCGGTAGCCTCTTTAAGCACAGTCCTGATGAATTGGACTTGCTTTAACCGACCGGAGAAATTGCTGATCAGCCCGGCCAAGAAAGATGATTGGGCGGTGGTTGAACTCCGGAACCCGGAGCTGGCCGCAGCTATCATCAAGGATGTGCCGGAGGCAATGGTAAAAGTAGTACAACAACCTGTAAAAGTCGTGCAAATATGAAAGCGTTATCAGCATTAAGACAGGTATTCAGCCTGAAAAAGAACGAGGAACTCGGCAGAAAGTTCTCTCCCGAAGAATTGAAACGTATTGTCGATGCCATGAAAGAGTATGCGGCATCCAAGCTGCAGGAGCAGCGAGCCATTTGTCAGCGTGAATTTGAGTTGGCCTATGACTCCGGCGAAAGTAATTTGGGGACGAACCCGGCCATTACCGAATTGTACGTCCTGCAATCCCTAAAAGAGAGTGAAACCCCTGAACTTGATTGATTATGGCAAAGACAAACAGTTATTCACGTTTTTGGACGCTGCTGGCGAAAATGCCCTGTTCTGACAGGGACGGTTTAAAGCTGCAGCTTGTATCCAGCTTTACGAATGGGCGGACGGACTCACTGAGAGAAATGACTTTGAGTGAATATAACTCGATGATACGGGAGATGGAGAAGCAGACCGGATCCAGCCGTCCGGTCAGTTACGAGGTTCTGAAAAAGAAACGCTCTGCCGTTCTCCACCAAATGCAGTTGATGGGTATTGATACGGCAAATTGGGCGGCGGTGGATAACTTTTGTTTGGGCGTTCGTATCGCAGGAAAGAAATTCAGGGAGTTGTCCGCTGATGATTTGGATGCGGTATTGCTCCGGATCCGCTCCATCCGGCAAAAGGATATGCAGAAAGCAAAGAAAGAACTCAATTAACTTATTTATAAACCATTTAAAATGTGATATTATGGCACAGATTGAAGAAAAGCAGACCGTTGAAATGACGGCGGAGGAAAAGGCTCAATTCGAGGCTTTCCGTAAAGAAAAGGCCAAAAAAGAGGCTCAGGAAAAGGCGAAAGCCGAACGTGAAACGTACCGCCAAATGGTGGATGACGAAGTGAACAGCGCAATCCCGGTACTCCTCTCCTTGAGTGAGGATATCAAGGAAACCAAAAAAACGGTGCTGGAGAACTTTAAGAGTATCCTCGACATGAAATGCGAGGTTTTGAAAGTCGTAAAGGATGACCAGCGCAGCCATACCTTTACCAATTCGGAGGGGAACAAGCGCATTACCCTCGGCGTGTACGTGACGGACGGTTACCGTGACACGGTGGAGGACGGCATCGCCATCGTGAAAGAGTACATCGAGAGCCTCGCCGACAATGCTAAAACGAAATCACTCGTGAACATGGTCTTGAGACTGCTGGCTCGTGATTCCAAAGGCACGTTAAAAGCCAGCCGCATCGTCCAGCTTCGCAAGGTTGCCGAGGAAAGCGACAACGAGCGTTTCATGGAGGGGGTGCGTATCATTGAGGAGGCATACCAGCCAGCGATCAGCAAACAGTTCGTGAGGGCGGAAATGAAGAACGAGGACGGTATGTGGGTGACCATTCCCCTCGGTATGACAGAGGCATAAGGAGGGGTGGTCATGATATACAAAGTTCAATTCCAAATCCATCGCAGAGGTTACCGCAAGCTCCGGCTTGAGGGGTTGTACGTCCCGGAAACGGGTGGCGAGATGTCGGTTCCTGAAATGAAACGTGACGTTACCGAGTTCATCAAACGCCAGCTTTCCAGCCGGAACAAGGAATTTGAGAATTTTCAGGTGGAACTTACGGTTTTCAAAAAGCTCAAAACCGATTTCATGTATCACCCGAAATCAAGTGAAGAATTAACAATAATAAAAGAGGAATCAGATGGAACAGACGAATAATGCGAAAGCCCGGTATATTCCCACCCGTGTGGCTGTATGCAAGCGTTGCGAGGGAAAAGGCGTTGTATTCGAGTACAGCGATGAGAACAGGACAAAGGTGTCCGAATCCTGCAGGTGTCCGACCTGCCTCGGATCCGGCAGAGTGAAAGTGACCAGCTCGGTGGTAACCACCATAAAGCCGTTCATTCCGGGTAAGGATGACAAAGAGGGCGAGCTTGCCATGTAGAAGCCCTTTAATCAATAATAAAAGTCCGCTGAATTCCTAATTTTCAGCGGACTTTTTTGTACTATGGTGCAAATAATGTAACTTTGCATTAACTAATCAAATGAATATGCAGGAGCAGCTCGTGATACCTTTTTTTTGCCCGGAAATAGAGAAATCTGGTAACCGCCGCAGAACACGCACGGTTGCCTCTTCCGATGCTGCCATCACTTCCCGCCGTGACCGCCTCGAAAAGCGAAACCGTATCATGACCGCCCGTTATTACTATTGGACTGAGATCAAACGCCGCCGCTTCGATGACGTGCTGAGAATCCTTTCCGATAACGAGTTCTTTGTCGAGGAGCGAACCATCAGCAACACGCTGGTAGAGCAGGATGATTTTTACAATGAACTTCTGCGTTCCAAAATATCCACCCGCAAGCTCAAAGCGATGTTTCCCGGTTTTGATTGGAACTAATCCATAAACTCGGTTTCATAGATTACGTTATACACTTTCAGGCCGTCCGCTCTTTTTTCCGGCGCACCCCGGAGGCGGCGCATCGGATTGAAAAGGTTCCCTCCGTTCCACCATTGCAAAGCCTCGTGTATCTTATCCAACGTGTCCATGCAGGAGAGAGCGTGTTCCCTGACAAGTTTAGGGGCTGCCGCATTTGTGCTCCCTCCGGCTTGAAAGGCCACCCTGAGCTGTATTTGCGCCTTTATCTTTTGTCGGCCACCCATGTGGGTTTCGCAGGACGGATAAGATATATCTATCAGGCAGCACGGGAAAGCCACAGCAGGCCGCTCTCCCGTGTTTAGTTGTCCCTCCTCGGCATCTATCCATCGGAGCCCGGGTACTTCTGTTTTCAGCCGGTCACAAACGGCAATAAAAATTTCTTTGTTCATAGCTATTCATTGTAAAGTGAGTCAATATATCCCTCTATCCGTGCGTGTATCTGCTCGTTCAATTCTTCCGAATCTCCCATGAATTCACGTTTCGGGATGTTAGTTTTCCGGGTGTGCGCCTTGACCGGTACATCTTTCCGTTTTGTTTTCCGGGTGTGTGCCGGTACGGGTACTATACCTTTGAATCCCTCGTTGTGTACCTGAGCGTAATCTACCTTTTCATTCCCTGCAGAGATAACCACCCGCTGGGGAGTTATCACCGCCGGTCTGATACTGTTCACCAGCGCACCGGAGTCGATCAGCAGGGAACCGGTTGTTTTCGGTGCTTTTGCCGGAGTCCACGGGTTCCCGTCAAATGCTTTCTTTCTGAAAGCTGATTTATAGTATTCCGTGGCCGTTTCCGCCACGATTTCTGCCGCATCGGAGATTATCTCCTCCGGGAGCGATTGCAGATAATTATTTAATTCTTTGATATTCATATTGAAATAATTTTGTATATTTGCTTCCGTAAGCATATCGCTCCGGGGATGAATCGAATATGCCAACACCTGACGGATGACGGGGGCATCAAAAAGCCCGGGTTTTATACGGCGGAGCGGGATGTTAATCCGTATATAAAAGGAGGTTCTCAGAGCCTCCTTTTACTTTTTGATAAGCAGCCCACGGCGATATCTCCATCGTGGGTCTATCTTTCTGCTCCTGCGGCCTTTCACCTTGATGTTGGCGTTCTGTTCTATCTCGAACCATGTCGTGACCTGATAGAGCGTTCCGTTCTTAACCTCGCAAACCACGTTAATCACCTTATCCTCGTAAAACTTGATAAAGTTCAGGTTGTCGAACTTCTTCTGATAGTCGTTTATCCATACCTCGTCCGGGTTTTTAAGCACGTCCGGGATACACTCCACGAGCGGGACACGAGCCTCCTCGTATTTCTTTGTGGTGTGACGTTTGAACACCTCCTCCGTGAGTTGCACCTTCCGGCCTTTGTAGTCATCCATCACCTGATGCGAATCCCTCCACTGGTTCGGATCCCCGGCAAACACCGGTGCTTTTTCGGTCGCTGCCGCCGCTTTCTTTCCAAAGGACTCCAGCCCGTAATCATTATAATGCAGGTCACCCAGCAAGGAGGCGGCCTTATCGGGAAACTTGCGGATATAATGCTGGTTCTTGGAAAACACCTCAGCCGTTTCTCCCCGGTTTGAATCCCAGCCCTGAGCCTCGTTCATTTTCCATTCACTCGTACCGAGGTATTCATCGACAATGGCACGCATGGCGTTGATGTCTATACCCTCTACCTCGTGTTTCATGAGCGGAACCACCCGGCAACGGCATTTCCAGCCATTGGGCGGGAATATCTTTTTCCACCGTGGATCATTGGCCGGTAATATCACCCCGTCCAGCTTCCGGTGTTCCTCCCTTACCTTTTCATCCCCGGCAGTGACATATTTCCAATAAGGGAACATTTTCGTTTTTCCCATGAGCCGGTGGTAATTGCTGGCGGACTCCGCCGTTAGTACCGCCGTTTCGTATTCCGTCTTTTGCCACGTTTTATTGAACGTGCCACATATCTGCTCCGCTTTTTTGGAGAACTCCTGAAAATTACCGCTCTCCCTGAACGCCTTGTTCAGCTCCTGAATTTCCGCCAGCGTCTTACCGGCGGAGAAATGAAACAGGTTCATCTCCAAAGCGGTGATGAAAGCGTCATCCTGCAGGCCGTATGCGAATCTTACATCCGCATGGTTCATTGAACGTTTGAACGCACTTTGAACACCGTTCAAAAAGTCGGTAGCAATAAAGGAGAACAACTCCGCATCGAACTTCCCGGTTTCGCCGTTTGCAATCCTTGCGGCCAGCTTTTCCGACATCGGAGCGTTATCATTCAGCCTGATGGGGGCTTTTCCAATGGATGCCCCGACCTGCGGGGCTTGCACGAAAAAATCCCATAAGCGCATAAAGAAATTACGGTCTGCATTACTGATTGTGTCCTCCTCCGAATCCTCTCCTATATCGAACTGAGCGGCCTGAGAGGAGGCACGTTTTGCGACCGGCTCCCCGTCTTTAGGCACGGGAATCGAATATTTTTCATGCAGGTAGCTCTGCGGGATATCCATGATGTCGGAGAGCTGCACCACCTCGGCAACGGAGAGCTGCTCCGCCGCTTTTGGGAAAATGAACTTTCCGCCAGCAACGGGATACCCTCTCGCCTCCAGCATGGGGAGTACCTTTTGGTTGAGGACACGCTGCACGTACCGGAGGTCAGATTTATTCTTTCCCTCCTCTACCTCCTTGTGAACCTCACCCAATGAACGTGCGCCTTTCTCTCCCTGTACGGTGGTCATGGTTTGTCCGAGGATAGTGATCAGCATCTCCTCGTTGTTGGCCTGCCGGAATTCGTTGTACGAGGATCCTGAACCCGTTCCGCCCTCTTTGGTTTCCACATCCGCCTCTTTTGGGATGACCACATACGGTGCGGATCCGGCTTTATCGAAAGCCTCCTCCAGCAGCTTGCGGCTCTCCGGATCATACGTGTTGTATTTACCGATGCGCTGGGGCATCCCGAAAAGTTCGATCCATTGTGACCAATCCCCAAAGCCTCCACGTTTGTAGATGGCATAGGGAGCCGCCTTGAGTAACAAACC
Source organism: Phocaeicola sp. GP0067 (assembly GCF_031119655.1). Taxonomy (NCBI): domain Bacteria; kingdom Pseudomonadati; phylum Bacteroidota; class Bacteroidia; order Bacteroidales; family Bacteroidaceae; genus Phocaeicola; species Phocaeicola sp. GP0067. The sequence goes on from NZ_JAVHZY010000025.1 coordinate 18,358, forward strand.
GAAATCCCGGTCTTTGCCGAGAATGAGCAGCTGTGAATCTCCCTCGTATGGTATGCCTATTTCGTCCGTGTCCTGCCGGAGGATTGTGCGGTTTTTCAGGTTGATATGCTTTGCCGGAATCGGTTCCACGTTGAAACCGTCATTAAAGGTCATTTCAATGCCTGAACGCCCGTATATTTTCTTTTTCAGGATTTCAGTCAGCAGATCCTCCCATGCGGTGGTGTCCATCAGGTCTGCGATCTCCTCCACTTCCTCCCCAGCCGCATTTTGGAAAGTAAGCTCCGAGTTCGTGACCGCATCGATACGCTTTTGAACGGCATCGCTCAAAACGCCGTCAATCATGATATCATCAAGCAGGTCATAAAGCTGCTTTGTTCGTCCATTGTCTGCAGAGGAGAGAGCCGTCCGCCAATTCCCCACGTCATACACTTTCCGCTGGGGAGCCTTGACTACGATCTGATGGATGACCAGCTGCTCCTTTGATTTTGCCCCGGTATTTGTCGTGGCCGTCTTTTTTTTCTTGTTCGCCATAGTCATATATTAAAAATGTTGATTACGCTTGGGATTGCTCCCGTAGATATATTCACCTGCAGTATCCGGTTTCCCGTCACCGTCCTCGTCTATAATGGGGAGGTTAGGCTTAATGTCTGATTTCTGTACTTGCCTGAGCCATGCCACGGCACGCTCGTACCTATCCTGCCGGAGCTGCAGGTCAGTACCGGCATTGCATAGGTTCACGAAATGCCACACGGCTATGTCCTTTACAAAAATGAGCAGGAGGGCGTTTCTTTGGCTCCCTGTGGCCTCGAAAATCTTTTTGCGGTCATACGCACCAAGATATCCGTATGCTTCCTGTACGGCAGCGTCTATGGCTGCCGTGAGGATTGTTTCATCCTCCCTGCTGATAGCCTCTATATTCTCTTTATAGAGGTGCGTTTCCAATTCTTTGGGTGTGATAAATGCCATGATTAAAATCTCTTTTTATTGGTTACACGTGCGCCCACGGTGTAGGATCCAGCCGAGAGCGTGCTTATCTTTTGGTTGATGATCCACACGCCACCCTCGATGCAGTCCACGCCGTCAGCGGGTGATTTCATAGCTCGGTTGATGAGCAGGAACTGCTCCTCCAGCCTTTTCATGTGCGGATTATCCTTTTCGTCAATGTTGAGGATGAGTTGTCCTCGCCGGTTGATCGGCTCAAGGTTTCCCTCGATACGGTCAAACTTTTCCGGTTTCTTCCGGGTATCCGGTATGATCCCGATAAATCCGAGTTGTTTTCCTTTCTCGCTAAATAGCGGAACGAACACCTGTTCGTAGAAAGGATCCTGCAGTTTGTTATTTTCGATGTAATTATATACCTGCGTTTTTTGTCCCACGTAATCCCGGAGATAATAATACCAGTTCACGTACTCCTCGTTTACCACGTGGTCAAGATAACCGGTATAAACATAGAATCGACCGTCATAATACCCGATAAGGAAACAGGCTTTGAAAGAGGTGGCCTTGTTCTTTGAGTTGGACGGAGCCGGATCCCCGTAAACAACGGCAAACTGCAGCTTTGAGAGCGGCGGGCATTTGCCCCATACCATTTCTTTGAACGTGTCACCCTCGGAGAGCGGGTTGTTCATGTATTCTTGCTGGAACGCCTTTGTGCTGATTTTGGACTGGATACGGTTAATGCGTTCCTCCGTGTTCTTTTCCGGCCAGCTGGATTTGCCATCCTTGTCCCGGATGTTCACGATATCCCAATGGTCAGCTTTATCACCGGCACGTTTCACGCAGCAGTCAAGAGCGATCAGGTTTCCGCAGAATATCACCAGCAAATCCTCGCTGATGGATCGGGTTGGAAACAGAGCCTCCTCGAACCATTCCCATTTCTTTTTCAGGATGTCCGGGTTCCTGCAGTCCGCATCCGTATCGAAGTCATCCACGAGAGCCGTGTCCGGACGAACAGCGTCCTTTCTTGTTCCACGAGGTGACTCCAGCGCACCGATAGCCCGGAATGTTGCCCCGGTAGTGAGAGTGAATTCATCTGCCGTCCAGCTCCCGAACTCCCTCAAGTCGCCGTAATACGCCTTTAACATGGAATTGCTCTCAAAGGCTTTTTTGTACGGTTCTAATAGTCGGACTGCGTTCTCGTGACTGTTTGATATAAGCAGCACGTTCCTTTTCTTCCCGGTCAGCACGAGGTACATCATACACATGAACACGATGGTGGATTTTGCCAGCTCACGTGACCACGAGAGAACCTCGTACCATTCCATATTCGTGGTGATGCGTTTGATTGCCTTTTTGTGGAACTTGGTAAAGGGGTACTTTGCGAACTCCGAGAAAAAGAACAGGATCCATTCGATGACGTTCGCCTCCAGCTTTTCCAGCTTCTTTTTTCGTTCCACCGGCGAGAGGTTGTCGGCGGCTTTGTCCCTTTTGAGTGAACGGTGGTATTCAGTCCACTCCTTGTATGCCTGAATATCATCTATTTTACCCATTTCATTTTCTCCTTTATGTACGCATCGAAATAATCACTCAACTCCTTTGCCCTTTCGAGATCCTGCTGTCGGAGCCAATCGAGCAGCCCACGGGACACGTTGTATATATCCCTGATGGAGGCGTCCTGTTCCAATGCCTCAAGGTCAGCCGTCAGTTTGCGCCGTATATCGGCCTCCGCCGCTGAGGGATACCGTTTCCCCTCCTCTTTGCCTGCGATGGAGCGGTCGAGTTCATCCAGCTGCGTGAGCGTGGAGCTGATCCGTTCCTCCCGTGTCTGCAGGAGGTTGAGCTTTAAACCCTCCCATTCCTTAACCCATTTGTTCACCGTGACACGGGAAACACCTACCCGGTCGGCAATTTCCTGCTGGGTGATGTTCTCTTTGAGATACATCAATTTCGCCCATTCTTTCCGTTGATTTGCTTTCAGTTCTTCCGCCATAATTGTATCATTTTATAGCCCAAAGGTAAAGCCTTGCGGTGAGTGAAAATAATTGGTTTGTAATGGTTTACGTTTAAACTGAAATGGCTGCGGTTTAAGTTGAAACGGTTACAGGCCGATTTGTACAGCCCGTTTTTTACCCTGAATTTTGTCACAAAATCAAACGAGCGAAATGGGCAAATTAACCTTTGTATTACATGATGAGTCGGTGAACACCTACGGTTTTAGGATGCTCACCAGCGGAGCCAATTTGGAGGAGTTTAAAAAGAATCCCGTGATGCTTCTGAATCACGATGATTACTCCCTGCCGATTGGCCGGTGGGAAAATATACGTGTTGAGGGAGGTAAGATTTTAGCCAATGCCGTGTTCGATGAGGGAGATGCCCGTGCCGCAGAGGTAAAGCGTAAAGTTGAGAATGACTTTATCCGTATGGCCTCTATCGGTGCGTGGCCTCCGGAGGAGAAAAGCGATGCCTATGACCTGATGCTCCCCGGACAAACACTCCCTACCGTTACGAGATGGACGGTTCGGGAGGGCAGTGTCGTTACAATCGGAGCCAATCACAATGCGCTGGTATTCTATGACAGAGAGAGCAAACAGATTATCGACCTGAATGATAAGGGTAATCTTATCCGGTTGATAGATCACAGTAATAACCCCAAAAAACAATTAAAAATGAGCGTACTTACAGGAGTATTGAAGCTGCAGGACTCTGCAAGCGAGGCGGAAATCGTAACCGCCATTCAGGGAATCATTGCCAATGCCGACCGCTTGGAAAAAGAAAACAAGACGCTGGCCGCCGCAGTGGATAAAATGAACGAGGCCAAAAAGGAATCCCAGAAGCGGGAGGCGATTTCCCTGATCGATGCGGCCATTAAAGACGGACGCTATGATGCGAAAGGCCGTGAGAACCTGCTGAACCTTTTCGATAAGGATTTCGAGGGAACAAAGGCTATGCTGGCAGCTATCCCGTGTCGTGCAAACGTGGCCGGTCAAATCAACACGGATAAAGGATCCGGTGTGACACTCGGTGATTGGAAAGACAAATCATGGGATGAGCTGGATAAAGCCGGTAAGCTCGTTGAGCTGAAAGATGCTGCTCCGGACTTGTATAAGTCCAAGTTTAAAGAGCGTTTCGGTATCGAACCGAATCTGTAATTATTAACCATTAAAGCAAGAATAGAAATGGCAATTCAGAAAGAAATTTGGATGGCGGCTATCGTGGAGGGTTTATTTGCCTCCAATAGCTTCCTGAGCAAGGCGTTCAACGCCGATGAGTACGTGAACAACGGCAAGATTGTTCACATCCCGAATGCCGGTGCTGCGTCCGGAACCAAGAAGAACCGAACCAACCTCCCGGCTACGGTAACCAAAAGAACGGATATCGATGTGACGTTCCCGCTGGATGAATACACCACGGATCCGGTACTTATCCCTAATGCTGATACGGTGGAACTCAGCTATGATAAACGGGAGTCCGTCCTGCGTCAGGATAAACTCAAGCTGCAGGATGACGTGGCACTCGATTTCGTTTTCAACTGGAGTCCTGCCGCTGCCGGGTGCGTTGAAACTACCGGTGCGGAGGTTGACGCTTACACGGATAAGGCTACCGGCAAACGTAAGGGTATCTGTAAGGCGGACGTGCTGGCCTTGATGACCAAGTTCAATAACGATGATATTCCACAGGAGGGGCGTTATTTGTTGCTGGATGCACAGATGTACTCCCAGCTGTTGAACAGCCTGACGGAGAACGAGAACACGGCGTTCCTCGCTTCTGCTGATGCGCAGAACGGTATCCTCGGTAAGCTGTTCAGCTTTAATATCATGATGCGCAGCAGGGTTGCCCTTTATACTGCGGCCAAAGCTCCTAAAGCATGGAGTATTGCCGGTGCAGCTACCGATCTCGCCGCCGGACTTGCATGGCACGAGCAAAGTGTCTGCCGTGCGCTGGGTGAGGTGAAAGCGTTCGAGAACGAGGGTGACGCAACCTATTACGGTGATATTTATTCATTCCTTGTACGTGCCGGTGGTCGTATCATGCGGGAGGATAAAAAAGGTGTAATCGCTTTAGTACAGGGAACCCCTGTGGCAGGATAAGGTTATGGCAGAATTGAAATATTTGGTAATCCACTGTACCGCCACGCCTCAAGGCCGTAAGGTAACGAGTAACGATATCAGAGCATGGCACACGAACCCGGTAAGCAAGGGTGGCCGTGGCTGGAAACAGGTAGGATATACCGATATGTTTCACCTTGACGGAACGGTGGAGCGATTGGCCCGGAACAACGAGGACGCACGGGTGGATACGTGGGAGGTTACCAATGGAGCAAAAGGGTACAATACCATTTCCCGGCACATTGTGTACGTTGGCGGCGTGGCCGCTGACGGCAAGACTCCCAAAGATACCCGTACTCCCGGCCAACTAAAAGCGTTGGAGGATTACGTGAAAGACTTCCACCGCCGTTTCCCACGGGTGAGAATCATCGGTCATAACGAGATTGCGGCCAAAGCGTGTCCGTCATTTGACGTTCAGGCATGGCTCAGGAACATAGGCATTAATCAATAACAAAGCAAAGAGATGGACGGTCTGATGGACTTTTTAACGTTCGCCCTGCCGGGTGGTTTTATCGGTAGCATCTTCACGTGGTTTGTTGGCCGTAGAAAGCAGAACAATGATATGTTATCCCAGCTTCAGGCGTCCATCAATATGCTCAGTGATGAGAACCGGAAGATATTGGATGAGAATATCAAGCTCCGCAGGGAGAATGCCGACCTGAAAGCGAATCAGGAGGAGATGATCCAAAAACTCTCCCGCCTGACCAAAGAGGTGGAGAGATTAAGAAAAGTAATCAATAAACAAACAGGAAATGATGAGAAACCTAATCCGAGGGGCAACCCTCGTGCTAATCATAGCCGTGTTCATCCTGACGGGGTGTGCCACGGCGAAATTAACCAAGAACCTGCAGTCACACACACTGACGGAACAGACGAAAAGCGGAACCACCACCGGAGCAACCGGAGAGCAGTCAGACGTGACGGCTCAGAGGACGGGGGAACTACTGCAGGGACAGACGATAACCGCCCTGACACGGGAGGGGATCCCGGAGTCGGAGGCGAAAGTGGATGTTCCGATACAGAACCTCCTTAACTTGCCGGACGGTGCTGGCTACACGGCCAAAGACGGTCAGGCATCGGTAAGCGTACAAAGGCATGGCGATAATATAACGGTTATTGGTAAATGTGACTCTATCGCACGGCAATGTCTTTTTTACGAGCGTGAGGTGTTCCGACAGCGCAGCGAGGTGGATAGTTTAAAGCGGGTTATTTCCCGGATGGAACAGACGAGCAGCCGGAGTGATGAAATCTACAAGGCGGAGAGCGATGCCGCCCAAAGCATTAAGGAAAAACCTCCCGCTACATGGTATAAATGGCTTTTAGTCGGATTTGTGGGCGGTTTGTTGCTTACCTCTCCACTAAAGAAACTAAAAAACAGAATATTAACCTTTATAAAATAGAGAACGATGTCAAAAGTATATGTGAATGACGGATACATGATGCTCCTTGATGCCATTTATTTCAATGGTAAAAAGATCGGCAATGTTTCTGATGACGGTATTGATTGGGGCGGTGATGCCGCTGAATATATCAAGCTCTTTGCCGCACAGGTTCGTAATGCTCCGGTCAAGAAAATAAAGAAAAAGGATGCCACCAACCTGTTAAAGTTTACCCTGATCGAACTTGTTCCTCAGAACTGTAAGGATGTGATGGGCGGAACGGTGGACGGTACAAAATGGGAGGCTCCCTCGGAATCCGTTTCATTGGAGGGTACATTGAAAATCCTCTGCGGAACCGGTCAGACTATCGAGGTGAAACGCATGACGCTGGACGGTGTGGTACGTGGCAAGATTGGCGGTGATGATCCGCTGGGTATCGAATGTGAAATGGAAATGTTGAACCCGCTGGATGGAGGTTCTCCTTTCAGCTTTGATGACACGGTTCCATTTATTTCCATAACGCCCACCTCTTTGTCATTCGCCAAAGGTGGAGAAAGCAAGACGGTGGATATTGAAGCCTCCGGAGCGTTTTCCGTTGGAAAGGTTCCCGCCGGTTTCAGCCTTGAGATTGTAAACGGCAGGATTACCATCACGGCGGATGCCAATACCGGGGCTGCGAGAAACGGATCGGTAGAGTTTATCCTTGCGGCTGATAATACCAAAAAGGCCACCCTCACGTTGAGTCAGGCGGCTGGTAATGCGTAACCCATGAAAAAGAACGTGGAAATAGAGGCAGCGGAGGCTTTGCTTGATGTAGGGGTTTCCCTGCCTTTTTTGCAGTTTAAGATGCCATTCAGAAAGAAACCGGTATCGATCAGGGTAACCATGAAACGTCCCTGCTTGGGGAGTCAGATCCGGATCGCAAGGCTATACCTGCAGTTGGGTATCACATACGAGGAGATGGAGCAGTTCAACAAGCATGAGGAGATGGCGTTCCTTGCCATTCATGGCAAACGTGTTTCCAAGATGGTATCCCTGACCATCTGCCGTGGGGCGGTTTCCGGTCTATTGTTTTCCGGTATTGTCGCATGGCTCTTGAGATGGTTTGTTCCTGACAAGTACCTGCAGGGTGCTAACCAGCGTTTTGTCACTTTGCTTGGTACAAAGTCTTTTATGCGTATTATCGAATCGGTTCAGATATCCAATCCACTGAAACCGAGAGAGAGCCAAAAAAGAAAGGGGAGTTAAGAACGAAATATGTCGGATCCCATAGCCCCTTTGGTATAGTGTGGCAGATAGCTGCGGCCACCGGCTGGAGTGTAAAATACATTCTTTGGGGTGTCAATTACCAAACCCTCCGGATGATGCTTGCCGATGCGCCACATTACGAGAAAGAGAATGATAACAACCGAACCGGAAGCAAAGGCGGTAAAGGGAAACCTAAAAGCCTTTCCGGATTTTTCCAATCACGATTGAAAGAACAATGAAACCCGTTGAGATAGAATTCATAATGAGAGACAAGCTCTCTCCCGGCATTGACAAGGCGGGCAAGTCCGCCGAAACGCTGGGAGATAAGGCCGAGCAGGTGTCTAAAAGCATCACAGACCGTATTGCCGCCCAAAAAGAGCAGATCAAGTATGTTGAATCCTGTCTCAAGGATTTAAAGAAGCAATACGACAACCTTGCACCCGGAAAGGCGCAGCTGGAGATGCGTGCGGAGATAGATGCCTGTACCAAAGCCCTGCAGGAGGACAAGAACATTCTCTCCTCCCTTGAGGCGGAGCATGACAAGGCATCCGTTTCCACCAAACGGCTTTCCATGCAGCTCCGGGAGATGCAGGATGCGATGGCTCGCCTGCGTTTGGAGGGCAAACAGAACACCAAAGAGTATGCGGAGATGGCCGATAAAGCCGCTGTATTAGCCGATACCATCGGTGATCTGCGTACCCAAACGAATATTCTCGCCAATGATGATGCTGCCTTGCAGGGAGTGATGAGCGGTGTGAACGGCTTGTCCGGTCTATTCACGACCGCCACCGGTGTCATGGGGATTTTTGCCTCGGAAAACGAGGATCTGATAAAGATACAAACCCGTGTGCAGAGCGTCATGGCCGTCACTATGGGGCTGCAGCAAGTCATGAATACCCTGAACAAGGATTCCGCTTTTCGGCTGGTTACCGTTGTCAAGATGAAAAAGCTGCTGACGGCGGCCAATACAAAGCTGGCCGTTTCGTTGGGTATCTCCAATGCGGCGGCCACCGCTTTGATGGCCACTCTGACATTAGGGCTTTCCGCCGTAATAACGGGGCTTATCGTTCTTTGGGATAAATACAGCGATGCGCAGGAGAAAGCGGCGGAAAAGGCGAAAGAACGGGTAAAAATAGAGAGTGACGGGCGTGCCCAAATGATTAAAACCCGTTTCGAGATAGAAAATACGACAAAGAGCCTGAAAGACTTTACCGGCAGTAAGGAACAGGAAAAGGCTAAAGTCGAGGAGTTGAACCGGAAATACGGCGAGAGCTTCGGGTATTACAATACCGTTGCCGAGTGGTACGATGTGCTGATCCAAAAGAGTGATGACTATATCCAAATGCTTTTCCTGCAAGCGAAAGCCCAAAGCCTTGTGAACAAGGCGGTGGAAGCGGACGAAAAGGTGAACGAGGTAAAGGCTACTCCCGAATCCGATGTCGAGGGTTCGATGGGCTGGTTCTCTAAAATGGGACTTTATATGGCTCAAAGCGAGTCTTACGGTCAGATTGACGCTCAGACGTTGATCGAGAAACATAATAAGGAGGCCAAGGATGCAGCCGTAAAAGCCGCCGAGGAACAGCGGGACGCTTATCTGGAGGAGGCAAGGAAACTGCAGGAGGAATATGCCGAGCTGGGAAAGAAATCCGGTATCGGCGGGTTCGTGGCTCCTGAGAACAACAAGGATAAAGCGAAACCGGCCAACAACCTCGCCGAGCTGGAACTGAAAGCCCGGCAAAAGATAGAGGATCAGCGTATCGCCATCCTGAAAGAGGGATATGACAAGGAGCGTGAGGAGGCATCGTTGAACTTTGAGCGGGAGAAAGAGCGTATCAACCGTGAGGAGCAACAGCGCATTGAACTTTATAACAAGCTGAAAGCCGCCGGGGAAAAAGTTACTCCTGAGCAGCTTGCCAATATCTCGGCACAGGCCGCAACCCAGCGTATACAGGTTGCACAGATATATGATGCCACCGTTGCAGAGATTGACGGTAAGGAGAAAAAGGATAACGAGGAGAAAAAGAAGAAACAGCAGGAAACCCTGCAGGAACTTCTGACTAAATATCGTGACTATGAGGCACAGCGTGCGGCTATAAAGAAACAAGGTGATGATGATATCGCTAAATTGGAGGCGGAGCGGACTGAGGCAAACTCGGCGGAGATTGACCGGGCGATAGCCGTCGCAAGAGAAAAGGTAAAACAAGGCATCCAATCAGTGAATGATGCGGAGGCTGACAGTATCTCAAAGGACAATGATTTCTTTAAAAAGCTCTTTGGGGATTATTCTTCCATGTCTTTCGACTCACTGCAGAAACTTATCTCACAGGCGAAGCAGTTGCGTGCATATTTATCCGGCAAGGGAGATGCGAAAGGTATCACGTTCATCTCTCCGGATCAACTGAAAAACATAGAGAAAAGTCCGGCAGAACTTGAAAAGCTGAAAAAAGCCCTTGATAAATTGCTCGATACCGGCAAGGGAGGCAATAATAAGTGGGAGAACATCTTCAAGACATTTGAGAAAGGCTTTGCCGAACTCAAAGGTGCGAAAGGAGCCAAAGAGGTGTCCGGCGCAATCGGTACGATCAGCGGGGCAGCGTCCGAGGCGGCTGGTGAACTTGCCAATATGTTTGACCAGATGGGTGACAACGAGGTTGCCGATGCCCTGAACGGTATGCAGCAGGTGATGGGGGCGGTTTCCAATATCGGACAAGGTTTCGCCAAGGGTGGCTTGATCGGTGGCATCGGTGCGGCTATCGGTGAGGCCGCAAATTTCCTGACCTCGGCCTTTGCTGCGGAAGCCCGCCACAAGGAGGCTCTAAAAGAGATTGAAAAGGCAAAGCTCGATTTCCAGCGGCAATACAACCTCTTACTGCTGGAGCAGAACCTTTTGCTCGAAAAGGCGGAGAACATATTCGGGGAGCGTCAGGTAGCAAAGGCCGCTAATGCGATAGAGGTCTATCGTGATGCCCTCTCGCAATTCAAGGAAGAACTGGCCGGTGACGCTCCCACCATGAACTGGATAGAGCGCATGACGGGTGATTTTGCCGGAACCTACCGCAAACGGCTGGAGAACTATCAGAAAGGTTTTGGCGGGTTGAACGATGCGCAGATCGTTACGGGACATAAAAAAACGGGATTGTTCGGCTGGGGAAAAGGAAAGGATGTTTATAGCGGGATCCTTGATGTTTACCCTGAACTGATAAAGGCCAACGGCGAGCTGGATACGGAGATGCTCCAAGTCATTCTCGATACCCGTAAGATGAGCGATGAAACCCGGAACTATATTGAGAACCTGATCGACCTGAAAGATGCGATGGACGAGGCGGAACAGGCTTTGGAGGATTATCTGCAGGAAACGTTCGGGAGCCTCGGTCAGGGAATGCTCGACTCCATCACTTCCGCCATCAAGGGAAGCGGCACGGCATTGGAGAATTTTGCGGATCAGGCCGCTTCCGTGCTGGAGAACCTCGGAGAGCAGATCGCATATTCCCTGTTCTTTGCCGATAAGTTCGATGACCTGCAGAAAAAGTTAAAGGCGGTATATGGAAGCGGTAAAAGTGAGGAACAGATTGCGGGTGATGCCATGCACCTGATTGATAGCTTTTATGACAATATCGGGAATAACGTTGATGCGGCTCAATCGTGGATGGAAGCGTGGAAAGACAAGGCCGCCGCTATGGGGTATGATCTTTGGAAAAACGATGAGGAAAAGACTACCACCCAAAGCGGGCGTGCCGGTGCTTTCCAAACCCTCACACAGGATCAGGGTACAAAGCTGGAGGGATTGATGACCTCCCTGCAGATGCACGATGCCTCCATCGATGAGAACGTGGAGAATATATCAGAGGGCATAGGCGGAGCATTGGAAACGATCGATAAGATAAAGACGAACACCGATGCCTTGCCAAAGATATACGATGAGATAAGGGATATCAAACAAAACGGTTTAAAGATGAAATGACAATGGATATTTTAAAAGGCTTGTTACTGATAAACGGGGTTGATGTCTTTGTGGATTATGGGGCATTCCTCGCAGAGGAGAAAGCGGGTGATACCAAGAATTACTCCGCCCTGCTGAAACCGCCATCGGCAAAGCCGCACACGGCTGTGTCATTCCGGGAAAAAGACGGGGAGAAACTGCCTGATGCGCTTTTACCCGCATGGGAGGCTCGTGATGTCACCCTGCAATTTGCGATCATAGCGGCAGACCGGGCGCAATTCCTGTCCCGTTATTCGTCATTCCTGAAATTTCTCAAGGCCGGTAATAAGGGATGGTTGACCATCAACCCTCCGGAGCTTGGCAGGAGTTACCGGATGTACTACAAGGATTGCACGGATTACACCCAGCTGACCGATTTCGGGGGTGAGGTCATCGCAAAATTCAGCGTGAAATTTCGGGAACCGGTTCCCTCGTTATAGTATTCAAACATTATTCAAACAGCGTTCAAAATGGAGCTTAAAATATACAACCAGCAAGGGGTGTTCAAGACTGCGGTATCGCCGTCAGACTCCGACCGCCACGTAAAGGAAGTGATGAATGACAATATCCTGAATTTGTCGTTTACCCTTTACGAGTACGTGGAACTGGGCGTGAATGATTACGTGGATTTTGAGGGTGAACGCTTCACGCTGCTGGAGGATTACAAGCCGGAGCAGAAATCCACCGTTGAGTATGCCTACAGCTGCAAGTTCTACGGTATAGAGAGTGAGCTTAAAAAGGCCAAAGTCCTCAAGATGGTGGACGGTGACGATGAGCTTTCCTTTTCCTATGATGCCACGGCTGCCGAACACCTGCAGCTGATATGTGACAATATAAACCGTATCAAGGGGACGAAAAATTGGGTTATCGGCGAGGTGGTGTCCTCCGCTAATGTAAACATAGAGTATGATAAGATATTTTGTTTCGATGCCCTTTCGGAAATAGCCAAGAATTTCAATACCGAATGGTGGATCGAGGGAACCACTATCAATCTGAGCCGTTGTGAACACGGCACTCCCGTATCTTTGGGGTACGGAAAGGGGCTGCTCAGGCTTTCCCGTGTGGAGAATGATACGGTTCCTTTCTTTACCCGGTTGTATCCTCTTGGCAGTACCCGTAATATCGTGGCCTCTGATTACGGTCACCGCCGCCTGCAGCTTCCGGGTGGTGTCCGTTACGTGGAAAGGAATATCCATCTTGGAATCGTGGAGCAGGCGGAGGAGGAGGCCTTTGCGTACATATTCCCGAAACGAATCGGTACTGTTACCGGTGTCAGGACGGAAGAGGCCACAGGTGAGGACGGCAATGCGTTCACTATATATTATTTTACTGATGAGGGGTTGAATTTCGATCCGAACACGTATGAGATCGAGGGGCTTGTTAAACAGGTGTCGTTTCAAGGCGGGGAGTTGAACGGGCGTGATTTTGAGGTGAATTTCAACTCCGAGACAAAGGAGTTCGAGATTATCACGCAATTCCCGTATGAGAACCAGCAGCTACCGGGCGGCCTGCTGATCCCGAAGCCGGGTGACGAGTATATCCTTTGGAACATACGGATGCCTAAAGAGTATTATCCGCTGGCGGAAAAAGAATTCGAGGAGGCCGTTCAGAAGCATATCGAGTCGATAAGCATTGATACGTCAGTCTATAAGGCTCCAACCGATTACATCTATTTGGATGAGAACCATATCGATTTGAAATTGGGGCGGCGTGTCCTTTTGGAGAATGAGATTTATTTCCCCACCGGCACTCACGAGAGCCGTGTGACCAAGATCTCCCGCCGGGTGAATAATACCACAGATATGGATATTGAATGCACGTATGCGGTTGATTACGGGCGTATCAATCAGATCGAGAGTAATATCGTGGATATTCAGGCAGCCTATAAGGAACAGCTGAATAAGGACGTGCTGACCGTATTGAAAAGCTGGGACAGTATTGATCCCACCGAGTATAACGTCCTTTCCGCCGTCCGGACAATACGCACGATCGCAAATTCCTTGAGCAAGCTGGAAAAAGAAACGGCAGACAAATACCTCAGAAAGGACATACCCGACACGGCGAAAGAGCTTGAAACCTTTTTGAAGGGGATAAAGGTTATCGGCGAGGCTCTTGTCCAAAGCCTTATGGTAGAGAAAGACTCCACTTTCAAAGGTCTGCTTTCCTCCGAGGTCTTTACTTCGGGTTTCCCCGGCGGAACCGGATGGGCATTGTTTTGGAAAGAGGTGCTTAATGCCGCAGGAGTAAAGGAAAAGAAAGCCGTCATGGAGCTGGACGAGATGACCGTCCGTGGGGTTATGCGAGTGTATGAATTTGTCATCTCACAACTGATGGGTGAGAACGGAACCCGTCTGACAACTGACATGATGCGTGTCGATCACATCGATGCGGGCACAAAGACAATCTATCTCGATACGGAGAAAGGAGTCCTTTACAACCCTTTCCGTCCGGGTGATATCCTGATGGTTCAGCGTTTTTCCGTGGATGGTATCATCAAGCAGTACGAACTGCAGGTGGTCACTGCCAAAGTCGGTGATACCTCCAAAGGAGAGGAACGGCTCGATAGCATCACCTATAAGAATTTTGTAGGCGATGAGGGTAGTGTTGTTTTTCGTGACGTGCTTACCCGTGTGGACTCCGCCACCAATTCAGACCGCAAAGGGGTTATCAAACAAACCAGCGTTGAGGAGGGCAGTCCGTATCTTGATGTCCTGTACGGGATGAAAACGGATCCTGACAACGCCGTGCGTCTCCGGCTTGGACGTCTGGCCGGTATTATTACCTATTGGTGGGGGCAGCTGCAGGGATATGGTCTGTATTCCAACAACGCCTATCTGCTGGGTGATTTCCGTCTGCGTACCGGTGAGGATGTCCGGACGAAATTCGAGATAATGGAGGGTATGCTGCAAAGTGCCATGCAGAGCGTTGTGGGCACGATGACCGAGGAGGATAACTTTTTGAAAAACGCCAGCTTTCAGGATGACATGGCTTATTGGGAGCGTGAGAGTGATATGGCTTTATTTGATATCGGAGGGCAGCTGCTTGATTTAGGCGTGAATTTCTATTCCGAGAAAAACAAGGTGGCCGATATTGACTCTTTCGATGGCCGTTTCATGCTCCGGATCAAACGGAGTCACATTCGCCAGCTGAATGCGGATATCACCAAGCCGGAAGATGGCAGCGTCATATTTCTAACCTTGAAATATCATTGCGCCGAGGAGGGGATCCTGACTGCCGGTTTCAGTGGATCCGCTCCCTATGTGGAGCAGGTTATTCCGGCTGGTGAGGGCTTTGATATACTGGAGATATCAGGAGTATGGAACGGAACCGGTGATTTTCTCCTGAAATTTACCGGTGACTTGTATATCGAGCAGCTAACCCTGACCAATCATCCGTTAGAGGATTATAAAAAAGAGGTCAGTACCAAGTTCGAGCAGACCGCCGAGCATATTCTTGCCGTGGCCGAGGAGGTGAATAAGATAGACCATACCATCAAGACCGCCGGTTGGATCACCACGGCAGACGGTAACAAGCTGTGGGCTACCATAACCGAGGTGGACAGTCTTGGCAATCGTGTCACCACGCACGAGAGCAGCTTTCACGTGACGGCGCAGCAGATCAATGCTATCGTGAGCCGTATCGATAAGGCGGAGGATGATTTGGGAATCATAGACCATACCATCAAGACCGCCGGTTGGATCACCACGGCAGACGGCAACAAGCTATGGGCTACCATTGACCGGGTGGATGTCCTTGGCAATCGTGTCACCACGCACGAGAGCAGCTTTCACGTGACGGCACAACAAATCAATGCCATTGTTAGCCGGGTGGATACGATAGACGGAACCATCAGCAAGGCTGGGTGGATTACTACTGCAGACGGCAATAAGTTATGGGCGAGCAAGACGCTTGAGGATGGTGGTGCCATTGTTTCCTATATCAACCAAGCGGCGGACTCCGTGACAATAAACGCCAAGCATATCAAGCTGGAGGGGCTTGTAACTGCGAATGGCAACGTACAATTCACCACGGATGGAAAGATAATCGCCAAGAACGGCGAGTTCAGCGGAACGGTTGTCGGTGTGTCGGGTTCCTTCAAATCCTTAAACTGCGTGAATAATGACGGGGATATTGTCGGAGGCATCTCCTTTGGCAGTGATGGAAAGATGTGGTTTAACGGTGACCTGTATCATCAGGGCTATGACTATGACAAAAAGCGTTCTTTCCGTTTCTATACCTCTGATGTTTGGTGTCGTGGTAATTTCGGGGCAAGGCAACGCAATACGCTGGTGGTATATGGCAGCTATGGTTACTATTACGTGAATGGTTTGGAGACGGAAACCGGTAAGGTATATGTCTCTTTGTCTTCTGCCACGTCATCCAATAACGAGACCTATTATACTATCCCGTTGTATGGCTCCTCCGGAGATGCTGCTGGTTTTCCGGTTGATTTGGTGATTATAAAAGCTTCAGGAACGTACCGGTATTTGTTGAGCGGGATGAAAAGTCAACGGGTAACGGTGATGAATGCCAATAACCAAAATAGTGAGGTGTATATCTATTCGAACGGTAATAAGGTAAAATGGCCGGGCGGTACTATCGCCGATTGTAGGAATATAGAGGATTTTATGAGTCCTGTGCCAGCGTCTAATTTATTGGGTAGAGGCTGGATAGTAGGTTCAATGAATGATAATGATTGGTAACGATAAAAAGGAGGTATTTATGAAAGTGAATTTGAATGTTCCCTTTATGAATTATAAGGGGTTGGTGATCACGAAAAAAGTAGAGGGTACGGATGTGGAACAGGAGCAGTTGATGAAAGATGTCATTGCTCCGATCCTATTCAGTGGGGAGTGGAGAGATGAGAGGGTGAATGCTTTGAGCGGTGACGAGAAAATCCGTGCTTACAGCTTGAGCCTTAAAATCTATCAATCCACCGGAAATATTGAAATCTCGGCGGAGGAGGCTCTAATGATAAAAGAGGCCGCATTGGTTTTGAATCCCGGCGGTTACGCACAAATTGTCAAATTGATAGACGGATAAGTTATGGTACTGACAGAAGCACAATTGCAGGAAATCGCCAAACGTGTGCGTGCGATCATCCGAGCCGAATCCAAAGGCGTGGGTGATCTACCGGTGGCCACCTCGTTGGACGGGCTTCTCTCGCTTCCGGCCTTGCGCTTTAACGGTGGCGTGCCGGAAGTAGTAGAGGCTCCTATCTCCAAATTGCAGGACGTGGCATTGGATGCGGTCAGCGGGGCAACGAAAGCCGCCAATGAAGCCGCAGCAAAAGCCAACACGTCTGCAGGTAATGCGGATAAGGCAACCACAGCGGCCAATAATGCTGCCAAAAGTGCCAATGATGCCGCCGGTACTGCCGGAGCAGCTACCGAAGCGGCAAAGAAAGCCACGGAATCGGCCAACGGAGCTGCCTCCAATGCCACAAATGCCGCCACGAAAGCGTCCTCCGCAGCTGATACGGCGAATAAGGAGGCCAGCTCTGTAAATGCGGCCAAATCGGAAGCCCTTGCCGCTGCCGCCCGTGCGAGTAGTACGGCCACCACAGCAGAGGCCGAGATCGAGAAGATGAAGCAGCTGCAGGAGTCCATATCGGGTGCGGCTTCGTTGGCTCCCACGAGAATGGAACTGACCTACACGAAACGCATCACCCAGCGTAATCCTTACGTTCAGCGTATCGTTGCCAAGATGTTCCCCTCGTACTCCCTGCAGAATGTTTTGTTCTTGGGTGATGACGTGGCCGTGAGCGTGGATCCCGCCGGTGTTGTAACCCCGTTGAAAATCGGAACGAGCCGGATTCACGTGATCCCGACACAGGCCACCCACTTGTACAAGACCATAAACGTGACGGTTCAGGCTCCGTCCGTCCGCCTTACCGGAGGCGGTAAAATCCGGATTGACAGTAAAGGCAGAATACGTTTAACTTAAAAACTTGATAAATATGACAAGCGATCAGGAAACCCGTGTGTTAGCGATGCTTTCGGCTTTTGAAGCCGGAAAGAAGATTAGCGAACTCGATACTGCCTCCGGCAGCGTGAGCGATATGCGCATCGAGGTGCTGGACACGGACGGAGAGTCCAAAGTTATGAATTTGTCCGAGGCGGTTACCACCGCCGCAAACGCCGTTTGTGGACGTTATTGGAATGAATCGAATTCCACGTACCGGGCTGCCGGTTATCACGGCAGCCTCGATATGCTCCGCAAGCTGCCAGAGCTGTTGGGACTTGGTTGTTACCTCGTTCAGGATGACCGTACCCGGCGCAAGCTGGATCCCACGAACCACTACCGTTTCGAGGACGGTACACCGGCGAAGCTGGACGGCACGATGGGACAGTATATGTGGTGTTGGAATATTGGTTTTTATTTTGCCGAGTGGAAAGTGGGTAATTTGAAATATTATGCCGTTTCCCTTTCTCCCATCAAAGGCAAACAGTGCGTGTATATTCCCGCCGGTGGCCTTTCCGCCCTCGGTGGTGGCGTGATGGACAGGACGAACAATATCCTTTGTTCGGTTGTGAGTGATGCCGCCCAATATCGTGGTGGAAACAATGATGCAAGCCGGGACGGGACTTACCGCACGCAGTTGGGGATGGTTGCAACCAATATGCAGTACCGTAATTTTTCAACTTATGCCCGCAAGCGTGGCGAGGGTTGGGATGCCAACTGGTACGTGGCTCAGGCGGTGGTTGAAATTCTTTTCATGATCATATTCGGAACCCGCAACATGCAGGAGGCCGTGATTGCTGAAAAGGACAGCAACGGTTTGTATCAGGGTGGCCTCGGATCCGGAACCACCAATATGCCGAATTGGGATCAGTGGGGTTATTACCCGGTTGTTCCGACCTCTGCCGGTATCGAGCTGGGTGACGGTTGCGGTGAAACCACGTTTAACGTGCTAAAGGAGGACGGCTCGTTGCATTATGCAGCAAAGGTTCCGGTGTTCTTCGGCCTGAAACATCCTTTCGGTCATATTTGGAAGATTGTCCGGGGGCTTATCGATAACGTGGGTGATGAGAAATCTGAGGTCTATGTTGCCCCGTCCCTTTATGCCGGTTATGATGACAATTCGATTTCCGGCCTTATCAAGGTTTGCGAGGTTCCGAGAACCAGCGGTTATATCAAACAGAAAAGTTACTACTTGCTTTGCGCCATGCCGACCGAAATCGGAGCGACCGCCTCGACTTATTTCTGTGACTATTTTTGGGAGAATTCAGCATCATCCAAAGGGCTTCGTGTGCGCCTCTCCGGTGCTCACGCTAACGATGGCACGGGTGCGGGGGCGTTTGCTGCGAATACGAACAATGCGGCCTCGTATTCGGATGCGGATGTGTCCGCTCCCCTCTGCTTTTTCGATGCGGATCCGGTGATGTCGGCTTAAAACGAAAACGGAAAACGGAAAGAGGAAAAGAACGTTCTTTGAAATTTTGTATTGAGAGTTTTGGAAAAGCTGTTCGGCGGGTTTCAGAACTCGCCGTAAGGCGAGTCGATTTTTGTGATTTTTTTGCCGGTTTTGGGTAAATGTATTTAAAAGGCTTATCTTTGCATCGTTAAACCAAGTTTAACAGGTTGTTTTACCCTTAGTGTGACGCAGGCTTCGTGTGCGCCTCTCCGGTGCTAACGCTAACAATGGCACGAATGCAGGGGCGTTTGCTACGAATACGAACAATGCAGCCTCGAATTCGAATGCGAATGTGTCCGCTCCCCTATACTTTGCAGTTAGGAAACGGTTAGATGGGGTGAAAGACCTTGCCACTTGGCAAAAGATGACGAACGCTCAAAAGGACGCTGGTAGGCCGGTAACGGTTCGAACGCTTCCGAGTAAGGCAAAGCAGACACTCAGACACTCAGAACCGCAGAAACAGACCATGAAAAGGTATGGAAATTTGTTTGAACGAGTTGTCGAATATGGCAATCTCGAACAGGCGTTTCACAACGCCGCCCGTCACAAAACTCGCCGAAGCGAAGTAATAGAGTACGGCTCCCGTTTGGAGGCGAACCTATTACAGCTCCAGCGTGAACTTATCACCGGTACTTACCGCACCTCCGAGTACAAGACTTTTATCATTTACGAGCCTAAAGAGCGGAAGATATTCAAACTGCCATTCCGTGATCGTGTCGTTCATTGGGCTATCATGCAGGTGATTGAACCGATATGGCTCTCCAATTTCACCCGTGATACCTATTCCTGTATCCGTGGACGTGGTATTCACCCTCTTTTATACAAGCTCCGCCGTGATTTGAAAGCGGATCCGGAGGGAACCCGGTACTGCCTGAAAATCGATGTGCGCAAATTTTATCCGAGTATAGACCACGAGATCATGAAACAGGTAATCCGCCGAAAGCTGAAAGATGCCCGGCTGCTTGCTTTGCTTGACGGTATCGTGGACTCGGCAGAGAACGGAGTGCCTATTGGAAATTATTTATCCCAATTCTTTGCTAACCTTTATTTATCCGAACTGGATCATATCATGAAAGAAGAAATGGGCATCCGGTACTATTACCGCTTTGCCGATGATATTGTCCTACTGGATGGAAACAAGGAGAAACTCCACGGAACCCTCGTGTTTATCAACCACTACTTGAATAATGAACGTGCTTTGAGTATAAAGCCGAATTATCAGGTCTTCCCGGTAGAGAGCAGGGGTGTCAATTACGTGGGATACGTGACGTTCCATGATTATTGCCTCGCCCGCAAGCAGAACAAGAAAAACCTCTGCCGGGAGGTGGCCAAACTACGAAAACGTGGAATGAGCGATGAGGAGATCCGGATAAAGGCATCCAGCCGGTTGGGGTTCATGCAGCATTGCAATAGTATTTATTTATTAAAAACTCTCAATATGAAAACATTCAGTGAAGTAACGAACAGCAGTGGTAATCTCACGGGAGATAAGTACCACATTGATGACATTTTGAACAGGGAAATCCACCTGAAAGGCTTCGAGATAAAAGCCTCCAAGTACAAGGGTGAATGCCTGATCATCCAGTATGACATCTACGAGCAGGTAAAGGACAAGACCGGAGCTTTGCTCACTGATGATGACGGTTCTCCAAAAATGGATTGGGTGGAACATATCACTTTTACCGGTTCGGAGGCTCTTATCAAACAGTTGAAAGATGTGGTGTTGGATGAACCCTGTTCGGCAAAGATTATTAAACAACCAATCGGTGACCGGGGTAAATGCTTTTATAAGATAACCGATCCCGATTAAAATATCGGTGATTATGTACAAAGGGATTTATGCAGAAAAAAAGACTTTTTCAAAGTTCGATAATGAACATTATTTGTGCTATCTGAACGAGCAGCGTGAGGAGTATTCTCCTGAACCGGATGCCCGTTCGGGTGAGGTGACTGAACCGGTGTCCGCTCCCATATTGGGATATGCCTATACAGGAAGTATGGCGGACGGAGGTACTCTGATTGAAGCGAGGGAGGCTACTTATGACGAATTTGTTTCTGGGTTGATCCGCACGAGGTACTCGGCCAGCCGGGTGGAGGCAATCCAGTCAAACCGTATGATAGCCTTTGTCAATCCGGAGCATGAACGGGCATCCGAATTTATTTCCGAGTGGGATGATTTCCAGTCTTACCGGGAACAATGCAAGGAACAAGCTAATGCGCTTATAAACGGATAAATGCCTGTCGGGGGCAGGCAAGAAAAAGCCCCCGGCCTGTAAGTAGTTATCTCACCCACATACTTACACAAAGATGCGACCAACCGCACAGCCGGGGGCTAAATACCCTCTGCTGCGGTTGGTCGCATTTGTATGTTATGTGAGTGAGATGTCGCAAAGATAGTAACATTTAAAGGAATAACAGCAATGAAAACACCTATTTCTTACTACGGAGGCAAGCAAACCCTCCTTAAACATATTCTGCCTCTGATCCCCAAGCATAAACTTTATACAGAGGCTTTCTGCGGCGGTGCTGCAGTATTGTTTGCCAAGCGTCCGGCTGATGGCGAAGTTATAAACGATATCAGTATGGATATAACGAACTTTTATTGGATGGCTAAAGTCTATTATCGTGACCTGAAACAGGAGATTGAGAAGACTTTGCACAGCCGGGATATGCACGCCCATGCCGGACATATCCTGCAGTATCCTCAATTCTTCCAACCGGTGCAGCGGGCGTGGGCTGTTTGGGCGTTGTGTAAAATGTCCTTTGCCAGCATGATGGACGGTTCATTCGGTTATGACTTTGGTGGTGGAATGCCGAAAAAACTGCGTAATGCAAAGGATGAGTTCACGGAATGGCTATGCGCCCGGCTTGATAACGTGACCATAGAGAACCGGGATGCGCTGGATGTCATCTCCACTTATGACTCGCCCGATACGTTTCATTTTGTGGATCCGCCGTATATAAACAGTGATTGCGGCCATTACGAGGGTACATTTGATGAGTATTGCATGGAGAAGCTCCTGCAGCTTTTGGAGCAGGTGAAAGGTAAGTTCATGCTGACAATGTTTCCCCTGCCAATGATAGAGGAATACGCAAACAAAAACGGATGGATAATCCACCGGGTAGAAAGAACCATCAGCGCATCAAAGACGAGCCGAAGAAAGCAGGAGGAATGGATGGTATGCAATTATGAAGAACACCCGCAGCGAACTTTGTTTGATTACAAAGACAGCAGCGATGTTGATGCAACAGATGCCTCCTAAATACTGTATAAAGATAGTCATTTCTAATGAATTGCACAAATATTGGAACGTATTTTTTATGTGAAAATGCAATAATTTTAAAGGCTTTCAAACACCATTCAAATGACGTTTGAAAGCCTTTTTATATCGTGCGTGTGCGATAATTTTTTCACATTTCGTTTTATACCCTGATTATCGCATTTCGTTTTTTATACCGCTCGCATTTCGTTTTGCCGATTATACATTTTCTCACTTTTATTTTTAGTGTATTTTTTTATTTGCCAAATATATATTCACTTACCGATGAACAAAGAATTTATATCTACTTCTGGTCTTCCATCCCAAGCATCCTCTTGATATCTTTCAGTATTTTGGTATAATTGTCAGATATTTCCTTCTCCGTCCTGAACGCGACTACCGGCAGCGGTTCCTCCTCCAGTTCGAACAGCCTGAACTTCTTCCTGAAATGTCCTTTGATATTGGAACGGTTTCCCATTCCGATAAATTCCACTGGTTCCAGTGAGGCGAAGTCCTTTGATTCATATATCCCTTCCTTCTGTGTGCTAATGGTCACGCTGGAATTACGGCCGCCACTGCTGCTGCCGGAACTGGTGGATTTCTTCTCCTTCTCGTATTTCCCGAAAAAGAGAGGGTAATATTTCAATGCCTCCACATCCTGTGTGCGGCCCAGAAAGATCCGCACGCTACATTTGTAAAGGAATGATCAGTACAGCAAGAGGCTATGAAAGAAACGGTAAGGAAAAAGACTAAGGATATGACAAAAAAACGTCAGAGATATGGAAGGACAGCTTTTCCTTTCCTATTTCCGTATTGTTTCATAAAGCAGCCCGCCTACGTCTATTCCAATATCAAACTTCTTAAACTTGTAGCGTGGTATGACTATTGGAACCACATTCCAACCTTTCTCCGGATTGTAATAATTTTGTATGCCGACTTCCATTTCCAACCGGTCTGTAAAATCATACCCGGCAGTAATGCCATATGTATTTCTATAAAAGCCATACTGGTAAGTCGGTGTATATGCTCCAAACACTTTTAGTCTTAATCTTTCATTTGGGTGATAAATCATTGCGCCATAGATGCCAAAAGCCTGTCCGGTACTTTTGGGAAAGTTATATTTGGTGGCATTAATGCCCAGTCGGGTTTCAAAATCATTGTTGAATTGATGATGAAACATTATTGAAGCCTCGTTTATCCGTCCTATTCTCGGCAACGTGGTTTGTGAGCCACTGCCATAGAAATGAGAGAAAATATGTCCGCTTGTACTATAGTCCCCATAAAACATTGGAGTAGGATTAATGTAATATAGTGGTATATAGAAAGGTCTATCCGCTTTAAAATTTGTGTTGTCAATGGCTGTTTCTACGTCTTTCGCATTGGGATTGGGCAATAATAAATCTGTTTTATTGAACGGTATACGTACTTTATCAGAGAGAATTCTTGAACTGTCATTTTTAAGTTTGATATGGTTCTCTCTGATGTTTTCTTGCCCGTTAGCACCAAATATAAACAGGCAGAGCATCAATGTTATATATATGACTTTTACAAGTTGCATAAACTGATATGATACAGTTATTTATTCTTTAAAGTCACTTTTACTTTTTCTGTTTGGCTGTGCGGATTATAAGTAAGACTTGCACATCCTGATAAATATATAACAACACTGGCTAAAATAGCTATTATGATATATTTTTTTAGGTTTTTCATGTTACTAATTTTTATATCGCAAAAGTAGGCAAATCATTCTCAGTTTAAGGTTTATAGTTCTGTATTTCCCTTAATTTTCCTAAATTAAAAGTTCAGATTGTCAAATCTACAAAAGTTTGTATACATTTGTGTAGTTTAATATATTAATTATGAAAAGAATAATCGTTTTTTGCAGTGATTGTACAGATGGTGCTTCTTTCCAATTGTGTTGAGAAACAAGGATATTATAACGATGGAGAAGAAAGCATTATCGCACTAATATGTGATATAACCTGGACTGGCGGAAAAAAAGAGTATGAAGACGGAAGCTCTTGGGAATCTATTTGGAATTTCGATAAAGATGGAATATATACACGAGCCAATGTAGAGATTGATAAGGATGGGAACAAAAAAGAAGGTGAGATTCGTGGAAGATGGTCTTTCGCCACTCCTAACTTTAGCACATTATATTTTTAGTCATTATTGGGATATTAAAGAACTGGATAAGACAATCTTTTCATTCTACGATAGAACAGGAGAACTGAACGATCCAACTACGTCTAAAGAATATGTTGAATTTTACCCATACAATGATGGGAAAACTAATTATACAAC
This sequence comes from Phocaeicola sp. GP0067, assembly GCF_031119655.1. Classification (NCBI taxonomy): domain Bacteria; kingdom Pseudomonadati; phylum Bacteroidota; class Bacteroidia; order Bacteroidales; family Bacteroidaceae; genus Phocaeicola; species Phocaeicola sp. GP0067. The sequence continues at coordinate 42,990 of NZ_JAVHZY010000025.1, forward strand.
GTATTTAATTATCAAAATGCAGTTAGACACTGAAAAGTGTTTTTTTAGGGAGGGTAACACTCCACTATCGCTTTCTTTTTGATATTCTATAAGTACAAAAGTTAGAAAGCCCCAGCGGAAACGCCGGAGCCTTATAGGCTTGCGTTAGGGTAGCTTGTTCTCTGTATTTCTGATACAGGAGCATTAGGCCCCAAAATTACTTCGATATTTTGACGTAAACAGTTCCTTTACTTGAAGGTTTATCCTCCTCCAAACGAATTGTATAATAGACATAATCATCAATACCATACTTCTCATACCATTTTCGTGGCTCTACTTTTGAATCACGTAATCCACAAAACCAGATTCCACCTTGCACCGAAATACCAGAGGTATAACTTATAATAGGAATATCAAAACCATCACCAGGTGTATACGTTTCCATTAGAATCTTATGTCTATCCAAGCGTACCGTATCTGTGAACAATGGCATATTGTCTACTGGTGGATAAAAACAAGTTAAACGTATGCTATCTTCTTTGTATGGTGCTACCATAAAATCAAGTGTTTCTACACTATCGACCAATATAAAATGTACGAAATCAGGTAAAAGTTCTCTTTCTGTAAACATACCATTGTTGCAAGATATTTTTTTTAGCTTGGCTCGTTTCCCATTGAATTCACCCTTGATAGTCAGATTCAGATGTTGTACACCTTGCATCCGGAAATATTCTTGTAAAATAACAGGAAGGGAATTTGTTATATTTTCATAATTCACTTTCACTTGTTGCCCCTGCATGGTAATGCTAAAAAGGAGTAATACACCTAATAGAAATCTTGTTTTCATTTTCATTATTTACTTTGAACTATAATTTTTATTTTTCCTATTACTTTCAGTTTGTCACGTTCCCGGCAAAGTTCCCGGTGTGTGCTTTCTCCTTATACATCTGAAGAACTTTGATTTCGTTATGCAATCAGTCGTTTTCTTCTTAAAGTAACTGAAGGGTTTTGCCTGTTCTGTTGCCACGCTTTCTGCTTTGCCTTTTGCTTCTGTAGCCGGAAGCTATTTTGCTGTCTGTTCCCGGACTTCCTATAATAGTTGACGAATGGCTTCTGTTCTCTCATCGCTTGCTCTTCAGATTAAATTCTGTGCATTCAAAGTATTCCAAGGCGAACGAAACGAAGTCATTACAAAATATGCCGTTTACCTAGCAGTTATTTAGAAAATCTCGACAAACATTGGTATTCAATAAGTTCAAAACTTGTTTGAAAAACTCAAATACACGTAAGGTACAATATTACAATATTTAAAAATCTGATAATCAAAATATTAGAAATGATTCGCAATTCCCGAAAGCCTTTGACTCTATACAAATGTATGAAAAAATGGTATATTTTCCAAGCTTTTTCAATATTTTCTACACGGCTCTTTCATTTAAAACAACCTCTATAATCCTTGTTATTCTCCGAAAAACCATTATTTTTGCGCACAGCGATGCAGGAAGCACCGCTTCCGGTGTTTCTTTTTATCGTTCATATAAAATTATTTTTGTAGGCGGAAATCAAATGCGACAGAGGTCGTTTTTTGATTTCCGCCTTAATTTTCGCTATGCGAAAATACGATTTATTTTACTGATATGTAACATTTTGCATGTCTAATATATTAAAAAAGGAACATGCATCCTACCGTCGTAGCAGCATAATGAAACATCTGAAAGAATTTGTGAAATCAGTGCCGGATTACCGCAGGACAGACAAGGGAAACTACAAATACAAGCTGGAAGATATTCTTCTCCTTGTAATACTCGGACGGCTGGGCAAGTGTATAACAAGTCCGGATATAATCAGATTTGGCAAGCGTAATCTGAAACGCTTCCGCTCTTTAGGAATTTTGTTGGACGGCGTGCCTTCTGAACCTACGCTCTGCCGTATATTCAAACATATTGATGATGAAGCCATGTCTGAGCGGATGTCTGAATTTACCTCCACCTTCCATGATGAGCTTGTCGGTTGTGCCGGGGACATCCTCTGTATTGACGGCAAGGCAATGAGAGGGACGGTACTTGAAAACGGACGCAACCCCGACATCGTATCCGCCTATTCCCTTGAAGGAGGTGTCACCCTTGCCACAGACATGTGCGAAGAAAAAAGCAACGAAATAACTTCCGTACCCAAACTGTTGGACAAGGTGGATGTGTCAGGATGCATAGTTACGGCAGACGCCATGTCCTTCCAGAAAGCCATCATAGATAAAATCCGGGAAAAAGGCGGTGATTTCCTTATCGAGCTGAAGGCGAACCAGAGGACTCTGCGATATGGGGTTGAGGACAATGTCGAACTTGCAGAGCCTGTGGATGTATATTCGGAAGGCCCTTTCCTTGAACATGGCAGAATAGAGACCAGGGTATGCCGTATCTTTCGTGGAAATGACCTGATTACGGACAGGGAAAAGTGGAATGGAAATCTGACGGTTGTCGAAATACGGACTGCAACGGAAAGAAAATCTGATGGTCAGAAATCTTCCGAGAGAAGGTTCTATGTTTCCAGTTTTCACGGAAGTGCCCGGCGGCTGGGCACAATAGCCAGAATGCATTGGGCAATAGAAAGCATGCACTGGGACCTTGACCGCAACCTGAGGCAGGACTTCATCAGGCGGAATAGTGCAAGGTCCGCCAGAAACCTTGACACGATACAGAGGATGGTACTGGCAATACTTTCGATATGGAAAGGTAAAAGGAAAAAGCCCTCCGAAAAGGCTAAGGGAACGGCCGAACTTATCGGAGAACTTTCCTTGGACTTTACCGCAATGATGCATATGCTGGATCAAAAATGAGATAATTTGTAATCTCAGAGGATTCGTAACGTTTTGGGTATCAATCATAACAAAATCCCTGCTTCCCATAAGAAGTGGGTGGGGGAATTATGTGCCTTTATCTAAGCTTAAATGAAAGAGCCGTGTATTTTCTACAAGGTACAAAAAGTGAAGTATTCATGTAGTTGTATAGTGTATTAATGTATCAAGATATAATTTGAATTACTATCTTTTACAATTGGTGAATTGTGAGACAGTTTAGGGAATAATCTACTTTTGTGGTAAGCATTATGTGACAGCAGTCAATATTTTCTAAGATTACCTTAGTAGTAATATTTTGAACAGAAAAAGAAGTGTTATTTCTTTTATTGTTCAAAATATGGTTATCTTTTTAGAAATAATATATGTTGAAATATAAACTCTATGGATAATATAATAAATCTCAATGTCCGATGATATGACCAAGTAGATTACGGCAAGATTAAATTCGAAAATTGATTTCTGTAATACATCATATAATAAAGTAAAACATTTATATTTGCATATTATATGATATGTTGAGCTATGACAAAAAGTACAATGGGTACCAAGTTGCCAAGAAAACTGGAGCAGAAGATGCAAATGGTGGGTGAACAAATCAGATTTGCACGATTGCGTAGAAACCTTAGTGTCGCACAGATTGCCGAACGTGCCACCTGTTCACCCCTTACGGTTTCACGCATAGAGAAAGGTGTACCGACAGTGGCAATAGGCATTTATCTTAGGGTGCTTTATGCGCTTCAACTGGATGATGATATTCTTCTTCTTGCAAAAGAAGATGCAATGGGAAAGGTCTTGCAGGATTTGAGCCTTAAGAAACGAGAAAGAGCATCTAAAAAGAAATAAAAATTAAGAATTGGTAATATGTTGTATATCTATCCGGAAACAGTAGAATCAGTCAGAAAATTTGTAAATAAAAAATGGCCAGATAAGAATAAAGAGGTGTATTGCCAGGAAAATGAAAGTGCTTGGCATCAGAATAGGTATATATTGATTACTGTCTCACCTCGGATTAATTTTAAAGTAGTACATTATGAATATATTAATGGCTACTTGGAGTTGCATCTGGAGGATGATTATTATGGTAATACATTCAATCAGAGATTGTATAAATATCTTCGTGATAACATCGATACGGAATCGGGTGATTATTTATGGCATAATTGGAATGGAATGAAACAAGGACGATTACGCTATGAATATAAAATTGGAGATCTTCTGGAATTAGCAGATTATCTTACAAAATTTATTAGTAAGATCGATCCATTGATTGAAGATTTCCTAAATACTTATTATGACGGAAATAATGATACTCAAAAGGAGATTTTTACAGTATCATCTATTGATTTTAATAAAATTGAAGATGGTGCTTCTGTCAACATTAATATTACAGATGGAACTGGAAGCAAAGTTGTCCTTCATACGATGTCATTAAAAGATGTACTTTCCTTAAAATTAAAGATACCGGATTATCAACGTATATATTGCTGGCCGCAAAAAAATGTAGAACAGCTGCTGGATGATATTTTTATTCCTAGGAATCATAAATATCATTTAGGGACATTGATTCTTCAAAAGAAAGGTGATGATTATGATATCATTGATGGCCAACAAAGAACTGTTACTTTGGCGCTCATTTTACGTGCTATGTGTATTGATAACATTCTTTTATTGAAAGAAAAATTTGATTCTGTTGAAGCTCAAAAATATATAGGATATAACAGATATATTATTGAAATGTATCTTGATAGACATTACCCCAACATTGAAACACGTAGTAAAGAAGCCAAAAAAATTCTTGATATAATTTCGTTTGACGTACTAGTTCTTAATGATTCTTCACTTGAACTTGCTTATACGTTCTTTTCAACACAGAACGCCAGAGGAAAGGCTTTGACAGATTATGAGTTATTAAAATCACATCATCTCAGATTCATTCCTGAAAGCCATGAAGCTCAACAACGTCATTTGGCAAAGATGTGGGATAAGCTTCTTGTGAAAAGTGAACGGGAAAATGGGGATAGAAGTGTATCAATTATCTTAGGCATATATTTATATTGCCTCCGTAAGTGGACAAGAAAACAATATTGGTATATAAAAGAACCAAATAGGGTTAAGAATGAGTTTGAAGCAGCTCCAACTATACCAGAGATTCCACCTTTTGGCGAGAGATTCGATTTTATGGACCCAATACAGGGAGGAACACATTTCTTTGCTTTTGTAAATGCATTCATTCAGCATTATAATCATTTTATTGAGACAAAACAATACCATATACTTTGGGAAACCATTTCATGTTCTGGATTAATTGAAATAAATATTAACGGTAACGATGACAATAAAAAGTTATCGGAAGGAAAGCGACGGACTCATTGGTGGTACGGGGATGTCATAGCGGCATTTTTATTCGCCTATTATATGAAATTTGGAAACCAATACCTATCTGAAGCCTTAACTTGTATAACAAGGATTGTATCTCAATTAAGGTATGAGAAAAGTAAAGCCAATAAGCAATCCATAATGGATAAAGCAGGGGAGATGGAAATCATAGTAATGATAAATCAGGCTACATCACCAACATTCTTCCTTGCAAGTGCACGGGATATCATAAAACGTCTCCCATATTTTGATAAAAATCTGAAAGGAATAAGAGTTGATTATTTCAATAAAGAAATGTCACTTTATGAACAGAACGAAAAAAATTATCTTATTGACTCATTTAAAACACTTCATAACAAATGACGAATATAAAACAAGCTTATACTCCAAGAAAAATTGTAGATTCAGGATTATTCTTCAGTATTCCTTTATATCAGAGATTATTTGAGTGGGGAGAGGATCAGATAATCCAGCTACTTGATGACCTTTACTCTTCATACAAAAGAGACAAAGAATCTGCATATTACATTGGAATGCTTACAGTCAAAAGAACTGAAAGCAGTATAGAACTTGTCGATGGTCAGCAACGCTTTACCGCAATGATTCTTTTAGGGATCCATTTCAAGTGGAATGATTTTCTATATCTCTCTACTGAACATGATAATATCTTGCGTCTACAATTTACAGCGCGAGAAGAAGACAAAAAATATCTTGAAGCAAAAATCAAGGGAATAGAGTGTTCGTTCTTAAATGAAAAAATGGAAAATGGATTGAATTATATTTCAAAACACTTGAAGAAAATACTACAGAATAATTCAGATAAAGATTTTGAGAATTATATTTTCGAGAAACTAACATTTTTTCTTTCTGAACTTCCAAGAAACTATTCCCCTATGGAATTGAATACTTATTTTGAAAGGATGAACACCTCGGGTAAATCATTGGAGAATTATGAAATACTCAAAGTCGATATCATCCGGCGTTTGCGCACTGATAAGGAAAAATATACTCTTCTTTGGAATGCTTGTAGCATAATGGAGAAGATGATTCTCAGAAAACATAACAATGAACAGCTCGACAGCTTGAGGAATCGTTATAAAAATGTTATGATTGAGATAATCCAAAACGGGAATATAGATAATGCATTTGAAAAATATCAAACTAAATTTGATATTGAAGAGGAGGAGGATTCTGACGACAATCAGGACTTGGAAGCTACCTCTATAGCTATTGGTGACATAGCCATCAATACTGAGAATCCATATAAGATTGTAAAACGACGTACTGATGAACATTCACTCCTGACATTTCCAGAATTTCTTTTGCAGGTATTATATATATGCCTTAATATGAATATTTCTGAACAAGAAAAGGATGGAAAGGTAGTAGAAGGTATGCTTGTTACAGATTTCTTTGATGTGAGAAAACTATGTGACACTTTCAAGTGGGCCTTTGATAAACGTGATCTTGATGCAGAAATTTTTATGCGGAAACTGGGATTGTATCGTCTGATTACAGATTATTTCATTATTAGAATGAACGATGAAGATGAGGAGCCTTACCCATTTAAATTATATAGAGGAGATGACAAAGAGAAGATGAAGGTTAGGATGTATCTTGCTATGCTATATTCCGCTTCATCAGCCATGACATATTATATGTGGATGCCCCAATTGCTAACCTATTTGGAATGTTTTGTTTCAATTAATAATAGTCTTGATATTAACGCTACAGAATATCTTGCCAAACTTAAGGCAATAGATAATAAATGGCATCCAGAACAAAGCGTTGTCGATAATAATCTGACATACACAACCATTGATAGATATTGGTTTTGGAGAATAGATTACTATTTATGGGAACAAAGAGAGTTATTCTTTAAAAATGAGTTACTCAATGTCGTTGAAAAATATGTATTCAGAAGGAATCGTTCTATTGAGCACATTGCCCCACAGCATCCTAAAGATGAGTATGGTGACAAAACTAGATTCTATTGGGACGATGAATCTCGACCGGAAGTTGCTTGGAAACGAGATTGTCTGGGTAATATGGTCATGATATCTTCTGGTCAGAACAGTACATTGACTAATTCCTGTTTTGAAGTTAAACATGCAGTTATGCAGAGATATGCATCCGGAAACGGAACCGTTGAAAGTCTGAAAATGTTATATGTTTATTCAAAATATAGCAGTTGGTCTTTAGATAATATTGATGAACATCATCTTTTTTCAATGAAGGTATTGAAATGTTCGTATGAAAGAGACAGTAGAGGATGGAATGATTTTCACAATATAAATATGAGGAAATTGTGAGAGTATGAACTAAAATTATTGTATAAAAATTGCAAAATGACAAACAAAGAAATGTATGGTTAAAGATTTACAATATTTTATTAATGCAGAAAATGAATTTTGCAAGGAACATCCAAATTATGGAGAACTATTTTTTGATACTTCTATTGGAGAGATGAGTGAACAAGGTATAGATGACCGACTTAATTATCTTTCTGATAGAATAATATCGAACTGTAACAAAATAATTAAAGAACCATCAGAGAAGGAGCTTGAATTTAAATTGTCTGATGTTCAGAGAGTATTATTGAGATTATTTTTAGGAAAATATTCATATATTTTTAGGGATGATTACTACTATGAAGGAATTACGGATTTTATACAAAATCTATTCGATACTTTAGATGATATGGTAAATAAAGCACCGATAAATACTGATCCTATCTTATATCGTTTTTGTAATGATTATGACAAATGCGATATGAAAGTCGGAGATATTATCAATATTCCTCATAATTTGACTTGCACAAATTATGATTGGCATAAGGAAAGGTATAATAATGTTTATATCATTTCTCCTTTGAAAAATGGAAAAACTAGGGCACGAAACCTTTTTGAGATATGTAAACATGGCGATGAAATGCAAATAGATTTTTTGCGAAATACCAGGTTTCAAGTTGAGAAAATAGAGCAAGCTCAAGAAACAGAATATAAAAAAATATATTTAAAAGAATTGGGTAGTGATGTCAAACCATTTTCTGGACAGTGCCTATTCTTGAGGGTAATACTCTCTTATGCAAGATCTAACATCAATAATTCTATTTTGCAATACTCACTTTACCAGAGGCTTACAAATGAAATGTGAAGTCTCCGGTAATGATATTTTTGATATAAATCTGTGCCACAAACTCATACAGACCGCCAAACAAGTAGGCGTGAGTCTGTTGCAAACTTTTTATACAGCCGGGCTCTAAACTGCTCAGCCAGACACTCTGAAACAGCGAATACGCTTTCTCTTGGCTTTGATTATCACGCTATAAGTAACCGGTCAAAAAACGCATTTATTCTATTGTTGGGATAATGCTGGATTAGTGTCTGTGACACTAACTGTCAAGGGTATCGGCGGCTTATTTTAACCATTGGTAACCTCAGCATTCAGTTTCTTTTTAAGCCAAAGCTAATAGTCGCTCGTTTTCGCATAATCCGCTTCATCATTGATTACGCGAACTATATCAACATCCGAAAACCTCCATTTGGAATGTTCTTCATCCCAAACGGCCCGCACCTAGCAGTCATTATAGAACCGAATGAACATTTTGACCTAGTCCTCTATTTTAAATCTGATATTTATAATCCGAAAAATTAATCTAAAGATTCTGCTTCTTCATCGTCATTATTATCTGTCTTAACATCTTCTGATGAGATCATAAATTTGATGATTTCATTCAAGAATGCTCTATCTTTAAAGAAATGATCAGGATTATCTTCTAATTTGTCAGCTATATAATCAAAACCATAATTTGCATATTGTTCCATCTTATCAATAAGCAAATCTACCACCTTACGAGATGTTATTTCTCCTTTATCAAGTGCAATCCAATCAACTTCTGTTTTAGCAACTAATGCCATAAACATATACTCTCTAATTCGAGAATACTGTTTACGTCCTGAACGTGATTCAATATTACCCCAGTTCTCAATTGCCCATCCAAAACTCTTGCGTTTAGACTTATCAGCAACAAGTTCTTTCGTTTTATTAAAATATAATCCAATGAAGAATGCAATGATAAATATTTCATAACCAGCACCAAACTTTTTTGCGCGTGTTTCTTGATAACTGGTTGTACCTTTACCATAATTACAAAAAACTTTGATAATAGTATCTTCATATTTTGTCTCCCATTCTGGATTGCGCTTTGCCCAAATTTCTAATATTTTTTCTGCTGCCATTATTTAATCGGAGTTATTATTGTTCTTATTGTTGACAAATCTTCTTGATCGTACCCGGCTTTTTTCTCAATTCTATATACCGAGCAAGTCATACTCTCAATTTTTTCAGTGTTTAATGTTTTATGACCAGTTTTCTTATCAACCTCAAGCAAATCTTTAGTAACAATTATACATTGTTTATCAATTTTGTCAATGATATTGTAGAAAACATTCTCTTTGAAATCCTCAAAAGAAGACGTAGGTGCATCAAAAATCAGGGGATAGTTTTCTTCCTTTTTTAATGTAGTCAAGCCTGATATGGCAAATAGAAGTGACATATACATAGTAGTTTCTTGAGCACCACCAGGATCTTTAATATATGTTCCATTAGAACTAAAGAGCCTAATTTCTGCGGAGTCATTTGCCGTTTGACGAATACGAATTTCACCGCGAAAATCATTTTCATTTAGTAATTTGAAGTATTCATTAGTCTTCTCAGAAAGCGAAGCTAAGAACCGACGTAGATTTTCTTTCTTTGCATTAATAAAAGCTTTCATAACCTTATCTAGCAGAGTATGAACTTTACCATAAACTTTTGCCATGCCAGATGATGGTTCTAAGCTATCAAATTCTTGTCTAACTCTTTCTAAGTCATTCTGATAATCTTTCATCTCAGCCTTATAGTCAGAAATACGCTGCTTGGCTCTATTGCGTTGTTCAAAGTAGCCTTTAATATCATTGAAATTTTTATCAAGCATATTTTCAGAAATACCATTAGCTTGTATAAGCAAGCGTGATTTTTCATCTTCAATTTCTTGAATTTCTGCTTCGACAATAGCTATATCTTTTTTCCTATCATCAACGAATTCTATAAGGTCTTTGACTTCTTGGTATTTTTTTGCTATTTCCATTGCTGTAGTACCTCCAAAACTAATAGACATAGCATGTAAATCCTCTATGGCACGCCCTTCGAATAATGGCTTTTCTTTCAGTTCTTCCGCCTTAATATCAGCCTCTTCTTGCATATGACGTATATATTCATGGAGTTTACCCTCCATGAACTTATATTCCTCAGTTCCCCTTAATGCAGGACGGCCGCAAACCTTACAAATTTCATCATCAAGCATTTCGCGCATGGTTTGCTCATCTGGAAGGTACCATGGTAGTTTACTTTTACCATTTGCAAAAGAAGCTATCTCATCAACTACTTCCTTTTTTGCTTTTGCAGCAGCCTTTGTTGCAATATCTTGATCATTTTGAAGTCTCTTTTCCTTGCTTAAAGCAGATACTTTTTTCTGAAATTCTTTGAAAATTTGTGTGTACGGAGACAGAATTCAGAAATTATCAAGAAGTCCTGCATTATAATTGACAAGAATCAAACTTTTAAGCCGCGAAAGTTTCTCATTTTTCGTTTTAAGGCGATCTTTAATTTCTTGATATCTTTCACTCGTCGCTTGATGCTTTTCCAAATCATCTAGTTTTAGCTGATATGTGCTAGCAACCTCTTCTTGCTTTTTAATATCACGCCTTAGTTCGGAAATTTTACCTTCTAGTTCTTCCTTCCTTCTTTGTAACTCGCCTACACGTTTTGCAACTTTTGTATCTGACTTACATTCTTTTGTATATGCAGTTTCGGACTTTTGCTCAAGATCTGAAGCTACTTCAACAAAATCTTCAAACTTACGAATATCGGAGAATTTATCAACTAAAGTTTTTAACGCAGTTGGTTCATTAAAAACATTCAATTGACTCTCTCCTTTGAATAGACAGTATCTTCTGATATAGGAATCAAAACAACTGTCAATAAGAGATTTCCCCGTACGAAGCATTCGTTCTGCACCATCTGTCTCATAACCACGGAATGAATAATTAGTTACTTTGCAGTTACCATCCGACATTTTTTCAAAAGTCAAGCTCTTTGTAACTTCTTTTTCACCATTATGCTCGAACAGCATAGATACGGACATTGTATCTACTTCACCTATAGCTAGTTCAGATTTGCGCATCTCTGAAACATTTGACAACTCTTTAATTTCCAAAGACGTGTTCAACAGCCACTCCAAAGCTTCAAAGAAAGTTGTCTTACCATCGCCATTGCCACCTATAATAAGAGTCAACCCCTTTGATAATTCAAAAGTGTTTTCCCCATAATAGCTGCGAAAATTTGTTATGACAATTTTTTTGATTATCATTAGATATTATTTTTTAGGAAGTTTGTTACAACAGTATAAATCTCTTTGTTATTATCTCCATTATTTACCCCAGAAATTATTTGAGCTACAGTTTTAACAACGAGATTGTTAGAATATAAAGCTATATTCAAGTCATTGTATTCGGCAGGATTATACTCGCCAAATCTAATTAAATCCTCATCTGCAAGGACTGCTTGGAGAATTCTGTCTCCATTAGTTACATATTTTTTTGCCATAGCTTAAAATAGTGATAGGTTATAATATGATGTAATATCGTCAAGTTCTTTTAGTGTATCATCGCTATTTTCAGAAAGTAGTGAAAAGTTTCTTACTCTTTTAAGTTCATTCTCTAATAAGCGCCTTTCCATAGAATACGACTCAGACTCACTACTCACTTCTGGAGCTACAACAAGATCGTGAATTATAGCAATATGTTTATCTTTATGCGTGCGCAATATTCTTCCTCGCCTTTGTATAAACTGTCGAGGATTTCCCGTACTAGCACAAAATATTGCTAATTCACTTCTTGGAACATCTACACCTTCATCCAAACATTTCATTGAAGTAAGTACTTCGATTTCTCCTGCAGCAAAACCTTCCAACATAGAATCTCTATCTTTTGATTCGGCTGTAAATTTTCTTACTGTAATATGACTATCAACATTTCTAACAACAGCAGAATACTCATCTATTAAGTGTTCTGAAAAGTCATCATTAGGCATAGTCTCAAAAGAGCCATAATAGTCAGCCTCTTCGTTATCAGGCCTCACACCTTCAGGTACATAAACTAAAGTATATTTTAGATTTCCCTTTTCTTGGAATCTCTCCTCTATAATTTGTCTGAATACTTTTAACTTATTATGTGCCTTATGAATAATTCGTTTACGCTTTAACAATAATGCTGTGAGAATTTCATTGTGTTCGTCGAATTTATCGTTATTAAAGAATTTGGCTAATTTGATAGAAAGTTCTGCATATTCATTCATTTCATTTGCCGTTAGTTTTACTAAATGAGGATAATAATAATAACGACAAAGAACTCCTTTATCTATAGCCTCTTTCATTGAATATTCATAAGTATATTTGTCTTCTGCTCCAAAAAAACGTTGAAGAACTTTATTCGCTACATCATCGAATTGTCTTTCCGGAGTTGCAGATAAACCAATACGACGTAAATATGGTATCCCATCCATAAGTTCCATAATGCGCTTTGCTCCCATATTGTGCGCTTCATCTGCTATTAGAAGCAATTTTGTTTTAGGGAAAACTGTTAATGCTTTAAATACCGCAGTTTTAGTAAATGACTCATAGGTCGAAATAATGATGTAGGATAGTTTATTATCTTTGCCCCTTAGCTGTTCATTCAATGTTATTGAATCGATTTCGTCATGTCACTTAAATTTGGAACAGACCTTGATTATATTATTAAAATTAAATTTTTTACATTCTATTTCCCATTGATTGACCAATGTAATTGTGGGCATAAGAATTATAGCTTTATAATATCCACATCTTTTATATATTTCCAACAAGCAATTTAAAGATGTAATAGTTTTGCCTGTACCCGTTGCCATAGCAAACAATCCCTTCTGCTTATTACTTTTCCAATTCTCAAATGCCTGATTTTGATAATCTCTAGGTCCTGATGAATAAGGAAAGCTTGGAACAGAATTAACAATAATAGACTTGCTTTTATTATCCTGTCTAATAGTCTCAATTATGGCTTCTACTCTATCTTTAGCTCGCTCTAAAGCTCTGCATATAGATGCAGAAGTGTACTGTTGAGTCTGTTTGTTTAAAATGTTATATTCTGACTCCAATAAATCTGTTAATGATTTATCCTCAATAACTTTTGTTATTTGGGTTGAAATATTCTTAACAGAGATATAGGAAACACTTCTGTCATTCTCTTGAATAATCTGCTCGAACTCTTCATGTATAGCATTGATTTTGGCTGTTTCAATTGTGCCATCCCAATCACAAGAAACAGTCAAACTTTCAATATTGTCAACTAAAGCAGTTCTTGAAAAGTTACAAGAGCCATCAAATCCAACAATATTAACCCCATCATAGAATACTCCTGATTTTGTGTGAGATATACCTACGTTATTTTTGGGAGAAATTATTTTTATTTCTATTCTATCATTACGAATAAGCCATGCTATGCAATCAAAAAAATGCTTGTCCCTTTCTGTAAGAGTCTTATATATACTCTGTATATCTGATAAATCAAAACATGGTAAATCTACATTTGTGTTTATACCTTTTGCAATGGCTAATTTATCATTCTCTGTTAATATATCATTTATGATAAGTCTCATCTTGCCACCATTATAAAGGAATGTAGCAAATCCATTAGCAAGCACACTAATAGCAGAAGATGAAAAGAATCCAAGCATCAAATCAAACTGTATTGCATTACACAAACAATCAGAGAAGAAACCTATAGGTTCCCACTCAGTGTGCGATTTGTAACGCCTGTGATTTGGCCATATGATATCAGTTTTAAACATGAACTTTAATCTATCAAAGTAGGGTGAAAATGTTTAGCTTTAATATTTGTTAACTGGATTTTTTGACAACTATTACCACACCAATGATGTGCTAATGATAGAATATATGGTTTCCAATATTTTTCTTGTGCATTTTTTACAGCAGCTTTATATTGCGAATCACTTTGTATTTGCTTGTAAATATCAACCTTTACAAAATTAGAAAGAATAAAATCAACTCCCAAGACTATATCCATAGGAGGATACGAAAAGCGAGGAGTTGGTAATAGTAATACTTCACCTAAATTTAAATCTTTCATTTTATTTCCGCCCCAAGTTATATGAAAATGAGGATGAATAAAATCTTGGACATTATTGTTGTCATAATCTAAATGCCAAGACGATTTAAACAATCCATTTTGATTCTTTCCCTCCACAGTTACCCTGAAATTGTACTGTGATAATGGGATATCTGTATTATCAGTTTCTTTATAGAATACATCTAAAAGTACATCCAAAGATGGAACTAAGGGAGTAGTATTTCTTGGAATATTATCTTTTATTGTAAATTTTAATTTTGCAACATTCCACACCCTTTCTGCTTTATTATATCCATTTGTTAAAGGTGATGTGTCAAGACAAAGTTTCTTCTTCTTGAGGATACTGGCTATATATTGAATTGATGCTACAGAATTTCCCATAGTTTATTGTTTTTTGCGTGAATATAAGATCTTTAGTTCTTCATACCTCTCTTTTTCTACATCAGCAACACTAATCCAGTCGTCAATATTCGTTCTCCAAAGTGCAGCCTCTACAGAAACATATTCAGGTTCTTGCCATGGATATAAATTATCCTGACCTTGAACGATTAATCCGTCAACTGGATCTAATGGAAGATGGTATCCCTTACAGAGAGTCCAAAACTCATCACTGTCCGCTTTGCTTATTTTTTCAGCAGCAATCAAATGTTCCAAGCCTGTAGCTCGTTTAATTATTTCAACCCTTTCTTTTGCTGGTGTCGAACGCAAAATAGATTCAGATTTAATATTTTCATTCCACCATTTTTCTACTAGATTTATCCACCAACGTGGCCATCCATTATTGAAGACTCCATTATATTTATTTTTAGAAAGTACTTTCAACAACTTATTCCAATCTGTTGATGTTGCTTTATTAATACCTAAACGAGCAGCGAGAACATCCTCATCTATAAGTAATCCTTGTCTCGTTAAAAATTCCGTAATTAAGAATTTGGTTTGAATATGAACAGGAGCCTTTCTTAATTCATAAAACTCACTCAAAAATCTAGTGTCAATAAAAGAATCATCAATCTGAAATATTTTTGCTGTTGTCAAGGAAGAATCGCACAAATACTTGTATCCTTTAGACAAATCAATAAGTTGTCTTGTATATATAGGAAATGCTATTTCATCCAACTTTGATTTGTCAATTATAATATCGAATAAATCTGTTCCTGATTTTTCAAGAGCTTGCTTCGTCTTGTCATTTGCAGAAAACAGAATTATTGGAAAACTTTTCAATATTCCTTCTTTCTGTCTTGTCCTAATTTCTTGAGCGATAGAAGTTCCTCTGAATTTCGCCCGAATATTATTGTTATTCGGAAGATCATCCAATTTTAAATCGAGAATTAAACCATCATATTTATCTTCATATTCTTTTAAGAATTCTAGTTGTAACTCCCAAGAATCTTTATGTTGCATGGCATCAATAGATAGTTCTTCATTTTTAAAACCTTCAACTTTTTTTTGAGATTCAGGATCATCATCAATGTAATAATAATGTATAGCCATAGTTGATTGTATTTATTAATTTTTAGGAATTTTAATTTGAAAACAAGTAGAATATTCTTCATATGAAGGAATAATACAAATACTTCCTTTATATGAAACAATAATATCCTTAACTATTTTTAGCCCAAGGCCAGTACCAATCAACTGTTCTTCGTTTGGGGCATCAAAACTTGCAGGAGTAGAGGTTGAAAAGAATGCATTGAATACTCGATTGATGTTCTCTTTTGGAATACCATCACCATTGTCTAAAAAATTAATAAATACATTATTCTCTTCAACACCTACTTCAATTAATATTTTACCAACAACATTTGCTCTTTTGATTGCTTTTCTTGAGTTTGTATATAGATTGTATAAAATGGAGTTCCACTCAGAACTATGCATAGGAATCGTTGTAACATCAAAATCAAAAGCGTCCACTTTAAAATTAATTTTATTTTTCTCTAAATCGTTTTTTATTGTTTTTTTAAATCTATCCAAAACAGCCAATAAATCAACAGGAGTTTTTTTTCTGTTTGTGTTTTGAGAAATTGTTGTACCAAAATAATCAGTATAATTGAATAAATTGTCAAAAACAGTTTTTATCTCATTTATTTGTTCTTGAGCTTCATTGCATAGATTCAATTGATTTAATATACTTATATGACTATATACAGAAGAATGGAATTGCTTCATTTCGTGTGTAAACTCTCCAATAGTCAATCCTAGGCCTGCTAAAACTCTAAGCATACCAGCCTCTTCTATTAGATTTTCGAGTTTCTTTATTATTTCAAGTCCTTCTTTTTTATCACGATCTGTATCTTGTTCTTCATTTTTAGTTTTCGCATCTTGAATATACTTACCATCAATAATATTCTTCAATTTAATGAACATTTCTTGAGTGGTATGATCCTTTGTATATGAATCCTGTGTAAAATCATCATTATTTTGCTTTTCTTTGAATACTTTAATTCTTTCAGCAATCCTACTTCTGGCTGCAATGAGTGATTTATTAATAAAACTGGACAACTGGTTAAAGGCATCATTTTCAATTAGTCCTTCGCGGCTAGCTGTTTCTTCAAAAATATTACCAGTAGGATCGATTATTTCTACAAAGCCAAATAAATTCTGATTATTCAAAGGAATATTGATTTTACCAGATTCAGTACTCCAACGTTTATCAATATTTGTCCAATCATCTTTAGGCTCTCCATATGGCAATACTCTGAATCCATTTCTATAAAGTCTGACTCCACTTGCGGTTTTAGACAATTCTTGAATTTTTTTTAATTCAGGCCCAGATATCCTATCCCCGTAGTACATCGGTCTGTCATAAATAAAATAGTGAATTTTGAAATATACATCTGTAAGAGCAGAATAATTGTTCTCTTCGTTTTTATATGTAATTTCCATAGTATCATCTATATCAAGACTTTCACTTTTTATTGTGATGATACCATGATGATTTTTGTTGACATGTCCCTCAAAAATGGCTAATGATTTATCAAATACTGATATTTGATCATTTAAAAACGAACGCTTCCCTTCATTAGAGACTAAATTGAAATTAACTTTAAATGTTTCTTCATTTTGAATAGCTAATTTATCAACTTTACTCCGTTCTGATAAATAATCAGGCTGAAACAGATCTAATACATATCGATATATACGCTTAATCGATGCCTCTGTCCATTTTTCTCTAAGACCATGTATTTTTATCGTTGTTCCTTCTACTTTTTCTTTTGGAATATTTCGTATAGGGAAAGTAATAGTTGTTATGTCTTTATCAATAGAATATTTATCCCAATCAATCTCAATTTGTATTGCATTTGTGGATTCTTTAGTTTGTGTAACAAGAATCAACCGTTCACCTAAACGCTGTGCAGCAAATCTTCCTATTCCTTTCTTTCCTGCCTTTGTTCGATTAAAACGTATAGATGTGGGATTATGGAGTTTGTCAGTAGATGAAATTCTCATAAACCCATTAATTAATTGTTGTTTTGTCATGCCGAGTCCATTGTCAGATATGATTAATGAACCTCCTTGGGTAAATGCATTGATAAAATCGACATCAACAACTGTCGCATCAGCATCATATGAATTTTTAATTAGCTCAGAGACAGCTGTCTCAGCACGACCAACCAATTCATATCCTAGACGCTGAATTAATCCAGCATCAACAGTAAAACCGACATTTGTAACTTCATTTTCCATATTTTTTATATAAAACAATTAGCACAAGGTATTTCATTGTCATCATCGAACATATCTACAAGTAAGCCACTAGTGGCTTTTGCCTTAAAGCCCTCTTGCTTCTTGATATAGTCCAATTTTATTTGTCGTACTCGTTCTGGGCGGCTCAACTCTTCAAGAGTTTCACCTTGAATCCAGGTATAGCCATCTTTCTCATACATCATTGACTTCTTATATAGTTCTGGATGCTGTTCAAGAAGCCAAATCCATTCAATACGTTGTTGAAAAAAACAGAAGTAACAACCAGAACGGCTACGGCAATACTTACCTTTTTTACCATCTACTTCAAATTCGATAGGGTTGTAGTAAGCGGGTACACCAACACCACTTTCATCCAATATTTTAAGAATATCCTCTTTGACAAGTACATCCTCATTATCTATTAGGGGGAATTTATCCAACTTGCCAACAGGATAATCCGTAGTCTTCAGGAACTCAAACACTACTCGATTGAATGTTTTAATGCTTACATCAAGTAGTGCATTCAGTTTACGACTGTAATAGAATGATTTGTTTATAGGAGTTGATGCAATCTCAATAGCCTCTTTTTTGATGTTTTCTGGAGTCCACAACTTGTAAAGGTCGGTTATTAACTCCAAATTCTCATTGTGTAAGGCTTTATGTATAACATCGAGACTCCAGATGTTTCTTCTAAATGGGAAAATAGCTTGTATATTGGGCTTAGTAGAAACATATCCCTCTCTGTCTTCATCTCCACGAATACCTACATATGAAACAGCGGGATCATCTCCAACAAACTTCTCAAACTCCGCTAACTTCATCTTTTGAGTACACCAGCGAGCCTGTGGCGATGGGAGATAGCCTCCACTAATCTTTAAGAAGTGGTCAAAAGGTGTTGGCTCTGGGCTACCTTCTGCTGCTTTTAATCGCACAACCTTGCCAAGGAAAGACTCCAAGTTATCAACAAGTTTCTCTGTCTCTTCCAATTCACAGCCCGTATCAGAGTTGTAATACTCCACTTCTAATGTTGGGTATTTCTGCTTCATATAGATGGCTAAAGCTGCGCTATCTTTACCTCCAGAAATACCAAGTACATGTCTTACTTTAGTCATTGTTCAATTTTTTTTATTATACTTAAAAGTGTATACGTATCAATGTCTCGATCGCCAGACAAAAACTTATTAATCTTTTCTTCAAGAGTTTTAGCTTGTTTGGTCTTTACAGAACTTAACTGTATGATTTGTTGCGTTGCAGCGCCGTTATTCGAAATAATCTCAAATCGGAAGAAGTTGTCTTCGTTTGTTAATCCCTTGTCGCTGATTTCGACATATTTTAGAAGTTCTTTGAAAGAGTGTATGAGGTTATCCATCAAGTACGCCTCTTCTTCATCCAACAACGACTCTAACTGTTTGTCAAGCACAATATAAGCGAGCGATTGATACCATGTTGTTCGGTCAGTATTTTTAGCTATAATACGTGTCAAGAAAGTTTTTTGTCGTTCTGTCAATAAGTATGTCTTAATTGACGCATAACGATGTTCTAACTCAACTTTATATGATGCGTACTCCTTCGATTTTAAGCCAAGTTCCTCAACTAACATGCCCTCTAAACGGTTAATAAGATTAGAGTAACACATACGGAGTTCCCTAATTGACTTTTGTAACAACTCAACATATCGCATTAAAACATCGGTGTTTTCAGCAATTTCGGTATCTTTGAAACCTAATGCACGAGGCAAATCCTCAAAAAAAGTCTTCTCAGGATCTTTTGCTAATGCCAATGCTGTGCGAAATTTTACAGTTGATTTTTGTAATCGCTTCGTGTGTTTTGCATATTTGTTAAGTTTCTTGTAGAATAACAAGAATGGCTTAATTGTTTCTATCAAACTCTCTGCTGTAAATTCCGCATCCTGTGACAGATTCAAAGCTTCACGATATTTATTGAACAAGTCAAGTTTGACCCCATCAACATTGAAAGCCTTAACAGAAAAGCCTACAGGAGACTTCTGCATAATATCAAGCACTTCGCGAGTAATTGTAGGAATATATATTCCAGTATCATTATAGAGTGAATAATCATTCTTTTTGATAATCAAGAATGCAGGTAGCCATAAATCTATAACGCCTTGTTTCAACTTAAATGGACGAGAACGTAATATCTTAATTAATTCTCCCAATTTCCGAGGCTTTTCCTTGCTGCTTTCAAGGAAATTCTCGCACGCATTCCACAAAGGTAAAAAGCTCTCATCAATCGGAGCGTCTAGTATATATTCTCGTCCAATGCGTCGATGAATACCTGTATTATGAAGTAGTGTCAGGTATATGGTTTTCTCTGGTGGAAATTTTCCATCTTCGAATCCAAGATTAGCATTTGCACCATTTTCCAAAAGATGAGTAAGGAAGTTTACGCGAGCTATTGACATCGCACTACTTGGCTTATGCTTATTAACCATCTCATTGATGAATATAGGAGTATCACTGTACACATCATTGCTGATTGTAGATAGCCACTTGTTAAACATTGCTTTTGAAGATATATCAATCACTTCACCACGATAGACCCATTCTACATCCTCATTAAAATTGAATAGCGTATTGAGTACACTTGCGTTCAAAAGGTTTTGTTCGTGTGCAATCAGAGCTTTAATTTCCTTTTGTGCGACATTGTCCTTACTGTCAACATCTTTTTGTACATAGGCCAGTTTATCTAATTGCCATACATGGTCAATGATTTGATTTGCCTTCTTGAAGTAAGCGTACAGAATTGCCTCCTTAACACCTGCTGAATGCTGTTTGAGATTCTCTAATGTAAGACTCTCGTTAAAAATTAAGTTGATGTATCCATCAATTTCACCTTGTGGCTGACTAATTATTGGCTGATCGGAGATTTCATACTTAAAGTATCTAGGAGTTCCCTTACGGAAGTATGACGCATTAGCAAACTCAGTAGGGAGATTAAAGCATGCGACAAGTTTCTCCACGACATCTCTCGAGCGAGGAACTATTCCGGCAGCTTTTAACAATTCACCTTCAATATTAACATCTGTACCTTCAAACAAGATGTACTGCGATTTATAAGTAGCATAACGAATTATCTTGTGTTGAGTAAGTAACTCTATAATATATTCGGGAGCACTAATTCCAAGTGCAAATTTTGCGTATGCAGATAAGTCTTCTTTGTTGAGTTGAACACCTGCTTTCCCAAAGAGGTTAAGCATACCTATCGTTTTTATTAATTTGATTGCCTCTACTGCTATTCTTCCTTCAAATAAACTCTCAACGCGTTCCAATCCTACACGTATGCTAGTCCAAGCAGCCGAGTCGGAATTCACCTCCGATAGATATGAATAGAAATTATAGATGTCATAGTCATAGACATCAGCCAAACTATATGTTGTATCTATACTTTCCTTAAAAGTTAAGAGAGAACCTTGACCTGTGGCTTCCAAAAATGAGAATAGAGTCCGCTCATTTTGGCCATAACGTTGAATAGAAAGTGTCAATGCTTGCGCAGCAAAAAGGTCTAAAGGATACAAGCTTAAAGCGGTATCATAAGTGATAGATGAACTAGCAAATTTGCTTGTTATGGCAAGATTGTATATGTGTTCAAAGTTCTGATTAATGACCTCGCGTTGCAACTTCTCAATACGCTTTGATGCAAGATAAAGTAATTGCTCAACTGGCTCATTAAATACTATTTCCTTAAAACGACCTTTAACCTTTGTCCATTCATTTCTCTGACTTTCAGTCAGGGTACGTGCATAAGAGTTGAAATTTTGATGGAGTGTAGTGATTAAAATAGCATTACGTCGTTCATCATTGATAAACTCTGTAAACTTTTGTAAAAGATATAATTCCCTCTCAGGGGTGTTCTTTGCCGCATATTCCAACAATTTACCAAACTCGTCGATAACGAGGACAACAAACTCCTCACGTTTTTCTGCCTGTTTAAAGTAGAGTCTTAGATTCTCAAATAAATTATCCGATGCATTCGTAGGAAATAGATGCTCAGCTAGAACTTTTTGTAGAGATGCATAATCACCGACAATTTTTTCGAATCTAAATTTAATAAATCCATTAAATTGTCCCTTATTGGTTATAAGTTTACTGCCTTTTTGCAATCCATGCTCAAGAGCTAGTATGAAGTTGGATTTCCCAGTTCCATATGAGCCAATAATGTTGAACGAATGTACGCCTGCATTAAACGAGTCTACAATGTTGCCAATAACTCCTAATGCATTTTGAGTTACAATATAACCAGCAGGATTGAAGGTTGTTTGGGCAATATTTATTGATGGAGTGTATTTCATATTAGTTCGCCTCATAATATCTGTTAAGCACATCTATTGAATTTATTGTTGTACGGAACTGCAATTCCTTAATTCCGGCCACATCAGAGAATACAATTTCTGATGGATATAAGTCGCACACTTTTTTAATAACATTAAGAAGGTCATTGTTTGTTAGGCAGAATATTAAAGCTAATTCTGCTATATCATCAAATGAGATACTATTTTGTCCTTCAAACTTGACCAACAAAGCATACAAGAATATCAAGCTTGGTAGATTGCTGCGAGTATCATAGTTAAACATGTATGTATCCTTATCTGTTTCGCATATTAAATTAAGGGGGGTAAACAAAGAATTACTATCTTCTATATTGATATTACCAACATTCTTTGTACAATAATTATGGAGCATTACTCCAATGTCTCGTTTTACAGTATTATCGTTGTAAAAGTTATTATAAGTCGTTCCCTCAAAACAAGTATGCTTAATATAGTTCTGCAATCTGCCTTTTTCGATAATATTTCGCTGGCGATGATAGTCTACAAATGTAGTTTTATAGATTGTTGCATATTGAGTGTTTACTAACATAAAATGAAGTAACCACAATGTGCCAATATCTTCTATATATGGATCTTGTCCATTTTCATCATTAAATAGATAGTCTGCAATAGGGTTCAATTCATTATCCTGTAACAAGCCAACAGCTTTCAGCCAAAAACGGATTGAAGCTACCATATTTTTACCAACGCCAAGATGTACAACGGCATCATCGTCATTGAAGTTTCTGTCTGCAATAACAAAGTCGTAACCGCGTTTAAGCCAATGTGACTTACACGCAAACGACTCATGTCCTGAGAATATAGGTCTTGCCATATATATTATTTTATATTCTTTTCGTTTATCAATTCTTTAATGTCCACATTTAATAAAGTTGCGATATTCACGAGCATATCAAGTGGTGGCTGGGTGGTATTTGAGCACCACTTTGAAATAGTTGAAGGATCTTTCCCTAACTGTTCTGCTAGCCATTTACCTGTTTTCCTTTGTTCTACAAGTACAACTTTTAACCGATTAATTTTCTTCATTTTAATTCAATTACATTGACTTTATACAAAGATATTGAAAAATTCTCAATTGGAGAAATTTTCAGCAAGTAAAAAGCATATCTAAAGTTGAATTAATAACTTTCACTAAATATACTTGGCAATTTTTATTTTTTGATTTTATCGGAACTAATATTCCTCATTACAATTTCATGGCTCTCCTTTAACTCATTATACCTTTGATTTAAATCCATGTAAAGAAAATTTCCCAATACCCAAAATATACAAGTAATAATAATTAACATTATACAGAGAAATCTATGATTGTTGGCATTATCTATATTATTTTTGGGTATCTTCTGTATGTCATTTTCGATTCCGTTAAGCCTTTCATTTATGGCATCAACCTTTTTATCGATTTGAATAATAGGGGAGAGTTTGGGAAATACCACATTATTAACCAGTTTGGTTTCCCTTTCAATTGCAAAATCAATAGTATTCTTACATCTTCTACTGACTTCATCAGCATAGTTTTCTCTACTGTTTATGTGGGCATTTATAGTGTCGTTTACAGCATTTACAATTGTTTCCTTCAACAATGAATTTAATTCTTGATTGTTCTCTGATTGCTGGGGCTGTTGAATATTCAAATGTTGAATGTCTGTCCGTATGGCCTTTATTTCATCTTTAAACTCATTGTATATGGATAGGAGAGCAGCTCCTCTATTTCTTTCTTTATCATCTTCTTCTACTTCTAATATGTTCACGATTTTTCCTTTTTCTTTCATCATCATCCAACTGGTTACTGTTTCCTCCACCACCTCCTGAAGATATTACTGCATTAGGCTGAAGGAGTAAATCTGCAACAGTATTTATAATATGATTGCCAGTAGGAGGGGTAACGTCATTTTCATATATTTCCTCATGTTCTGTTGGTGTGACTGTATCCTTTTCTTGTTCCAGGATTTTGTCTTGCTGGGTATTTCCTAAGCAGTCCGATGTATCCAGACTGTTCTCATATTTGTTTAGCATATTAGCTATTTTAAAATAACTCAGACTACGGTGTAGATACTAATTGAAAAGTGCGCTGTATTCTAATTGAAAAGAGCTCCATCCATAACTTGTTACAAAATTACTATAAGTTTAAAATATTCATTTATCTTGTCTCATTTTTTGTGTTTCCTTAAGCCTATAAGACAGTCCGGTCATATTAACCAGATAAGCTTTATGTGTAAGCCTGTCAACCATTGCCGCCACAAGCACCTTGTCCTTTATGATTTCATTCCATCTGTTAAAAGCCAAATTAGTAGTAATGATTGTAGCCTTTTTTCCGGCTCTTAACGACAGGTGGTTAAAAAGCAGTTCTCCTCCTTCCTTGTCACAACTGACATATCCGAACTCATCACAGATGACCAGATCGTATTTTTCAAACCTTAATTGTAGCGTCCTCAGTGTCTTTGCTGATTTAGCCTCCCTTATCTGGGTAAGCAGGACCGGCACTGAAGTAAACAATACGGTAAAGTCCTGTTGGCAGGCCTTTATTCCTAAAGCCGTAGCAATATGCGTCTTTCCCGTTCCCGGATTTCCATACAGGACCAGGTTTCTTCCCTGTCTGATGAAGTCCAGTGTCTCCAATTCAGGTAATATTACCTGTGCCTCTTTGGGCATGTCTTCCATAACAAGCTCATGCAGATACTTCATTTGTGGAAATCCCGCAGATCTTATCCTTGATCTTCTTCTACACTCCCTTCTCCTGGCGCTTTCCTTTCCAAGCAATTCCGTCAAGAACTGCAGATGGTTCCAGTTTTCTTCAGCTGCCAATGAAAGGGTGCATTCCAGTTCCTCTTTAAAGGCCAGAAGCTTCAGTTCTGCAGCATAGTCATAAATGGTTTCTTTTTCTGATTTCATATATTATAAACTTAAATGGTTGGTATTATATCATGCACTTCATTGTATCCTGTCATGAGCGCCGTGATGCCTTCAAGCATATCCACAGCTTCTCTTTCTATATTCTCCTGTTGTGCCGGGAGAACAGGCGGTTCCATGGTTTCTTCTGTCTCTCCCTGTACGCTACCATGCAGCATGGCCTTTACCTGGTCCGGAGATATCTTTCTGACACCACGTCCGGTCAGCTCCTTGCATGCCGTGACAATGTCCGTTCCGGAAAATCCATTTTTTCGGGCATAGTCCAAACAAACGTCCTGTTGTCCTCCTTGAAATGGATGTCATACAGCCTTCTCAGTTCTTCCGGTGCTCTTTGCCAAACCACAGAGTGGGGCAATGCCCCCGGTTTACGGGAAAGTGTACGCAAATAGTGCTCCAGCTTGATGCACCAGTCTCCACCGCAATAACTGCGTTGATGAGAGGCCACTTTCTCCTTCCCGTACAGGATGACGATTTTTTCACTATAAACCTTGACATGTACTTTTTCTCCCACAAGAGAATCAGGTACGGAATAATGAACATTTTTCATGCTGATAGTTGACCATTTATCCACAATGTACTCATAGACCTCAAAACAGCCCAGATTACCGGGAAAAGGCTTCAGCGATGACAGGTCAGCTTCCAGACGTGATGTTTTCTCCGCTGTTGAAAGACTGCCTTGCTCGTTGTTGACCTGCATACATACCCGGTTTAAATGCTCCTGGGCAGAATGTATATCACCAAAATGGTCTGTCAGGCAGAAAGCTTTCCTTCTGACATATTCCACGCTGCGCTCCACATGTCCTTTCTCCCATCCGGCCCGTACATTACAGAAACGGTACTCAAAACAATAGAAACCGGACATCTTCATCAAAGCTTCTGTAGGTTTCTTATCACCACCGACAAAGCTCTTGACGGCTACACGCATATTGTCATAGACCATCATGGCGGGGACACCATGTATATCCCTGAAAAAGTTACGGTGGGATTCCATGAAGGCAAGCGTATTCTGATGCCTGAAAAGATAGGCGTATCTGCCATTGCTATGCCCGAAAGTGAATACGGCCAGATAAAACTTGGTTTTGACGCCGTCAATAAAAAGAAGAACTTCACCCCAGTCAAACTCGGCAATGCATCCAGGCTCATAGAACAACCGGATAAAGGCTTCGCTCTTTTTCTTCTCTTTGTATGACTCTATATTTTTTATATAACTGCATACTGTGGCGTAACTGATGGTGTATCCTTGAGATAACAGAAACTGGTGGATATCCTTTTTCAACATGCGCTGTTTGCGAAGTCCGGTAGCTATCTTAACGGCATTCTTCTTCAGGCAAAATCCTATCTTATCCTTAATCTCTTGTGTGAGCCGGCGAGGACGGCGTCTGGAACTGTCATACCTGGGCTGGATGGTAAGCAAATCACTCAAAGCCTCTTCTGGATTGTCCGTGCGGATGGCTGATTCGTACTTTGAAAGAATATTGTCAACGGTATGACGGCTGACATGAAGTTCACGAGAGATACGCCGTTTGCTATAACCGCATACTCTATACATGTGTATTATTGATTGTCTTTCTACCATAGTCTTCATTTTACCTTTGCATTTGGATTATACAAAGGTCATTATACTTATCCTATGGTGGCGCAATTTTCAACTGGAATATTGGCGCACTTTTCAATTAGTATCTACAGGCTATGATGAAGAAGGATGCGAAACTGCCGGTAATATACAGCCAGAACAGGCATTGACCGAGCAGTTTCCGGTATTTGCCCATTGTCTCGTACTTCGCCTGCATCGCTTTCAGCTTCGCAGGACGGTAATACAGCTTTCTGGCAATCCAGATAAAAGGGGCGAGCATCGCTGCGGCGAACAGGTAGGCAACCGGGTTGAATCTGCTCCATTCCACCTTATCCGTCAGGGAAGAGAACCAGCCCGTCAGCATATCCCATCCCCATGCCTCGAACAAAAGATGGAGAGCCGTCAGGTTAAGAAACCACAAGATTGCCATCGTCCACGTGGCATTGGAGATAACCGCCTTGTCTTTCCTTGCACGTTTGTTCTTGCTCCAGAAGTAATACATCCAGTATGCCGGTTCCTTGAACATAGCTTCCTCCTTTCCTTGTTTTCCGCTTGCTTATCCCGTTACGGAGAACAGCAACAGGGCGCATCCCGTTGCGGCGGCAACGATCAGCCCCAGCCAGAAACGGTAACTCCTTTCACCCAGCGTACCCAGCCAGAAATTCCCTTCCCAACTTCCCGGACGGGAGTACGTCCACCGCCATCCGCAGACAATCCCCACAAGCCACAGCAGCAGGATTCCCGCCACGATCAGGTAGCCGTACCTCGGATGCGCCTGCAACCACTCCGGCAGACCCTCCATAAACTCGCTTATCTTATCGAACCATTCCATAACAATAACAGAAAAAGCCAAATTCATACCTTACGGACGAACCGTTATACATCAAAGCAAAAATAGTGAAAAGTCCAATCACTCAAAAAGTTTCACCGCAAAATTCTTTTCCGTTTGGAAGAAATACGTTTTATTTGCATCTATATAGCCGCAAGCGTATGAAGAAAGCCTCCCCACATAAAAGAACCGGTCGGCCGAAGCTCCCCGGATTCTTCGACCACTTCTTTTATTGGACGTGGCGCAGTTGTCGGCACGGCTTCCCTGACCGTAGTTTTGCGGTCATCAGCGTGGTCCAGTTCGCCTGCCTTCTGTTTCCGGTCGCCGTTGTTTTACAGTTCTTGGACACTCCGGCTGTCCGCTTCCTCTACGAGACAGACAACCGCCTTACGCTTTTCCCGCTGATACTGCCGTTCCCCGTACTGCTTTGGAGGAATATGCGCATCTATACCGGGGAGCGTTACCGCATGATGCACGACTTTTACGGGGCGTTCCATGTATCGGTGCGGCAACGCTATCGCCTCCGTTTCCTTGTCTGCACGGTGCTTGCAGTCCTTGCCATCCTGCTTGAAATATGGCTGTTCACCCTTTATCATGACCGCTGCACGGCCATATCCTCAGGCAACAGCCATCCCGCAAGCCTCTATGTCCCGTACAGGTATGACAACGGCAACGATTCCGTGCAGGAAGGCGTTTACCGCATCGTCGATGAAAAAGGGCGTATCGGATATGCGGACGAGCATGGCAATACCCTCATAGAGCCACGCTTCGCTTTTGGCTTTCCTTTCGAGAACGGGAAGGCGAAAGTAACCGACACGGGAGAACAGAAAGAAATTCCCGGTTCGGATGGGGAATACCACTATTGGGAAAGCGATGATTGGTATTACATCGACCGGAAGGGGCAAAGGATTGAATAAAAGCCCCAAGACTGCCCTAAGCCCGGTATTCCAGCCCCCACCTGAAACCCTCGCAGGGCAAGCACAAAGCAGTCAAGCCCTATCGGAACGCCCCGTTCATCCCACCTTTCCCCTGAAACAAACATCAAAATTCAAAACCTATTCATTTACAACAACTTAAAAGGTTTTCGGTGCAAGCCACAAAACAGCCCTGTGTGGCTGGTGCAAGAAGGTGTGTCAAAATGCACCCCTTCTTTCTTTTACGCACAAAGCCCGGACTTTCACAAGCTGGGGCTTTGTTATTACCTAAAGATTTTGTATCTTTAGGCATAAGAATTTCACTATGACAAAGA
>NZ_JAVHZY010000026.1:0-62724 GCF_031119655.1 Phocaeicola sp. GP0067
TCACGTATACTGCCATCAACGGTGCCGCAAAGACATATCTTTTCCGTAACCATGCGGGAAAGCGTACAATTGGAGATACCGACGGTCTTTACGAGGCCTTTGCATCAGCCATTGATGGATATACCGATTTTGAGGCGGCCAAAGAACCGGAAGGTTCAGCTAAGGATTATTTGATCCGTCTAGGGAATCTCTTGCCGGAAGAGACTTCAACAGCGAAAGATCTTGGCATGTATGCAGCTAAAAACGTTGCAGAAAATGTTAATATCGCTAAAAATGTAGCAGGTATTTATTTTTTTGAAAATTCTGTAAAAAAGGAAGCACTTACAGCTGAAAATAAAAATTACGGTTACTATCGTCTACCTTATGCCAAGGTTTATGCAACTTATATCCCTAATGAAGTATGGGAGCTTGATAATGATGGAAAAACATTGGTTAAAATGAATAACTATACAAAAGGAACAACATTCTATCGGGGAGAAGGTGATGGACTTATCTATGCCAGCAAGGAAGCCGCGCAGAAAAGTCAGTTGAGCCCAAATCAAAAAGCTTATACCTATACGAACGGAAAATGTGCATACCGTGCGTTGTGGAACCGTCAGACTGTTACAGCTGATGGAAAATCGATTGTGAACGCTGACACACGCCGTAACAACACCTATCTGTTGACAATCAAGGCTTTCCAAGGATTGGGTATGCCATGGGATCCTTCCGATCCCAAAGACCCATATCTGCCGAAACCGACAGATCCTACTGAACCGACAAATCCTGAAAATCCGGATATCGAGAAAGAAGAAACCTATATGCGTGTCGAGGCTAAAGTGCTCCAATGGAACCTCGTTTCACGTGATGTCGTTCTAGAGTAATTTTAGTATTAGATTGCTGATAAATTCAGCCTATAATTTCTTACATAGCTGTAGAGAGGGAAGAGGAATTTTTTCCTCTTCTTTCTCCAATCAACAAACAGTTTGGTTTCAAACTGTTAAATAACCCCAACATAAACTATATCAAATGAGAATCAGAAGTGTACATTACATCGCATTTATCATGTTGCTGGTTTACTGTCTTATAGGATGTAATTCTGCGGTATTTGATGACTTGGGTAGTTGTCCGCAAGGTGTTTATTTCCAGTTCTATAGACAGACCCCTTGCGAACAATTTCCTGGCTATCCGTCAGATATCAGAGAAGTCCGGGTATTTGTCTTTGATGATGAAGATCTGCTGGTGGGCGAATTTTCTGACAAGAAGGCAGTCCTTTCGGCAGATTATTCTTTGTCCGCCACATTGCGGTATACGGGGAAACTCACGTTTGTTGCATGGGGTGGCAGTGACCTGGAGGCCTATGATTTTTCAGATTTTCGGGAAGGCGTTACTACCAGACAGGAAATGCAAGTGTCACTGCGGTTGAAAAACGGACGGATTTCCTCAGCCCCCGGGCCTTTGTATGTCGGTCTCGCCTCCATATCACTGGAGAACCGGAAGAATATGGGAAGCGTGTATGAACGGGTGGCTTTCAATATGCAGGAATTGACATACCGGGTACACTTCACAATCAGTTCCATAGGTTCCCCTTTCCCCATAGACGAGGAATTCGTCATCAGGATAGAAGATGACAACGGTGTGTATGATTTCAATGGCCGGATCGCCCTTTGCGAACGTTTTGAATACGCGACCGAAGCCGTACGTGACGCTGAAGGGGCATTGAAAGCGGATTTCACGCTGATGAAACTGGAAGAGGGAAGAAATGCATTCGTATCTCTGATTGACAAGACAACCGGGGAGATTCTTTATACCGCTAATCTGGTTGATGACATCCTCATGTTCCGGGGAGATGCGGGCGAACCGCCGTATAGTCTGGAATGTGACCATGATTTTCCCATAACCTTGAAACTCAAGTACGAAAAGGAAACATGGATGCTGATACAAGCGACTGTTCTGGATTGGAATGTCGTTTCCCGCCCCATAGAATTGGAAAACTGATATCATGTCAGGCTAGTTTAAAATAAATGATTCGTGTAATATTAGAAAGGAATTGAGATTATTAACAAAAAACGATAGACAATGAAATACGGAACTGTGATAAGGTTGTTGACGGTGGCTTGCTTGGCGATTGTACAGTTGACCGGATGCTCGTCTGATGTGGAAGAGATGGAAGAGGCCGCTCCGGGTATTCCTATCCGGATCGTGGCGGAAATGAATAGAGGGGGAGGTACTTCCCGGATGGTAGGAGTTCCTGCACGTTTATCCGGAGAATGGAAAGAGAACTATATCGGTGCAGAGGAATATGAGAAAACTGTCAAACATGTTCTCCTCTTCGCTTACAGGAATACCGGGAACTCTCCGGAAAAAGTCCTTTTCTATTATCCCCAGGGAACGGTCAATCCGCTGGCAGGTATAACCGGCATTGACCATTTCGAGATGAAAGAGATAAGTGGAATAAATGTGGGGGACTCCAATATAGCCTTGGATCTGGAACTGATGGGTGGCAATTATAATTTTGTCTTACTGGTCAATTGTGAATCCGGACTGAAAAAGATCCGGGAGGAACATATGATTCCTGATCCGAAACTGCTGATGGAGAAAACCGAAATTTTCACATCTGACGATCTGAAAGGAGAAAACCGAAAGTATCTTCCCATGGTGGGCCAATGCAACTTCCGCGTTCCGGACAACATGGACGGCGATAATAGGATAACTCTTTCTCCCAGCATACTTTTGGAACGTACGCATGCCCGTGTTGAGTTTATCTTTACAACGGTTGATGACGGGGGAAACTATCTGTCTCCTTTGTTACCGCTTTCCAAAGTGACGAAACTCTCTCTGAATAATGAGGTCAGCGGTTATTCTGTCCTGCCTTCTGCCGGGGAATATACGGCAACTGGTGGGGGTAATCCGGATATCAGGGGAGTAGACTACGTGGGAGATCCCCTGTTATTGCCGGAAAGAGCCAGTTTCCATGAAGGTGCCAACGAGGGGGCCGGAGAATCCGCTTTTGTGACCAAATGCAAAGAAAGACTGCTTCCATATACGGGTATGACACCTAACTACATCTATGTAGCTCCGGGAGTCTACGGGGAAGGGAAAGAGGGGGCGATGGCCTTGGTCTTATCCGTCGATTATCGGATGGGAACCCCCGATAAGGTATATAGGATCGAGCTTTATAATCCGGATCTTGATCAAAGTGATAAAGATTATTACAATATTCGTCGTAATACTATTTACCGTGTCTTCGCCACACTGAAAGGACCCGGAAATATGGAATATGACATAGTTGTGGACGAATGGGAGGATACGGAGGTGGCTATCCCTTGGTAACTAAGGTATGGTCAGTCATGCCATCACGAAGAAAAACAGTTTAAAGAACTGGAAAGACACGGGAGGAAGTCATGCAACTTTTCACTTTCTCTATGCCGGACAAGGGGGTATGGAAAGATGGGGAGTTGCCGATGTGGGGTGTTTCGGACCCGGTCAGGGTGGAACACAGTGCCGGTGCCGTTCCCAAACTTGGAACTGTCTATCTGGTCCGTGCCGTAGCACGTGTGGACGTGGGGCTTAACTTGAGCAACACGTCGGAAGGGGCTTCTACATTCGACGAGAAAGCCGGGGGGATTGAAGGAATAACGCTGACTAAAGTATTTTTTTATAATACCAATACGACGGGACGGGTCTCTCCGTTCGAGAACGGGATTTACTGGGATGAGGCCAATAGAAAGGCGAAACAGCCTTCTATTCCTGATCCGGCTCCGGCTGTGACAGGAAAGATTGATAGAACATCTTCCATAGTGGATGAGAAAATCTTGTTACGTGAGGTATATGTTCCGGAGGCGGTCAATGTGCCGACGGCTGCCACGCAAGGAGGCAACGGAGAGACTCTTCCGGAGAATAATACGGAAAATTACTTGAAACGTCCTTATATCGTTGTCGGACTGACCGGTGCAGATAAAAGCCGTCCTGACAAGGAAACTTTCTTCCGGATAGACTACCTGAAACGTACTGGAGCCGAGGCTGATGCGACATACGAGTACCTTCCCTTGCTGCGTAACCACCGTTATCTGGTGAATATCAAGGCTGTAGGTGGTCCGGGATTCGATACGGAAGAGGATGCTAGGAAAGGACCGGCCGCCAACATCATGTACAATGTTGTAGTATGGAACGAGTCCACTATGTCTGATGTATTGTATGACGGGCAATATATGCTGGGGGTCAGTGCCGATCATTTCACTTTTTATAGGGAGGGAGGTAGCCTGACGGCAAAAGTGCAGACTTCCTGGCCGGAAGGATTTACGGTAGAGGGACTGCCTGCATGGATCAGTTATTCTATAATACCTTCGGATCCGGATAAGACCGCACCGACGGATGAGAAAACCGTGACCTTTACGGTCACAGAGCATGTGGATGCATCCCGAATGTGGCCGGAAAAGCCGGAAGATGCTCAGAATGCGTTGAAAGCCGCTTATGTGAAGGCGGGGCGTATGAAATGGTTCCTTGGTTTTGAGCAGTCTAAGGATATTAATGTCACTTTACAGATTTTTGCGGACGAGGCCTGCAGTCGGCCGCTGGAGTTTATTGAGGTCAATCAGTATGGCGAGAGCTATGGGCAGGCGGGCAAAGTGGTAACGAAAGACGGGCGGACGCTTACGGCGGAAGAGGCAGGTGCCAGGGTTACTTTCTATGTAAAGACAGAACCGCATGATTTGGAACCCGTATTCCATGCTGAAGCCGCCAATCCGTTTAAGATAGAGAAAGCGGGTCAACTTGCCGGGGGAATATGGAAGTATACGGTGACAGCTCCCGACATTACAGGAAATACGGAGTATTTCGATAATTTCAATACCACTTATACTTTCACCGTCACACATGTGGAAACCGGTAGAAGTGCGTCGGGGAAACTCAGCCTCTTGCAGAAAGAATATAATGCTATCCCTTTTTTTGACAAATTCCTGCATCAGTCATTGCTGGTATCCAATAACAGTATTTATCTGATGGATGGCAAACAGAAGCAATATTATGTCAAAGCCAACAGCGAATACAAAATTGAGTTGGTTTCGGCTTTGTCTGACAACAATGCTGGTAATGTGATAGAGGACTTTACGCTTTTCTATGAGAAGGATCCTTCCCTTTCGGGAAAACCTGTGCCTTTCATAGCTGTTGACGATATGGCGTCTCCCCATCTTTACTCCGGTAAGGCGAAATTCAAGATTTATTCCCCTGATGGTCTTTTTCCGGAAAGAGAATTTGAGTTGGAGCTGGTTTCCGGAATTGTGCAGCCTGAAGCGAATACATATATGCTTAAAGCGGGAGCAAAGCAAGGGATCTTTATTCCTGTTTCCCGGGTAAATACTGCCTATGAGTATTACAAAAAGCTTCTGGACCATGACGCTGTTTTGAGTGGTAAGCAGGGACTTCCCGGTAGCAAAGAGGATTTTATGTTGAATAAGTTGGATGCAGATGATGATTGGAGAGTCAATATCGTGTGGACGGACATTAAAGAGGCTGGCGGACATAATGATATAGAAAAAGCGGGACTCAGTGAATTGTCCGAACAGGGAGGTTCCGGTCTAGGATCATATATTTATGTCAAGCCAGGGCAGACTCCGGGAAATGTGTTGATAGAAATTAAATCTGGAAAGATCAAGGGGAATCCGACACTCTGGTCCTGGCATATCTGGATTGTTGACAACTATCCGACAGTCTTGGATGTTGCGAGTCAGGGAGGTGATGGTCCGAAAACGGTTCATTTGATGTCGCATCTGTTGGGAGCGTACGAAAGGGTCCAATCACAGTATAGTGCAGATGCATATAGGGAATTTGGTATGCAATATCAATGGGGCAGAAAAGACCCGTTTCCGGCACATGATGTTCGTGTCAATAAAAACTTTTATGACGGCAGCGGCAAGCTATTTGATTTCCTTTGGGAACAGAGAGGAAATGATGTGGATTATGGAAAAACAGATGCTCAGCAGGCGAGAGGGGCTGCTCTTACGATGAAACAGAGTATCGAACATCCAAATGCCATCGTCTCTCATCAAAGTTTCTGGCTGTATGAATGTTTCCCACATGGGCTGGTTAACAATTTCAAGGACCGCTGGGTATTCCTGTATCCATGGAATAAACCTTCTGCGGGGAATCCGGAGGATGTAGGCGGGAAAACCGTATTTGACCCTTCTCCTTACGGATTCCGGATTATGTCACAAAAAGAGGCTGTAACTTTAAGGTTTGCATATTATTATGCAAGTTATTCCGGTCTTAACACACCGCTGCCTGGAAGTATTTATGATGGTTCTTTTTTACATAATGCTACGGGAGGTAATGAAGCCATTTTTGCCGTGGCACAAGCCAGAAGCGATACTCACGCAGGGCGTTATCTGCTTAATTCTACTGGAGGTCCTGCCGGTTGGGCGCCTACTTCTAATACAAGCGCTGTTTACAGGCGTTGCATGACCTATTCCGTACGTCCGGTCATTGACCCGGATGTGCAGGAAGACTACAAAAAGTATTTGCCGGAATAAGTCATACTCCGTGTGAGCTTTTGCTTGCACGGAGTAAAAAATCTTGTTGTATTTTTCTGCAGCGTATCATATTCAGGTGTCTTTTTATAGTCATATATTCACGAAATAAATATTGTGAGAACTTTGTTTCATATCACTTTTACACGAGCATTTGGTAACTCAGAGATATATCTTATGAATGCTGTTTTAGGAGTCGGTATATTATCGGATGGTAGTCAGTCATAAAAATGCATGGTCTTATAACCTCCAAAACTCTTTATGTTCCAATGACCTATCAAAGACCGATTGATTGACCAGTATATGTTTTGTGTATTTAATTTGTCTGTTTTAGTTGAGAAATTGTCTGTTTTCACAAAAACAGCTGTGTCTTGATTTTTGTTGTAATAAAAAATAAGAAACATGAAATTACTATATCTGAATGAACATTTATCCTGTCTGAATTACCAGATGAATTCGGATGTAGGATTTACTTGTCAGCAACTGGAGAAGGATGAGGTATACCGGATTGATAATAGCAAGTCGTCGTGTACTCTTTTTATAATTGAAGGTGATGTGATTTTTGATCTGGGTAAATATAAAGGTTTACGAATTTTACAGAACCAGATGGTGTTCATTCCACAAAACATAGGAACTCGGATGAAGTCTATAACCGGTTCGAAATGTATGCTTTTATTTTGGGACAGGAACATGAGTGTATGTGACAAATTGTTTTTGGGCTCGTTGTCTGTCAGGGGGGAGGACCGAACGGCTGATAATTTTATTCTTCCCGTCAGGAAGCCTCTTGCTGAAGTGCTGGATTCTGTCGGAATGTATTTGGAGGCAAGGTTACTTTGTAAACATATGCATTTGTTGAAGCAGCAGGAACTGCTTTTGGTGTTGAAGGGCTTTTATACAAAGAAAGAACTGACAGCGTTCTTTTCCGCATCGACCGGCATCAGACAACGTTTTGAGAAATTTGTCATGGAAAACTATAAGAAAGTGAACTCTGTCAAGGAATTCGCTGATTTATACTATGTTTCCGAACGCTCCTTCAGCCGGAAGTTCCACTCCTGTTTCGGGGAAAGTCCTTATAAATGGATGCAGAAAAAAAGGGCGGAACAAATGTTGGAAATGATTTGTGATCCGGAACTATCCTTTCAGGAAATATCCGGCAGGTTAGGTTTCAGTTCACCTTCCCATTTTACGGCATATTGCCGCAGAATGTACGGGATGTCCCCCACTCAGTTGAGAGAAAAAAATAAGAAATAAACGGATTTTTATAATTGCATTTTAACGGAGAAACTATGAAATATTTAAATACCGGTCTGGTCTGTGAGCAGTCAGGGTTTTCCTGTGTGGAGTTGCCGAAGATCTGTATACCAGTCTACAGAGAGGTTATCAAGGAAATGGCAGAAGTGATAAAGGACTCTCAGATGCGGGATGTTTTTTACTCTCTTTCTACCGGGATAGATATACTGGCAGTTTCCAAGAAAACAGGTGTTACCCCTAGGAATCTGGCATATATGTATAAAAAAGCGAGCAGGCAGGTTCGTTTGGAATGGAAATCTTATTCTGAATGGAAACAAGAGTTGGACCGTGTATATATCAGATGCCGGAATTATGCGGCACTCCTGACACATTCCCAAGAGTGTGGCGGACAGAATTTCAAGAATGTAGTGATAGTCGTAAGGGAACAGGATATTCCGTCGGAATGTGTAGACTTGTTAGTTACACCTTTAGGAAATTTGGATATAAATTTCAGGGTGTTACGTGCGCTTAGAAAATACAATATCTATCAGCTTGAGGATCTTTTACGCTTTATAAAATATAACGGATTTGATGCGCTGTGCCGAATACCCGGTATGGGAATGAAATCTGTTGAGCAGTTGTATCATACTTTAAAAGAGAGGAATATTTTGGAAAATAAGGAAACTTGTATCCTGTTCCGCTACCTTTTTGTGTAAAATACATAAAGAATGCAGGAACTGCATTCAGACATTTGCAATGACTATGGATATGATTGATGTCTTGTCTTTATTTTTGAAACGAATAGATATACTGATAAAATGGGATAATTCCCCTATGTTTAATTAAAAACTGGAATTGATGAAAAAAAACATCTTGATTTTATGTATGCTTGGAGCATCTGCCCTGACTGCAAATGGACAGACCTTATTGAAAGGGACAAAGTTTACGGACAACTGGTCTTTCGGAATCAATGGTGGAGTGACCACTCCGATGACACACAGCGCTTTTTGGAAGAACTCCCGCCCTGCCGTGGGTATTGAATTATCAAAACGGATAACACCGGTTCTGAGTCTGGGGACTTCAGTCATGGGACATATCAATACAAGCAGTAGTAAAACGGCTTTTGATGCTTCGAATGTTGAACTTTTAAGCAAGTTCAATATGATGAATCTTTTCGCTGGTTATCCTGGAACCCCCCGGACATTTGAAATGGAAGCTGTAGTTGGAGTAGGCTGGCTTCATGGCTACGTCAATGGTACGGGGGATGATAATTCCTGGGGTACACGGTTGGGAGTGAACTTCAACTTTAATATAGGGAAGGAAAAAGCGTGGGCAATCAGTCTGAAACCATCATTGGTATATGATATGGAAGGTGACTTTAATCGGCACAAGAGTCGTTTCAATGCCAATAATGCACGTGTTGAACTGCTCGCAGGGATTGTTTATTATATAAAGGGAAGTTCCGGCAGGCACCATGCAACTCTCGTAAAGGAATATAATCAGACAGAGGTGGACAACCTGAATACAAGTGTAAACAGACTGCGCGACCAACTTTTGGACAGCCGGAAACAAACAGAGGAAGCAATTGGCCGTGCGGGCATGCTCCAGAAGCAGCTGGCTGAATGTCAGAGCAAGAAACCGGTCATTGAAACTGTTATTGAAAAAGCCAAGACACTAGAGTCTATTGTAACTTTCCGCCAGGGTAGTTCCAAGGTTGACGTTTCACAACTCCCCAATGTGGAACGGATTGCCTCCTATATGAACAGGCATCCTGAATCCAAGGTTGTGATCAAAGGATACTCTTCACCGGAAGGAAGTATTGAGGTGAACGAAAGAATAGCTTGTGCCCGTGCGGAGTCGGTTAAATCCATTCTTATGAAGAAATACCGGATAGCCGCCTCACGCATTACTGCGGAAGGACAAGGCATAGGGGATATGTTCTCTGAACCTGACTGGAACAGGGTCAGTATCTGTACCTTGCAGGAAAATAAATAGTATCCGGTACTATGAGTTCTCGTAATCCACATAGTATATCTGCAAGGTGCATGAGCATTAGAGATTGTATATAAATCATGGATTGCAATGCAGATTATAGTCGGTCTGAAATGTAAGGAGGTGTCTGAAAAAGGATGCCTTCTTTCTTTGTTGTGCCATTTGTTTATTATCTATTTTTTGTTTCTTAATCAACGGGATAGCCATGAAAATCGGACAATATTTGTGATGTAAATTATTAAGGGACAACCGATTCTATCATATTTTAAAGCGTTTTCGCAGCCGTACACTCCTTTAGGATAAGAGACAAAATCTGATAGGAAACCTCGTAATTGCCTGTATCGGGGTTGAATGTCGGCAGCTCAAAACTTCCACCTTTGAGACGCTTGTAGTAAAGAAGAAAGCCGTCACCGTTCCCACGCAGTATTTTTACACCCTATCGGTTCTTGCCAAAGAACAAAAAGACATCTCCTGATATGGGAAACAAATCTTTCATCTCTGAGCGTATGATTTTGAATAAACCGTCAATGCCAAGGTTCATACGAACAAAGCCCTGGTACAGATAGTAGCGATTGGCTGATGTTAGAGAATACATGGATCTCCCTCCTTTCTTTCGTAATCGCGTAACATTTTAATAATACCTCCGGGAGTGGCCCGTTTGACCGAAATGGTCGTTCCACTGTTAAAGGTGATTGTGATCCCGGAAAGACTAAACTCTTCTTCCGACAACATGACGGGGGCTATTTGAGTGAATGAAGGAGAGGAAGTTGTCGGTCGGGAGGGTCCAACGCCGCCATAATAATCACGGACCACATCTGCCTTGGCTTGTTTAACGCTATAACCCCGTCTGGACATCCAGGAACTCATACTTCCAAAAGTGGTATGCTGATCGCGGCAAACATCGGCTAAAGAACAATTGTAGTCTACTTTCAATACTTCAAGGAAATGTTTCCAAGTTTTTCCAAATCGATTTTCTGCTAAATCCATAATGATTCATTTTTATACATGGCAAAAATATAAGAATGAAAAAAGGGCGACAAGATAGAATCGCGGAAACGCTTACGCTCAATGAATCATTTATGAAGGATCCCTTTCAAAATCCTTCACGACAACACATTGAAAAACAATGTATTGTGTAAATATGAAGGATTTGAAGGATTTCCCGGTGTTTTTTTATTTTAATAGGTTTTATGATAACTCCAATCCCAGTGCTTCTTTTAATTTCAGCAGATTCGGGTTTTTCTTGCTCATCATCTGGAAACGTTCCACGTGGCTGTAAGCACGGATGTTCTCGGTAGGGGCACTGACACGTACCGTCATGGTGATTTTCCGGTTGTGCAGACGTTCGCGTAAGTGATTCTGAACCGATGGTATTAATTGTACCATATATTTTTCCACCATATCATTGTCTACTGTCACTTCAAAAGTCGTGTCATTCAACAAATGCGGATGCATGTTCATCATTCGTGCGGAGTTAGCCTTCTCTTCTTTGGGCAGGGCGGCTGCAAATTCACGCCAGTAATAGTCCAGATCTTTTTCATTGAAAATATAATCTTCGTATGTGGCATCGTTTTGGACAGCGGTGCTTGCCGCTTTTGCTTCTTGCTTCTCCGCGGCTTGCTGTTCGTGCAAAGGACGGCGCAGGGATATACCGAGTGAGCCCGCCTTGAACACCGGGATTTTTTTCTCTTCTCTGGTCTGAGGCAGCGGGCTTGGACGGCTTGCGTTCATACTGCCGGCTGTACTTGTACCCTGTGGCTGAGGAGCGGAGGTTGCTGCGGTCTGTGCAGCGGCAGTTTTAGCCTGAGGCTGTGGCTGCGTGGCGGCTGTGGAAGCCGCTTGCTGCGTAAATAGGGGTTTTAATATCTTCTTAGGGCCACGCCCACCACTTGCATCGTCGGCATCGGGCAGAGTGAGTTGGGCGCATTGAATCAGTGTCAGTTCTACCAGCAGACGTTTGTTTTTGCTTGCACGATAGTTCAGGTCACAATCATTGCATAGCTTCATGGCACGGTACAGGAATTTCTGGTCACATTTTTGTGCTTGTTCTTTATAGCGGTCGCGGATACCGGCGCCTACTTCCAGCAATTGCAGGGTGGAAGGGTCCTTGCTCACCAGCAAATCCCGGAAATGAGAGGATAGTCCGGTGATGAAATGACTGCCGTCAAATCCTTTTTTCAATACGTCGTTAAAAAGCAGCATGGATTCGGGAACTTTGTTTTCAAGCAACAAATCGGTCAGCTTGAAATAATATTCGTAATCCAAGACATTCAGGTTTTCAATCACACTTTTGTAAGTGATGTTCCCACCTGTGAAGCTGACTACCTGGTCGAAGATGGAAAGAGCGTCGCGCATACCACCGTCGGCTTTCTGTGCGATGACAGTCAGGGCTTCGGGTTCGGCGTTGATATGTTCCAGTTTGGCAACGTATTGCAGATGGTCGATAGTGTCTTTGATGCCGATGCGGTTGAAGTCATAAATCTGGCAACGGCTCAGAATAGTCGGCAGTATCTTATGCTTTTCCGTTGTGGCAAGGATGAAGATGGCATGATGAGGCGGTTCTTCCAATGTTTTCAGAAAAGCATTGAAGGCGGCTTGCGACAACATATGGACCTCATCAATGATATATACCTTGTACTTGCCGATTTGTGGCGGGATACGTACCTGCTCAATCAGCGAACGGATATCTTCTACCGAGTTGTTGCTGGCGGCATCCAGCTCATGTATGTTGTAAGAACGCTGTTCGTTGAATGCCAGACAAGACTCACACTGATTGCAGGCTTCTCCTTCGGCAGTGGGGGTCTGGCAGTTGATGGTCTTGGCAAAGATACGTGCACACGTTGTTTTTCCCACTCCACGCGGTCCGCAGAACAGGTAGGCATGTGCCAGCTTGCCGGTGGCAATAGCATTTTTTAAGGTGATGGTCAACGCGTGTTGCCCTACAACCGATTCGAATGTAGCGGGACGGTATTTTCGTGCCGATACGATATAATTTTCCATAAGCGGAGTTCTTTTTTCTAATATGAGTTCTGCAAAAGTACATAAATTATCCGTTTTTATGGGTAGGATTGCTTGAAATATTTCTATCTTTGCAAAAATCAAAAAAGGGATTCTTTGTATGAGCAAATTGCTGACTATTTGGAACTACATCCGGCGCCATAAGTATATGATTACGGTGCTGATCTTTATTGTAGTTATTGGTTTTCTGGATGAGAACAGCTTGATTCAGCGGGTAAAGCATCGCAGTGAGATCAGCGCGCTGAATAGTGAGATAGAGAAATATAGAAAGCAATATGAGGAAGATACGGAGAAACTGAAGGAACTGACCACGAA
Organism: Phocaeicola sp. GP0067; assembly: GCF_031119655.1. Lineage (NCBI taxonomy): Bacteria > Pseudomonadati > Bacteroidota > Bacteroidia > Bacteroidales > Bacteroidaceae > Phocaeicola > Phocaeicola sp. GP0067. The sequence continues at coordinate 13,059 of NZ_JAVHZY010000026.1, forward strand.
TCCTGAGGCTTTGGAGAAAATAGCACGCGAGAAGTATTTGATGAAGAAGCCTGACGAGGATATTTTTGTGTTTGAAGAATGAGTAAATCTTATAATATAATTTCGATGGCAGGGGCAGTCCTGCTGCTGGCAGGTGCGGTGTTGCAAATCACCCGGTGGGAGCTTGCGCCTTATCTGTATACGCTGGGTGCTGTGATGTTCGGCTATGTGCAGGTCATGGGGAATCGTTATGATGGAAGGAATTTTATCATCAAGCGTTTGCGTAGACAGCAGATTTTCGGGGCTGTCGCACTGGTCTTTACAGGAGTATTGATGTTTACCATGAAACGTAACGAATGGATTGTTTGTCTTTCCATTGCCGCTGTCCTGGAACTTTATACGGCTTTCCGTATTCCGCAGGAGTTGGAGAAGGAAAAACGTTAAGAAACCAGTGTCATTTCTTGTCCGCGTTTATAGAGGCTTGTCTTGTGAAAAATAGGAGAACGCGGACGACACTTGTTACGTGTGGTCCGCGTTCTAAAAAATAGTTGTCCGGTATTGTTATTCCACAATGGTCATTTCATCTACCAAGTGTTTCGCTCCTGCAAACTTATCAATAATAAATAAGGTATAGCGGATATCCACACAGGCTGCACGTTGTAACTGGGGATTGTAAGCAATGTCACCGGTCAGTCCTTCGTAGTTGCGGTCAAAGCCGGTACCGATCAATTCCCCTTTGTTATTGAAAACGGGGGAGCCGGAATTACCTCCTGTATTGTCTGTTCCTGTAACAAAACAGATGGGCATTTCACCATTTTTCATGGCATAGCGCCCGAAGTCTTTCTTGTTATACAAGTCCTTCAGTTTGGCCGGAACCACGAATTCATAGTTGTTCGGATCCTCTTTTTCCATCACTCCTTTCAACGTGGTGTAATAGTTGTATTCCATACCGTCTTTGGGGCTGTATGAACCTACTTTACCATAAGTGAGACGTAACGTGGAGTTGGCATCCGGATAAATAGGAGTGCCTTCATGCTGTTTCAGCTTCATCATACCCTCTACCCAGGTTTTATGGGCCAGATTATAAGCATCGGTTTCGGCTTTCATGGCTGCATCGGTATCTGTATAACCTTGGTCTACTGATTTGGCATATTGCACCATCAGGTCATTTTCCAATGTCTTGGCATCCGGCTTTGCCACAAAGTTGTCAAAGGCTTCACGGCTTCGGAAGATGGATGTATCAAAACAAGCATCGACAAAGGCGTCAATGTTTCCTTTGAATTCTTTGTCTATTACTTTAAAGATGCTGATGCGCTGTTCGGCCGGAATTAATTCTGCGTAAGTCTTCAGCAAAGCTTTGGAAACTTTACGGTCTATTTCGGGATTATAGTCTTTATTGAAAAAATTATCGGCTTGTTTGATCAGTGTGCTTAATGCATGATCCAGCGGATTGATTTCTTTAGTAGCATGAGGTACTTTATATCCTTTTTTCAATGCTTGCAGGACTTTGTCTGTGGAAGGAATCTTATAGAATTCCGTTCCCAGTTTGCAAACTTCGTAAATGGCTTGCTGATGATATACGGCATCCCGGCGTTTGCTCACGATTTCCCGGATAGCATCGAAGGCTTTCTGGTAGGCGTCAGTACCCGTCTCACGTCCGTAAGCCAGAAGCTTTTCCTGTTGTTTCTTTTTCGTATCAAGTACTTTCAGCTGAACCAGTCCTTCGTTCATACCGATAGCATTCTTCCAGTAATTGGCTGACGAGGCGTATTTGCTGGCATACTGGATGCGTACTTTATCACTTTTCAGCATCTCTTCCAGCAGATTATTCAATCGTACGGTGCGGACGGTCTTACGCATGAAGTTGGTAGTCTGCATACGTTCTTCCACTTCGTCCGAAATCATGTATCGCCAGTTGCGTCCGGGAAATCCCATTACGAAAGTGAAGTCTCCCTCTTTGACTCCTCCTAGGTTGATGGTCAGATGTTTTTTCACCTTCAAGGGTACATTGCTTTCGTTATAGTCAGCAGGTTTACCGTCGGGTGTTGCATAAATGCGGAACATGGAGAAATCGCCACAGTGACGGGGCCACATCCAGTTATCGGTGTCAGCTCCGAACTTTCCGATGGAGGAAGGAGGAGCGCCTACCATACGGACGTCTTTATAGATGGTCTTTATAAACAAGTAATAGCGGTTGGCTCCGTAGAAAGGCTTTAGTTCCAAAGCGGTGAACGGAGTGATCTCTATATTTTCTTGTTCGGCAAAACGTTTGGCTACTTTGCTCAGATAGGAGGGGGACAGGTAGTTCAATCCTTCCGGGTCCTCATCTTTGGCCAGTTGTTCCTTTACATAAGGAGTGACGTCCAGAATTCTGTCTATGAAGGTGACAGTCAGCCCCTTGCAGGGAAGTTCTTCTTTGCGGCTCATAGCCCAGAAGCCGTCAGTCAGATAGTCGTGTTCTACCGAACTGTGTTGCTGGATATAGCTGTAACCGCAATGATGATTGGTCAGCACAAGACCTTCGGCAGAAATGATTTCACCGGTACAACCACCTCCGAAATGCACTACAGCATCCTTCAGGCTGATGCTGTCCGGACAATATACTTTATCAATGCTGATATCCAGTCCCATATCATACATGGTGGCCGCATTCTGTTCTTTCAGATCAGTCAGCATCCACATCCCCTCGTCGGCATGGCCGGCAAGGGTTGTGAAAGTAAATAGCGAGAGTAATAGTATCTTTTTCATTATTCAACAATAGTCATTTCGTCAATCAGGTGTTTGCATCCGCCCAATTTGTCGATGATGAATAATACATAACGTATATCCACTGCGATACAACGCTGTAAGTTGTTGTCGAAATTAATGTCACCACTCAGTGATTCCCAGTTGCCGTCAAAAGCGGCACCGATGAGTTCGCCGTTACCGTTGATGACGGGAGAACCTGAATTACCGCCGGTAATATCATTGGTAGTCAGGAAACAAGCAGGCATATCACCGTTGGGCAATGCATAACGTCCGAAATCTTTTGCTTCATACAATTCTTTCAGTTTGGCGGGAACAACAAATTCCGGATTGGTAGGATCCTCTTTTTCCATGACACCTTTCAGCGTAGTGTAGTATTTATAGTGTACGCCGTCTTTGGGATTGTATGATTTCACATTGCCGTATGTCAGACGGATGGTGAAGTTGGCATCCGGAGCTTTGGGTTCCGGTGAATACATTTCACACAGGCCGCGTACATAAGTTTTGTGTAATAAATCCATGCCTTTCATCGATTCTGCCAGTTCGTTTCCCAGCTTGTCCATCAAGTCATATTTAGCCCGTACGTATGCAGTCATAGGATCTTTTTCTATGGCTTTCACGGTAGGTTTCTTGATGAATTTATTGAAATTCGCTTCGTTGGAGAAGATGGAATTGTCATAACAATGGTCTACGTATGCGTCATAATTCCCTTTAAAATCCTTCTGGATGGTAGTATAGAAGGCAGGTAAAGCATTGGCAGGAACCATTTCGGCATACAGGGGCAACAGAGCTTTGGCCACTTTGCGGTCTACTTCGTGATCGTAGTCTTTGTTATGTATATCGGCATATACTTTTTTCAGCGTTTCAATATTTTTATTAATCGCTTCTTTATCTTTATTTTTGATTGCTTCTTTCAGCTTGTCCAGAATCAGATAAGGAGTGCCGAATTCTATACCTCCTTGAAAGACTTCACGGAAACAGGTGTAGTTATAAAGAATAGGATTACTCTTTTCGATGGCGGCATCAATTTCGCTGACTACTTTTTCATAATCAGTGTTGCCTTTGGCTTTAGCAAATGCTGCGAACTTGGCTTCCTGTTCTGCTTTTGTTTCCAATACCTTATTGTCGATAATGGCTTTATTCATGCCGATAGAGTTTTTCCAATAGTTGCTGGAACCTGCATATTTGCTGGCGTATTGGATACGTACCTTGTCACTGGCAGCCATTTCTTTCTTCAGTACATCCTGACGCACACCACGTATGCGGATACGGGGTTCGTTGGTGGAATGCATCCGTTGTTTCACTTCACTTTGAGTCAGATAGCGGTTGGTGCTTCCGGGGAATCCCATAATCATGGCATAGTCACCCTCGTTAATACCTTTCAGTGAGATAGCCAGATGCTTTTTGGCTTTCAGAGGAACATTGTTTTCATTATATTCTGCCGGTTCGCCGTTGGCATCCGCATAAATGCGGAAGACGGAAAAGTCGCAAGTATGGCGGGGCCACATCCAGTTGTCTGTTTCACCACCGAATTTACCGATGGATGAAGGCGGAGCGGCAACCATGCGTACGTCGCTGTAGGTTTTCAGATAAATCAGATAGAATTTATTGCCTGCATAGAAAGGCAGAGCTTGTGCGCTGATACCCGCTTTTCCGTTCAGGTCACTGGCTTTCAGTTCCTCGTCGGCCAGTTTTTTCAGGAAGTCGTATTCAAAGGTTTCCTCTTCTTTTACTTCGCCTGATTTTACTTTATTGTTTACTTTATCTGTGACATCGACAATGCGTTCTACAAATTTGAACTTCAATCCCGGAGTCGGTAGCTCTTCTTTGCGGCTTTTTGCCCAAAAACCGTCAGTCAGGTAGTCATGTTCTACCGAGCTATGTTGCTGTATCGCTCCGTAGCCACAGTGGTGGTTGGTCAGGATCAGTCCGTCCGGTGAGATGATTTCACCGGTACATCCTCCTCCGAAAATGCCTACTGCATCTTTTAATGAAACGCGGTTCGGGTTATAAATGTCGTCTGCTTCCAGCAGTAAGCCTTGTGCTTTCATGCGGTCTGCCAAATGCTGCTCTTGCATCAGTTGCAACAGCCACATACCTTCGTCTGCCTTCGACGGCAAGAATGCTACACACATCAATGCGAGCAATAAAAGTTTGAATTTTTTCATGTTGTGTACTAATTGTTATTTCTTTATCCTTATATCGGTTACAAAAATAGAAAAAAAGAGGGAACTTTGCACTATAAATTGCCTTCTCGGTAATAATCTTCTATTTAGTTTTAAATTTTAATAAAATATTTTTGTCACTAAATTATAGATTGTACCTTTGTATGCGAAAAATAGTAATGGGGCGTAGATAAGCATGAATAAACTTTTTTTCTCTGTGGTATCTTTATTGGCTTTTACTTCATGTGCCAGTGAGTATAAGATAGAAGGTAGTTCTTCTGTTTCTCGTCTGGATGGGAAAATGCTATTTGTAAAAGTTCCTAGTGGAGACCGGATGCTGAGTATTGATTCGGCAGAGGTAATTCATGGAATGTTCAAGATGGAAGGTATAACCGATTCTACTTCAATGGCATCCTTGTATATGGATGATGAGAGCATCATGCCTTTTGTCATTGAAAAAGGGAAAATATCCATCAGTATTGATAATGCCCGTATTGTAGTTACCGGAACTCCGTTGAATGATCGTCTGTATGATTTTGTGGGAAAAAAGACTTCTTTGGATGACAGAGCATACGAGTTGGAGCGTCAGGAGAGCCGTATGATTATGGATGGAAAAGCACCGGATGAAATTCAACGTGAGATAACGAGAGAACGTGAGAAACTGGCTGCTGAAATGAATGCATTGGCTAAGGAGTTTATCCAGAAGAATTATGATAATGTATTGGGACCGGGTGTTTTCATTATGTTGTGCAGCAATTTTCCTTATCCTGTCATGACTCCCTTGATTGAGGAAATTATAGAGGAGGCTCCTGACCGATTTAAAAACAACTCCTTGGTAAAGGATTATGTGACAGTAGCCCGTTCGAATATGGAAAAATTAAAAGCTCCCCATTAATGAGGAGCCTTTTTTATCTGTCTTGGTCTGGATTGTCTATTTTTCCTTGATATTTTTCAGGTAAGTCTTTCTCTATTTCCCTGTAAGCCTCTTCCATGGTTGCTTTGATGTTTTCCATTCCCTGGCTTTGCGGATAAATGGGCTTATGTACGACTAATTTCATAGGATGCCAAGATACAAAACCGCCGGTACGGGGAAGAATATTAAAGGAGCCGATAATAGTGAGTGGTACTACGGGAAGTTGCAAATCATCTGCCAGTTGGAAAGCACCTTTCTTAAAATATCCCATGTGCCCGGTAAAAGTACGTGCACCTTCGGGAAATACCACTAGAGAAGTTCCATCCTGTAGTACGTGACGGGCATGTTCTATGGTTTCTATTACCTTCTTGGGACCGGATTTATCAACGAATATATGTCCGGCAGCTTCACAGGCTTTGCCGACGAAAGGCATTTTGCGCAGACTTTTTTTCATCATCCATTTAAAGTTTCGTCCCAGAAAACCATAAATCAGGAAGATATCGAAAGACCCTTGATGATTGGCTACAAACACGTAGGATGTTTTTTTAAGTACTTCCGGATGTCCTACTACCTTGACAGGAATAAGTAATACATAGCAGAAAAGCTGTGACCATATTTTTCCCGGATAATATCCCCAAAAATGCGGATTGCCTATCCATGAACCAATAATGGTAACTATTGCTGTAAGTATGGTTAATACCAGCAAAATGGGAAGTGCTATGAATAGTTGGTATAAAATATATAGTACTTTCATTTGTCTGAATTTTAGTTGTACAAAGATAGAAAAACTATTTTATATTTTATGTAACGTGATTACTGTAATTTCCGGCCATGCTCCAAGGCGCATAGGGAACATCAGGTAGCCCAAACCAATATTGACAAACAAGGATTGTTTTCCTTCCTGGTATAAACCGTTGTGTTCGGGATATACGAATTTAGCAGGAGAGAAGCCAAACAGGCTGAACTGCATTTCATGGGTGTGGCCTGAAAGCATTAGCTGTACATCACTTTCCGGCAAGACTTCTCTGTGCCAATGAGTGGGGTCATGGCTCATTAATATTTTATACATTCCTTCCGTTCCTTTTAATGCTTTTTGCAGATCTCCATAATTGGGAAATGGGGGATTTCCGCTGTTCTCTACACCTGCCAGGGCTATACTGTCTCCATGATGATGTAGAATGACATGATCGTTATTGAGTATTTTCCATCCCATGGCAGCCTGTTTGGATTTCAAGCTGTTCAGGTTGGCTTCTTGAGCTTCTTCTGTTTCCCATTTTATATAAGGGGAATAGTCATGGTTGCCTAAAACGGAATACACTCCGTCTTTTCCTTTTATCTGTTCTAGAATAGGGATAAATTCGTCCAATTCCGTTGCCACGTTATTGACCAGGTCACCTGTAAAAAGTACCAGGTCGGCATGTTGTGCATTAATAAGATTTACAGCCTTCTGTAAAGCAGCACCGTTGCCAGTCCAGCTGCCGGAATGGATATCAGATATTTGTACAATGCGGTAGCCGTCAAAGCCGCTGGGAAGTTCATCGGAACTGATGGTTACCTCCCTGATTTGAAAATGCTGTTTTCCTTCGGTTGCTCCATATATTACATATATTAACGAGGCTAAAGCCAATCCTCCTGCTACATATCCTCCATACAGTTTTTTGCCGGAGATGATATATAGGAGCTTCATAAACAGGATAACAATGACGAAAAGTGCCTTGGGTACGGAGAAACAAAGAAAAATCAATAAGAAATTGCTAAGTCGCTGCATGGAATCCGGACGTGGCTCATGTATAGAAAAGACTAATGTCATTCCCAATAAAAGAAACAGACTGGGAAGCCAATAAGCCCAATGTGTCCATTTTTGGTAAACACGGCGTATATATGCCTTGTATATATACATATCGGGCAATATCAGTAGCAGTAGAAAAAACAGAAATAACTTTATCAGCATCATAATTTATTCGTTTTTTATAGATTGGCGGCGAGAAACTTTTTAGTTTCTTCTATACTCATGCCCCGGCGGGCGGCGTAATCTGCCAATTGGTCTTCACCTATTTTTCCGATGGAGAAATAGCGGGAAGCCGGATGGGCAAACATGAGTCCGCATACAGAGGCATGGGGCTTCATCATACCATTCTCGGTCAATGAAATTCCTATTTGCTTCATATCCAGCAACTCGTCTAATAGGAAATTGACGGATTGGTCGGGCAAGGAAGGATAACCTACGGCAGGACGTATCCCTTGATATTTTTCATTATGCAGGTCTTTTACGCTTAGGTTTTCATCAGGTGCATATCCCCAAAGTTTTTTGCGTACATCTTCGTGCAGTTTTTCGGCAGTAGCTTCCGCCAGTCTGTCGGACAATGTTTGCACTAACATACGTTTGTAATCGTCTTCTGCATAGAGCCGCTCCATTTCTGCATCTACCGTAGTGGCGAATGCTCCTACTTTGTCTGTGATACCCGATGATAATGGACGCACAAAGTCACTCAGACATAAAAACGGGTCATCTTCTTTCAATTTTGCTGTTTGTTGACGCAAAAGCGGAAAACGCTTGCTGTTCAGCAGCAGATCATCTCCGTCGGCATTGGCATCCATGATATTGACCACTCCGTGGGTCTGATACGCTGTATCCAGTTCATTCAACATCCGATTTGCCTCTTTGAAAAGCTGCATGGCTTCACTGGCTTTCGGACGGTCTTCTTCCGCAAAACCGGTGAGCCACATGGCCCGGCATGAATCACATCCATGTATGTCCGCAATGGCGGCAAACTTGGGTTGAAAGCCCCATGCATGGAAAAAATAAATCCAGTTAATGTATTCGCTTACTTCGTGAATCTTGTAATTTACAATCATCTTTTAAACCTTAATTCTTGTCCGCGATGACTTTGGTCTACCTTGTTGTCACTGTAAACCAGATCACCATTGACGAATGTTTTTTCTACCCGTGTGTGGAATTTCTGTCCTTCCATCGGAGTCCATCCGCATTTGCTTAAAACGCAGTCGGCAGTTACAGTCCATTCATGATCCGGATTTACCAATACGAGGTCGGCTTGATAACCGGGGCGGATGTAGCCTCGTCTTTCAATATGATAAAGTTCGGCCGGTGCATGGCACATTTTCTGAACCAGTTGCTCTATGCTTAATATGCCTTCGCGTACTAATTCCATGATAGCTACTAATGAAAACTGTATCATCGGCATACCCGATACGGCTTTCAATGCTCCCCCTTCCTTTTCTTTCAGTAAGTGAGGGGCATGGTCGGTACCTATTACATCTATCAGATTGGTAGACAATGCTTTGCGTAAAGCATTCCGGTCTTCTGAAGTTTTGATGGACGGATTGCACTTGATACGTCCTTTCAATGTCTCATAATCTTTGTCATAGAAGTATAGATGTGACACGCAAGCTTCCGCCGTAATCTTTTTTTCACTCAGGGGTTTGTCTTCAAGCAAATCCAGTTCTTGTGCGGTGCTGATGTGCAGGATGTGCAGGCGGGCATTGTTTTCTTTTGCCAGCCGGATGGCCAGTGAGGAAGAATATGCACATGCTTCCGCACTACGTATCTGCGGATGGTATTTTATATCAGGATCTTCTCCATATTTTTCTTTGAAGGCTGTTGTATTGGCACTGATTATAGATTGTTCTTCACAATGTGCTGCAATCAGCATACCTGCATTGGCAAATACTTTTCTAAGTACTTCCATGCGGTCTACCAACATATTTCCCGTGCTGGCTCCCATAAATAATTTAACACCGCATACCCGGCTTTTATCTAGTGTGGGGAGTACATCCGCATTCGTATTGGTTGCTCCGAAATAGAATGAATAGTTTACGATGCTTTTGGTTGCCGCATCCGCAAACTTGGCATTCAAAGCTTCCAGGGTCGTAGTTTGCGGAGTGGTGTTGGGCATGTCCATAAAACTGGTGACGCCACCTGCCGCCGCCGCTGTGCTTTCAGTATGTATGTCGGCTTTATGAGTCAGTCCCGGGTCACGGAAGTGTACATGATCGTCTATTACTCCCGGCATCAGATAATAGCCTTTCGCATCTATTGTTTCTCCACAAGGCTGGGAGGGAACTGTTTCTTCTGCCAGCACTTCAGCTATTACTTCATTCTCAATCACTATCGAACCGTGAAAAATCTTGTCTTCATTCACAATCCGTGCATTCTTTATCCATGTACGTTTCATACTGTTTTCTTTTGCGGGTATTTGCGGAACCAGCTACCCAGTTTTAATTGAATGACTCCTAATACAGCTTCACCGAAGATACTTCCGTTCATTTTTGAAGTACCTAATTCGCGATTGACAAAAATCACAGGAACTTCGGCTATCTTGAATCCGCACTTGTAAGCAGTGAACTTCATCTCAATCTGGAATGCATATCCTTTAAAACGGATGCCATCCAGACCGATTGTTTCCAAGACTTCACGGCGATAGCATTTAAATCCGGCGGTAGTATCATGTATGGGTAACCCTGTGATAATCCGTACATATTTGGAGGCGAAGTAGGACATCAGCACACGCCCCATCGGCCAGTTCACTACATTCACACCACTGACATAGCGTGAACCGATAGCTACATCATAGCCTTCAACGGCACATTTGTTATACAGCCTTGGCAGGTCATTCGGATTATGACTGAAGTCAGCATCCATTTCAAATACAAAATCATATTGATGCTCTATCGCCCATTTGAATCCGGCAATGTAAGCAGTACCCAGTCCTAATTTACCTTTACGCTCAATCATGAAAAGACGGTCGGGGAATTCTGTTTGCAGTTTACGGACAATGGTTGCCGTGCCGTCTGGTGAGTTATCTTCAATAATCAATATGTGGAAGAACTTTTCCAGTCCGAATACAGCCCGGATAATGTTCTCTATATTTTCCTTTTCGTTATAGGTGGGTATAATAATAATACTATCGGATTTCTCCATACATTTTTTGTATTAGCTGAATAAATATCATACAAAAGTAACTATTATATTAACACTCCCGTCAGAATTTAATTTTATTAATTAAAAAAAGAGGATTACCCCTGCCTGGCGCACGGATAATCCCCCTATTTAACAGAATAGTTTAGAAATCTTTAGAATGCCACACCAAGGCGGAAACCGAAATTGTTTAATTTATCCATATCATAGTTAAATACGGTTCCCTTGTTGGTAGAGTAGCTGTAGAATGCTGCCAGATGGAAGCCGATACTGTTTGTCCAGGGGTAGATATTCACACCGACTTCTGGTGATACATAGAAACCCCAAGTGTTGTCTTTCACTTCGTAAATGTAAAAGTCACTGGACATTTTGGTATAGTTGGCACCCAGCTTCAATCCGATATAAGGTTGGCATGCACCGTCACTGAAGCGATAGTGTGTTGCGAAACCGAAAGGCAACTGAAATACGGAATGTTGCTGGTCGGTTGTCAGGGCTGCCGAGTTGCTGATTGGTAGTGTCTGACGTGAAATATACTCATTATTGGTATGATAATTGATAAAGGCACCGATTGACAAATCCGGCAGTACATAATATCCACCTTCGAAGTTCATACCCCAACCGCTTGCTTTGTTTGCAAAGTTATTGCTGATAGGAGCGTTGAACTGCCAGTCTACATTGAAATAGGTAAACGGAGTTACCTGTGCTTTTGCCGGCAGGGCAAAGGCTATGGCGATAGCGGATACCGCCATCAGTCTGAGAGTTAAATATTTTATAGTTTTCATATTTCCTTTTTATTTTAAATGAATACTTGTTTCACTTACGTTTATTTTTTCAGATAAGGACTCTGAGTGAATGCCTGGTTGATGGCAGTAGTTGTACGGTTTACATTCAAACTGCCACTTCCGCCCAGCAACCCGCTGATGTATGCATTCCAGACAACAGTTAATTTTTCTTTTTGTCCTTCCGGAGCATTTTTTAAATTAATCATGTCGGCCAGCAATGAACCGGTGCTATAGCTGTAAGTGATAGGATAGGGATAGTACCATCCACCTCCCCAATTGCCGCCCCAGTAGCCGGGATACCAATAACCGGGATAATAGCCCCACCAGGGGCCGTCATTATAGTAACCGTGGAAATAATAAGTACTTGCTACGTAGCTTACCTGTAGGCCGAGGTCGGCTTCGTCTTTATTAGCTGCGGTGTAGCCGGCAGCGTTCATCTTAGTCTTGAATGCATTGATGATGATCTGTGCATTCTCGTCCTTCCAGTATTCAGGGTCTTTCTTGTCACCGATGATCAGGATGCTGTCGGGGATATAATAAGTACTGAAGTCATTGAACTTAGTACTAGTGTCATGACTGGTGAATACCAGATACTCATTGTCCAATTTGTCCATGTCCGGGTCTTTCTCGCAAGATACCAAGGCAAAGACCGCCAGTAGGATAGGAATTAATTTTTTCATGTCAAGTTTTTGTTTAAGTTAATACTAATTGTTTTTCGTCTAGTTTCTCTCATACAACGGCCGGCTTATGTTTTTGTTCACTAACAGTCTGTTCTTTAGTGAATTTTTTTGCAGCCAGGTTAATTAGAGTTTCTTTTTTAAAGTGTAATTTAGTTTAGAAACAGCTTTCTTGAAGTCCTTGCCAATCATTGTCAGTGCACTGTCACCCTCTGCCAGAAAGTTTGTCTTTTCGTGTCCCGGAGTAGCGGAAATTAATTGATAAACGATAGCGGTGCTGTCATTAGGAATTCCAATAATAGTTACAACTGTACCACTGTCGGTAAATGCCTGGTTACCATCTTTTGTTCCTAAATAAGTGGTCATCAGATTGTACGTGCCCAATGAGTCTTGGCCTGCCTCCTGAAGTGTCAGTTGATAGTTGATACCTTCGGCATCGGCAGCTGGCAGAATACCTTCATAGCTATATGTTTGTAATTCACTCAGTGTGCTGTCGTTCACAGCGAAAATAGAGTCACTTTCACTTTCGGCTATTATCTCAGCACTTTTGTTTCCTTTAGAGCCACAGGAAACAATCATGGCAGCCAAAGCTGTTGCAATAAATACTTTTTTCATTGTTAAGTCAGGTTTTTAATGGTTATTTGGGTACATAACATTTGTTATGCCCGTTTTGTTTTTAATAAGTTCTCTTTTCAGAAAAAAACAAGACCATGTTTAAAATGCATTAAACACGGTCTTTAATAAATAGGGCGTTGTATCTGGATAAATCGGACTACCGTAGCCGTATGCCGTTCATACTTCTTCGAATCAGTGAGTTATAGATAATTTTTCCTTTTGATACTTGTTCTTCTGTTTGTGGCAGGTCGGGCATATTTCCTGTCGTAATATAAGCTATAGTGTTCTTCAATAAATACTCTTTGGTATCTCCCAGTGGGTAGAGAGGGGAGATGAGGTTACGTTCGCTCAATGTGAAATCGGGGGTGATTCCATTTACATAGTTGGCTTGTCCTGCCGAGTTGAGAACGTATGCCACAACCGGCCATAAAATAAAGTTGTAACGCTCATCTTGGTATGGTTCCATGGCTACATTTTTGCCAACAGTCGTTTCACCTATTACCACTACATTTTCTGTACCTATATATGGACGGAGACAATTTATGACTGCTTCTGAGGCCGATGCAGTAAATTTGCTTGTCAGTACGTAGAGCTTGCTTAAGTTCAAGTTTTCGGAAGCAAGTCCTGTATTGAGAGGGAAATCAATTTTTTGCGGGTCACTGATGTCATTATACAAAGTTGTGCAAAATACTTTCCCTAGATCTGCCGCAGGTGCCAGATAACTTCCTAAATCTGTGGCACAACTCAAATAACCACCGGGATTGTAGCGTAAGTCCAGAATAAAAGCATCGGGTGACTGTCCCTTGAACCGGGCGAATATCTGTTTCATCTGTTCCCTGTATTCTGTATCTGTTGCCTGGTTATTGGGGCCTGTACTGAATTCATTGTAGACCATATAGGCTATTTTTTTTCCGGATACTTCATATACTGTATCTATATAGAACGGATTCAATTCTACGAGGCGTGATGCCGCTACTTTGACTGTATCTGTTGCAATCCAGCTGGAATTGCCTTCCTCATCAAAAACCAAGCTTTCTCTGGCGAAAGTTGTATTGCCGCCTTCCATCAGATATCCGTAATTATTGTTGGTCAGTTCTTCTTTGCCAATGGCTGATATCCAGTTCCCTCGTTCCAATCCGGCTTCTGAGGCCGGTGAATTGGGCAGTACGAATAAAATACGGGCAAATACGTGTGATGAGATTCCGGTGGGATCGGTCATTAATTCAAAATCAAATCCGTAAGTAGAAGTACGTTGCAGGTAGGAACGTGCCGCATCGGAAGCGTCCTTTATTTCTATATACGAATACGGGTCTCCTTTTCCGTTTTGTGCCTTGGTATAAACCAATTTTTGCAGGAAGTCTTCCGGTTCGGCAAAATAGTCCGTTTCCTTTATTGCCGGAATACTGTCATACCACAAATAATGCTCTTTCATTATTTGTTCTATCCATACATTCTCTCCAATTAATGCATAGTATTCCCCACTGCGGTCTTCGCCACATGAAGCCATTATAAATAAAGTGGTTAGAAGAAAAAAAGTGCTCCGTATATGCTTCATAATCTAATTCCTTTTTCAATCTGCAAAGCTAGGGATTTTATTTTAAAGTAGGGATAAGGTTTGGAATAAATAATCCAAAAAACCTTTATATAAAAAAGAAATCCGCCGGTTAGGTCAAGCAGACTTCACGGCGGACGTTCTTAATTTTTTATTTCTTTTCAGATTTCCATTTGTCAGCATATTCATTCAGAATTCTGCGGATACTGAGTCCGATTTTGATATAATCTTTCTCGTTCAGGTTGGCAAGTGATACACGTACACTCCATTCGGGTCCGTCGAATCCACCACCATTCAATACGACCAGGCCTGTTTCATTGGCAAGGCGGAATACTACGTCCAATGGATTATAAGTTGTCTGCAGATGTTGTACGAATTCATCTCCGTAAAATTTCTTGGCCCATACCAGCATGTCTATTTCTGAATAATAACCGGCCCTTAGTGGATCGTCGGGGAGAATGAATCCTGTGTTGTCCCATAATGCTTTCAGACGGGTATGGATTAAATTAAGCATGGCATGACGATATGTATTTTCTTTGTCCAGCAATGAAAAAGAAGCAAAGAGTGACATCTGCATTTGTTGTGGCAAGGACAGTCCTGCTGTATGGTTCAAGGCTACTTGACGGCTATCTGCTACCATACGGTCAATGAATTTTATGTTTTCTACTTGCATACTCAAGCTGCCATACCGTTTGGTTAGTTCGCTTTTTCGTTTGCGGGGCAGATTGGCAATCATTCTGTCGAATACATTTTTCTCATGTAAGGCAATTACAGCAAGGCGCCAACCGGTCGCTCCGAAATATTTGGAAAAAGAGTAGACACAAATTGTGTTCTGTGGCAAATCAGCCATCAGGCTGCGGAAGCCGGGAACAAAAGTACCATATACATCATCTGTTATAATCATCAGATTGGGATTCCAGCGTGTTACTACGTCTTTCAGGGCATCTACGCATTCTTTGTTCAACTGATAACTGGGTGGATTGCTTGGATTGACAATAAACAAGGCTTTGTATTTCGTGTCTCGCAGTTTATTGATATCTTCCACTTTGTATTGCCAGGTATGAAGTCCTTCTTCATTTAGAGTACTTGCAGGAATATTGAGCACATCATAATCGTAACGTGTCAATTCGGGTATCTCGATATAGGGTGTAAAGATAGGAACCATCAATGCTATACTATCTCCTTTGTGTAGCAGGAAATTTTCTTCCAGCGAGTCGAATACATAGCACATCCCTGCTGTTCCGCCTTCGGTGGCGAATAAATCGAATTTACCTTGCGGGGGTTGCCCGTTGCACATTTCCTGATTCAGGTAATCCTGTACTAGAATTTCTGTATATTTCAAGATGCGGTCAGGCATGGGGTATTGGTCGCCTACAATACTTTCGGTCCATTCGTGTACCAGTTCGTCCGGATCAGCTGCATGTTCCATCAGCATATAATTATAGGTACGTTTCAATAGATCTGTCCCCGCATTTCCTTCATGCTTTTTCAGGTACTCCTCAAAACGTTGGGCTATGCCTGTTTTTTGAGGAATACCGGCAATGCCTTCGGGCATGTCCATGACCCGGCGACACTCTTCAATGCCAAAACCGCCCAAGGCAAAGAATGCTTCACGAGCCTCCGTTGCAATCCAGTTGGGATTACCTCTGCCTGCATTCAGCATGACGTGCGCCATTTTCTTCACACTTTCATCTGCCATTTCAATCAAACGGTTTTTTAATTCGAAGGGACTGATCTTTTCCAAATTCTTGTCCATTCGGGCAACGCTGCTTTTATCACTTAAATATTCCATAATGTATGAGTTTAGTTTTTTAGTTGATTAATAATACAATGACCACTCCCCATATAATGAGTAGTGTATTTCCTACGGCGTAGGTCACGGTGTATCCTAAAGAAGGTGTTTCGCTGCCTACTGCTTCTTGTATGGCGCCCAATGCAGCAGTGGTAGTACGGGCTCCTGCCGTGCACCCCAAAGAGAGGGCGGGATGGAACTTGAATACATATCTGGCTAGAATCAGCCCTAATAATAGAGGCAAGGAGGTGGCCAACGCACCTATGATAAACAACATAGGACCTACTTCTTTTAGTCCTTGTACAAAACTGGGTCCTGCAGAAATGCCGACTACGGCGATGAACATATTCAAGCCTACATTATTCAGCACCCATAAAGAGGATTCCGGTATTTGTCCGAAGGTAGGGCGTTTGCTGCGCCACCAGCCAAATACTAATCCGGCTATCAGGGCCCCTCCACTAGTGCTCAGGCTAATAGGTACTCCGCCGATATGGATTGCAAGTGCTCCGATGATACCTCCCAGTAAAATGCCGAGTCCTACAAATATCATATCGGTGGCATTGGTGGGGCGGTCTATGTATCCTAGTTCTTTTGCAGCAGATTCCACCTCTTTTTTCAGGCCGACCAATTCCAAAGTATCTCCGCAGTCGATAGTGGTTTGTGCGAAAACAGGGATATCAATGCCTGCCCGTTTGATACGGCGTATACTGACGCCATGCATAAAGCTTTGACGGCGTATGAAGTCCAATTTTTGGTTGGAATATGGTTTTTTGTGTATCATGACAGGGAGTACTTCCACAGGGAAGTCAAGCAGTTGCGGATCGACGATTTCTTCTCCAATCCAGCCTTCTTCACCAATGGCGAATTCCCTTCTTCCGCTCAGTACCACTTCGTCCCCTTTTTGTAATAATTGTCCGGGAATAATATCATTGACAATGGAAGCTCCATGTCGCATTCTTTCAACAAACAATCTTTTCCCTTGTGAAATAAAATAGGATTCTAGTTGGTCAACAGTCTTGCCGTTGCCAAACCAATCGTTCTCTATGCGGTAAGCACGAAAAACTACCGGACGGCGGGCCTGTTCAAACCCGGGTTCGTCTGCTTCACTGGTACCCATCCGGGTTTCCAACTCTTTGCAAGCGGCTTTCACTTTTTCTAATCCTCCCAACATTTTAGGACCTAAAGAAGAGAGGACCCAGGCAGAGCCTGCCGTACCGAAAATGTAAGTTACAGCATATGCCACGGGAATGATATTAATCATATCACTTTTTTGGGAAGAGGATATGTTGAGTCCGTTTATGGTATCTTCTGCTACTCCTATGACGGCAGAGATAGTTTGTGCTCCGGCCAGTAACCCGGCTGCTTCACCGGCATTATATCCCATTAAGATGGCTAATAACCAAGTGATAATCAAACAACCTACACACATGAGCGCGGCGAATCCTACTTGAGGTAAACCATCTTTTTTCAGTCCGCGAAAGAATTGTGGTCCCACTTTGTATCCGATAGCAAAAAGGAATAAAAGAAAAAACACGGATTTCACCGGTTCTTCTATTGTAATGTTAAGCTGTCCCACTAATACCCCTACTAGCAATACACTGGTGACGATTCCCAAACTGAATTGTTTTATTTTCATTTTTCCAATCCAGAAGCCTACGGCGATTGTCAGAAAAATCGCCAGTTCTGAATGCTGTCTCAAAAGATGTATAACCCATTCCATATTTCTTTCTTATTATAATTGCTGTTTAAAACAGAGTGGGGGTAAAGAAGTTGAGTTAAAAAGCTCCAAATTGTACTTAGTTCTAATATTTTTTATTTTATTTGCATAGAGATGATACTTGACTTATGAAAATAAAGTTGTTTGTAAAATATATTTCTTTGTTAGTTCTCTTGTTTGTTGCTGATGGTTGTAAAGAAAAAAAAGCTGACACATATGTGACTAAGGTCACCGATTTAACGGGAGAGGAAGAACAAGTTTTGAAATTGGAATATGATCGTGATGGTAAAATTATAAAGTATGGGGATACCCCGGTAAGGTATGAGGGCGACCAGATAACCATCGGACAGATGGATTGTTTGAATACCGGCAATAAGCTTTGCAATGTTACGTTTCAAATAGGAAAAGGCAAGGCGAGGGAGAGTAGGGCCCGTTGTATGTTGAAGGTAGGAGAAGAGGTTTATGAAGCTGATAAACAGACTGTATATGATTATAAAGGAGATACTATTTTTATCAATTCTGATTATCGTGCTACTTCCGATTATCGTTTCTTGAAAAAAGTGCAAGGAAAATATGTTTTTGATCAGTTGGGACGGTTGAAGGAAGTGATGACTGTTTTTACTGAGGCAAATGATAGTGTGTCCAGTTGTCATACTTATTATAATTATGATAATAACATCAACTATCAGGCGAATCTGAATTTACAGGCTTATGTGATTGATTATGATGGGGTGGATAGTTTCTTCTATTTTTTATTGAATCTTGGGCAGTTGAGGAATAGAACAGCCTTACCTAATGATATCGGATATTGTATGAATCATGGTTTAAGCACTTATAATGTGCATGCCAATTATCGTCTGGATGATGAGAATCCGGTCAGGATAGAAGTTTTATATAATTATACCAAACTTCTATCCCGAATAGATTTATCTTATAATCATCCTTTAAATTAATTCATCGGGAAGTATAAACAAGTCTACTTCATTGGCGCCTTGCTTTATCAAGTCTTTCTTATCTATTTGGTAAAGGCGGACAAACTCATCATGACTGTCGCATAGTTCCTGGGCTTTGCGATAATATTCTATTGATTTTTCTGTTTCATTCAGGATATAATACACATGTCCTGCATTCATCCAGTCTTCCATAATGGGCTTGGGATCGGATATCAGCAAGTCGTAATATTTCTTGGCTTGTTGATGGTTGCCGGTAATGAAGGAACACCATCCGATGGCGCGTCGGGCATTCTGTGGCTTTTTATCCAGATACTCCACTTTGAAGAAATAAGCCAGTGCTTCATCGTATCGTTCCAGTGCCATCAGGCATTGTCCTATTTGTAGTGCCAGATTCAGACTGTCGGGCTGTGCCTGTTCCACCTTGTTATAATATTCCAAAGCTTTTGGGTAGTTTCCCTCTTTTCTATAACATTGTGCCAAATGGCGGTTATTCCATGTATTATCAGGGATCAGCAGATCTGATTGCAGGTAATAATCTATCGCTTTTTTATAGGAACCGATTTTCTGATAAATGAAACCTGCTTTCTGCCATAATTCGGCATTTTTACGATTGTATAATTCAATTGATTTATCATAGAGAATTCCGGCTTCTGCCAAGTCGTCGTGTGTGAATAGGTAATCTGCCAGTTTGTTGATATACTCTTTGTGTAACAAGGCTTGAGACAATGCTTCTTTATTCCATAAGTCCAGAGTGTCCTCAAAAATGTCATGTATTTCATGTCTTCTTGACCATAATTTGAAGAAACGGTAGAGGTCATGAATGTATTGCCGGCTCACGAATTCAGCGCGGGCTTTTGATTGTGACATCTCTTTTAAACGTTCTTTCAGTTCTTCAGAAGCTTCATGTTGTCCGTTCAATTGTTGCTGCATGAGATTCCTTTGGCTTTCCGGCATTTGTAACATGGTAAAACAAAAAGAGTATTTGTCGGAATTGCAGAATACATCCGAATTCATCAAAATGTTGAGCAGAGAGATTTTTTGTTCGTCATTTCCGAGAGATAATTTGGCGATATCCTGATATTGGGGATCAAAAGGATAGAACCAGTGAGAAATTTTGCGGAAAAACGGGAATTGTTTCAGCTGTGAAAAGGTACTCATATACACATCTGCCCCGGACATTTGCAGTTCACCTAATTCGCGCAATTTATCGGTAATGCCTGAACGGTCAATCCATTCTTCCCATTCCGGATTATGATCTTCGGCATCTTCATCCAGTCCTTCCAAATTAAGTTTGGGATTTTTCATCATTTCGGGAATGATTTCTTCACGCATTTTCTTGTCTATCTTTCGGGTTTCACGGGAAGATTGCAATAATTGAATCTGGATATGATGCAGGTTTTTGATGAACTCGGAATTTTCATTCAGTTCATTTATGCGCGACACGGCTTCAGGGTATTGAAGGATACGCTTTTCATAATAGTAGCATGTTAGTGCGATCCCTGCAATAGCCCGCTGATTCAGCATGGTATCCTGATGGGTATAGGCGTTCAATAGAAACATGAACTTGCGGATGTCGAATATTTGCAGCAGGCTCATGGTAACGGCGCTGACCATTATGGAAAGGTCGTTGACTTGGATCAATAGTGAGTTGAACAAAGTTTGCGCTTCAGCATATTCCGATTCACTCCACCGGGTGGATACCCATATTTTTTCAAATAATTCGTCTACGGCTGTTTCGTGACGTTTTCTCATGGCATCCATTTCTTCATTTATTTTGGCCTCGGTGGTATATATCAATGGTGCTGTAGCCATATCTTCTGTATACGCCTCCAGTTGCATTTGTAATTCGGCATAGCTGTGAGGAGGGCTTTGGACAAAAGTGCGCATTGTGTCATAATAGGCTCCGTAATTTTGTGTTGCCTGTACGGCTATATGGATACGGTCGGCCAGTTCGTATGCCGTGCGTAACATTTTATGGTATATTTCCACCTTATTGGGATCTTTCATCCCTTTTGAAGTATATTGCAGCATCAGGTCGTATGACGTTTGCAGGGCTTCTAGCTCATTCTTTAATTGCCAGTCGGAAGTATGGGTGGCATATCCTGTCATTTGGGATAATGCTTCTTTTAACCGATATTGGTCTAATAGTTTTATGATTTCTTCGCGCATATTTTAAAGTTCTATTTGTATGTCTTTTATAAACAAATGCGGGCAGATTTCGGTTCTTGGCTTATTTCAGCCAGGTTGCCCGTTTCCATATATATTCCATCGGGCCGTGAGAATGGTGATTCATCCACCAGCGGCAGAAAGAGAATTGCAAGATGAAGAAAACTATTCCTGCCAGGCAGCTGGCTGTGATACCAAACTGATTGTGCAATGCAAATCCCCAGTTGTAGTATAACATGGAACCTACTATACTTTGAGTAATATAATTGGTAAGGCTCATCTTTCCGTATGGCGTTATTTTCATTAATCCGTCGTGTAAGTTTGTCTTGTAAAAAGCGAAGACGACACCGGATACCAGAATCAGCATAAATGCAAAATTGGAAAGCGAGGTGATGATTAGTGAAAGAGGGGTCAGAATGGATTTATTTGTGATAAAGTCCGGTAGCATATTGCCCAACCCATATAAAGGGAAAAATGCGACGAGTGAGCCTGCAAGTACCTTGTTCCATACCTTCAAGTGCTCTTTCAAAAAAAGTCCCTTGCGCCCTATCAGCATACCGAGCAGGAAAAGGGCGGCTGTTTGGAATACCCGTCCGTGATCCCAGGCCCAGGCAAGGCTTGCCAACTGTCCTTCCCATAAATTGACACGGATGGTTTCCAGAAAATTACCATTGCTTTGCACTGCAAAAGTTGCATTCCAGAAGCTGCGGGTGGGGATGGCCGGAGTAACAAATTCCGGATCGAGACAGGCACGTATTACATAATAAAGCGGCAATGGCTGGATCAATAGCAGACATGCCAATGCAAATATCCATTTGTCTTTCAGCCGGCAAGTCAGTGGCAGGATGAAACCTACTAAAGAATAAAGGACCAGCACTTCCGCTGTGAAAAAACTGGCATTGATATTACCTATCAGGAAAAGAAGAATTAACCGCCAACAAAAACGTAGACGGAAATCATTGCCCCGTAGGCGTTGGTTGTCATCTTGAATAAAAAAGCTAAAACCGAAAAGTAAAGCGAATATGGCGTATGCTTTTCCGCCGAACATGAAGAATAACCCGTTCCAAATGGCTTTGTCCGAGAAGTTCAGCCACGCACTTTGTCCGGCTGTATCGGGAAATGAGTAGAAATTAAAATGTTCGATAGAGTGCAGGATGATGATTCCCATCACTGCCAGTCCGCGTAGCACATCAGCTACATCTACACGTGCGTGTCCTTTCAATTTTGTGTTTATTGCTTTTGTTTCCATGGGGTTATATATTAGCGTACAAAAATAGGAAAATCTTGAATAGTTGGCAAAAAAAGGAGGAAGTAATCAGATATTTCTTTAATTTTGTCCCCATCTTAAAAAAAGATATGGATATTTCGGAATTGCAACGTATTTATGCCGGTCATCCTAACACTAAGGGACTGGCTGCGTTATTGGAAGATTCCTCAGTGAGGACTATTTTCCTGGGGGGATTACATGCTTCTGCGGCAGCTTTATTTGTTTCCTCCTTTCTTAGAGAGAATAAACAGACATTTGTATTTGTACTGGGTGACTTGGAGGAAGCGGGTTACTTTTATCATGACCTGACACAGGTGAACGGTGATGAGCATATTTTGTTCTTTCCATCCTCGTATCGTCGGGCTGTTAAATATGGGCAGAAAGATGCAGCCAATGAGATCTTGCGTACGGAAGTGCTGAGCCGTTTACAGAAAGGCGATCCGCTATGTGTGGTGACTTATCCCGAAGCGTTGGCGGAGAAAGTGGTATCACAAGAAGTACTGATGGACAAGACGTTAAAACTTGGTGTGGGTGAGCATGTGGACACAGAGTTTATCACGGAAGTGCTGGCCGGTTACGGATTCGAGCATGTGGATTATGTTTATGAACCGGGGCAATATGCTGTACGCGGTAGTATTATTGACGTCTTCTCTTTTGCTTCCGAGTATCCTTACCGTATTGACTTTTTTGGTGACGAGGTAGACAGCATCCGTACTTTTGAAGTGGAAAACCAGCTTTCGAAAGAGAAGAAACAGAGTATTGCCATCGTGCCCGAGCTGACGAATGCCGCCGACAAGAGCGGGGTGTCTTTCTTTGAATTCATTCCTCGGGAAACAGTTCTGGCAATGAAAGACTTTCTTTGGGTACGTGAAAGAATACAGGTAGTACGGGAGGAGGCACTCTCTCCTCAGGCGCTTGCCGCATACGAGGGAGAGAAGACGGAACTGATGAATTTGGAACTGAAGCTGATAGACGGGGCGGAATTTACAGTACGGGCTTTGGATTTCAAACGGATTGAATTTGGTAACAAACCTACAGGAACTCCACAGGCAACGTTGGCTTTCGATACGACGGTCCAGCCTATTTTTCATAAGAATTTTGATTTGGTAAGCACTTCATTCACTGATTATCAGAAACGAGGTTACACCTTATATATATGTACCGATAGTGAGAAGCAGGCAAAGCGTCTGAAAGATATCTTTGAGGAGCGTGGTGATCATATCACGTTCATTCCGGTCAACAAGACTTTACATGAGGGCTTTACAGATAATGTATTGAAAAGCTGCTTTTTTACAGACCATCAGATTTTTGACCGTTTCCATAAATACAATCTTCGTAGTGACAAGGCGCGTAGCGGTAAGGTGGCATTGACCTTAAAAGAGTTGAGCCAGTTTGAGCCGGGTGACTTTGTGGTACATATAGATCATGGTGTAGGCCGTTTTGGCGGATTGGTACGCATTCCGAATGGAAATACTACCCAGGAAGTGATTAAACTTATTTATCAGAATGAGGATGTGGTATTTGTTTCCATTCATTCCCTGCATAAAATATCCAAGTATAAAGGGAAGGAGGGAGAAACTCCCCGCCTGAACAAATTGGGGACCGGTGCGTGGGAAAAAATGAAAGAGCGTACCAAGAGCAAAATCAAAGATATAGCCCGTGACCTGATCAGACTGTATTCGCAACGTAAACAGGAAAAAGGATTCTCGTATAGTCCCGACAGTTTTATGCAACATGAATTAGAGGCGAGCTTTATTTATGAGGATACCCCCGACCAGTTGAAGGCGACTCAGGATGCCAAAGCCGATATGGAGAGCGACCGTCCTATGGACCGTCTGGTGTGTGGTGATGTGGGGTTCGGAAAGACTGAAGTGGCTATTCGTGCTGCTTTCAAGGCTGTGGCTGATAACAAACAGGTGGCTGTGCTGGTTCCCACTACGGTGCTGGCCTATCAGCACTTTCAGACTTTCAGCGAACGGTTGAAAGATTTTCCATGTAAGGTGGATTATTTGAGCCGTGCCCGCAGTGCGAAAGATGTTTCCAGAATAGTGAAGGAACTGGCGGATGGAAAAATAAATATTTTGGTCGGTACACATAAAATCATCGGTAAAAGTGTTAAGTTCAAAGATTTAGGATTGCTGATCATTGATGAGGAACAGAAGTTCGGAGTTAGTGTGAAAGAGAAGTTGCGTCAGATGAAAGTGAATGTGGATACACTTACTATGACCGCTACCCCCATCCCCCGTACTTTGCAGTTCTCGTTAATGGGCGCCCGTGATCTTTCTGTCATTCAGACTCCGCCTCCCAACCGTTATCCCATTCAGACAGAGGTGCATACCTTTAATGAAGATATCATAACGGAAGCGATCAATTTTGAAATGAGCCGTAACGGACAGGTGTTCTTTGTCAATAACCGCATACAGAATCTGGTAGAATTGGAAGCCATGATCAAGCGGAATATACCCGATTGCCGTGTCTGCATAGGTCATGGACAGATGGAGCCCGAAAAGCTGGAGAAGATTATTTTCGACTTTGTGAACTATGATTATGATGTGCTGCTGGCAACCACCATTATCGAGAGTGGCATTGATATACCGAATGCCAATACGATTATCATCAACCAGGCGCAGAATTTTGGATTGAGTGATTTGCACCAGATGCGTGGACGTGTGGGAAGAAGCAATAAAAAAGCATTCTGTTATTTGTTGGCGCCTCCATTGACTTCACTGACTCCCGAGGCAAAGCGCCGTCTTCAAGCCATTGAGAATTTCAGTGATTTGGGCAGCGGTATCCATATAGCCATGCAGGATTTGGATATCCGTGGAGCAGGAAATATGCTGGGGGCGGAGCAGAGTGGCTTCATTGCCGATTTGGGTTATGAAACTTATCAGAAGATACTGGCCGAAGCGGTGAAAGAGTTGAAAGAGGATGAGTTTGCCGATCTTTATGCAGAGGAGTTGCAGGCAGCGGGAGAAGAGAAAATCAGTGGCGAGAACTTTGTGGATGAATGTCAGGTGGAAAGTGATTTGGAATTGCTTTTCCCCAATGAGTATATCCCCAGCAGCAGCGAACGTATGTTGCTTTATCGTGAACTGGACGGATTGGAATTGGATAAGGACCTGCTCGCTTTCAAGGCACGGTTGGAGGACCGTTTCGGAAAGGTTCCTCCCGAAGGGTTGGAACTTCTGCGTATCGTACCTTTGCGCAGATTGGCTAAACGGTTGGGGGTGGAAAAAGTATTCTTGAAAGCCGGACGAATGACTTTGTTCTTTATCAGTAATCAGGAAAGTCCTTATTATCAAAGTGCGGCTTTTGGCAAGGTGATTGATTACATGAGCAAGAATCCGCGTTACTGCAATTTGCGTGAGCAGAACGGCAAGCGTAGTATGGTAGTCAAGAATGTGGAAACGGTAGAGACTGCGGTAGGTATTCTGCAGGAGATGGTGAGTTTGTGATAAAAGATGTCTGTATTGGCGGAAACCGACATTGCCGTAGAGTAAGCAGGATATGTTAACGTAAAATTGAATATTAACTAAATAAACAGCTGATTTTTAATTAATTGTTTAACGGAATTGAATTTGGGGTGTTTTATATTAAAAAATAATATAAGACACTTCTTTTTCTTTTAACTTATCTATATTTTTACTATCTTACTTCCAGTTTAAAAGCGGACACTGAGATTTTTACTCACATATTGTCTAATTTAAAAAACACTTGTTATGGAAGTGAAAAAAGCACGAAGAGCCGACCTTGAAAAGGGTAAGTCCCGTTGGCTGTTCATGGGTCTCATTGTGACGCTGTCGTTTATGTTTGTTTCGTTCGAATGGACTGAACGTAATGTAACTTACGCGATCAGTGATTTAGTCAGTGACCCGGATTTCTTTGAAGAATTAGTTCCTGTAACCTATAATCAGGATAAACCTCTGCCGCCACCGCCTCCACCGGCTGCCGTCAACCCGGAAGAGCTCAATATAGTGGATAATAACTCGACGGAAACAGAAACCGATATTGCAGCTTCAGACCCTACGGATGCTCCGGTAATTATACCGACCCCTATTGAAGTACCCGAAGAAGTAGTGGATGAAAATGTGGAATTTGTGGTGGTGGAAGAGATGCCGGTATTTCGTAACGGTAATGCTGATTTGATGAGGTATCTGAGTGAAAACATCAAATATCCTACCGTCAGTGCCGAGCAGGGAGTTCAAGGAAGGGTAGTGGTGCAGTTCGTTGTGGGTGTTCATGGAGAGATCCTGAATCCGGTAGTGGTGAAGAGTGTGGATCCGTATCTGGATAAGGAAGCAATCCGCGTGATCAGTTCCATGCCAAAATGGAAGCCCGGCAAGCAAAGAGGAAAAGCAGTGAGGGTGAAATACACTGTTCCTGTAGTCTTCAGACTGCAAAGTTAAGATTTAATTAGTATGGATGGAGGAAGCGTAATCTCAGAAGAGGACGCTTCCTCTTTTTTTATCGAGGAATAAATAGGGGATATTTATGAAAACATGTAAGAAAAAAGGGAGTGAAAGGAAATAGTTAGTAATAAAATGCTTGCTATCTTATTATATTTGTTACCTTTGTGGGTCTTATAATATGAAAAACAATGAAAATAACAATTCTACAGAGAAATATAGAATGGGCCAATCCACAGGCCAATATAGCAAGGGCGGACGAAGCGATAAGCTGTCTGCCGGATGCTGATCTGTTTGTTTTACCCGAAATGTTTTCCACCGGTTTTTGTACGCAACCCGAAGGAATTGCGGAGAGCGCCGACAGTGAAACCCTGCACTGGATGAAGCGTAAGGCAGCCGAGCGGAATTGTGCTATTGCAGGCAGTGTAGCTGTATGTGAGAATGGAAACTATTATAATCGTTTTTACTTTGTCCATCCGGACGGAGCCGTGCAGCATTATGATAAGAAACATTTGTTCACCTTTGGGGGCGAACACAAGCGTTTCACTGCCGGCACAGAGCGTGTGGTGGTGAACTTCCGTGGGGTACGTATTCTTTTGGAGGTATGTTATGACCTCCGTTTCCCTGTTTGGTCACGCAACCTGGGGGATTACGACATGATACTTTATGTGGCAAGCTGGCCCACTCCCCGTGTGGATGCCTGGAGCGCTCTGCTTCGGGCGCGGGCTATTGAGAACCAGTGCTATGTGGCCGGAGTGAACCGCATGGGAACTGATCCTACCTGTGAATATTCGGGTGGCAGCGCCATCATCGATCCCTACGGAAAAACGATAGCCGAATGTCCGTGGAGCAGGGAAAGTGCGGTATCGGCTGATATAGATATGGAGGCATTGCAGGCTTTCAGGAAGAAATTCCCGGTATTGGATGATGCAGACCCCTTTACATTGATATGAAACAATTAACAAAATAATAGATAATGGCTGAAAAGAAATTATTGTTGGGCGATGAGGCAATTGCCCTCGGAGCGATACATGCCGGCATATCGGGTGTATATGCCTATCCGGGTACACCGTCCACTGAAATCACAGAGTTTATCCAGAATAATCCTTTGGCAAAGGAAAGAAAATTGCACAGCACTTGGTGTACCAATGAAAAAACGGCCATGGAGGCTGCATTGGGTATGTCATACGCAGGAAAACGTGCTTTGGTATGTATGAAACATGTAGGCATGAACGTGGCTGCCGATGCGTTTGTCAATTCTGCCATAACCGGCGTGAACGGTGGTCTGGTGGTGCTGGCTGCCGATGATCCTTCCATGCACTCGTCACAGAATGAGCAGGATTCACGTTTTTATGGAAAATTTGCTATGATTCCCATGCTGGAACCGTCTTCCCAACAAGAAGCATACGATATGATGGATTACGCATATACACTCTCGGAAAAACTGAAGTTGCCGGTGCTGATGCGTGTGGTTACCCGTCTGGCACATTCGCGTGCCGGTGTGGAAGTAGCCGATATCCGTGAGGAAAATCAGTTGAATCCTGATCATGAACGTGCCCACTGGGTATTGCTGCCGGGTAATGCGCGTAAACAATATCTGGATCTAGTGAAAAAGCAGGAGAAGCTGGAAGAAGCTTCCTCCAAATCTCCTTATAATTATCTGGAAGGGTTGAATCCCGAATATGATTATGAATTCGGAGTGATAGCCTGTGGTATCGGTTATAATTATGTGAAGGAGGCGGATACGGACAGTTGCCATATTCCGGTATTGAAAGTTTCGCAGTATCCGTTGCCGGCTGAAGAAATCAGGACGATGGCAGACCGCTGCGGATATGTTCTGGTAGTGGAAGATGGCCAGCCGTTTGTGGAAGAGCAGGTAAAAGCGATACTTTCCTCGGACTATGAGGTAAAGGGACGCCTGACGGAAACTTTGCCGCGTACCGGTGAATTGACTCCGGATAATGTGGGCGAGGCGATCGGATGGGGAATCAAACGTCCGTTTGGTAAGTCTCAGGTGGTGATGCCGCGTCCGCCTGCATTGTGTCAGGGATGTGGTCATCGGGATGTGTATGATGCATTGAACAAGGTGGCTGCGGAATATCCGGATGCACGCATTTTCGGTGATATCGGTTGCTATACGTTAGGTGCGTTGCCCCCGTTCCGTGCTATCGACAGTTGTGTGGATATGGGTGCTTCCATAACCATGGCCAAAGGTGCTTCCGATGCGGGGGTATTTCCGGCCATTGCTGTTATCGGTGACTCTACCTTCACTCATTCCGGTATGACCGGTCTGCTGGATGCGGTGAATGACCGTGCCAATATCACGGTGGTGATTTCGGATAACCTGACTACCGCCATGACCGGTGGACAGGATTCTGCCGGTACGAACAAATTCGAGGCGATCTGCCTGGGATTAGGGGTAGAACCCGAACATGTGCGTGTGGTGGTTCCATTACCGAAGAATATGGAAGAAATCACCCGTACCATTCGTGAGGAAATAGAATATAAAGGGGTGTCTGTCATTATTCCGCGCAGAGAGTGTATCCAGACATTGAATCGTAAACTAAGACAGAAAAAAGCAGATAAGGCATGAGAAAAGATATCATACTTTCGGGCGTAGGAGGACAGGGTATCCTGACTATCGCTACTATTATAGGAGAAGCTGCTACGGCAGAAGGCATCAATTTGAAGCAGGCCGAGGTACACGGTATGAGCCAGCGCGGAGGAGATGTGCAGTCCAATCTGCGTCTATCCGACGAAACGATTTATTCGGATCTGATTGCTCAGGGTGAGGCGGATCTGATTATTTCCATGGAACCGATGGAGGCGTTGCGTTATCTGCCTTACTTGCAGGAAGAAGGTTGGGTGATTACTTCCGCTAATCCTTTCAAGAACATTCCTGATTATCCTGAAGAAGTGGATCTGATGAGGGCTTTGGAGAGCCTTCCGCATGTGGTGAAGTTGGAAATAGAGGATATGGCAAAAGAAAACAGTATGCCTAAATGCGCGAATGTGATTCTGCTGGGCATGGCTGCGAAGTATATTGAAATCGTATCACCGGAACAGTTGCGCGAAAGCATAGGGCGTGTGTTTGCCGCAAAAGGTGAGAAGATTGTTGAAATGAATCAGAAGGCTTTTGATATAGGCTTGAATGCGGTAAAGAACTGGTAGTGCCATGAAGATATTTAGTGAAGAATTAGTGGAGAAGGCGGTGAAGGAACTGCACATCGCCAATCTTGCACAGGCTACTATCGGTGATGTGCTGTTGGTAGCCCAGTATCTGGAAAAGGAAACGGGGATTCCTTTTATCCGCATGGATCAGGGATCTCCCGGTCTTGCCGCTAATCAGATAGGGATTGAAGCGGAGAAAGCTGCTTTGGACAGAGGAGTCGGATCGCAATATCCGGCTGCCGCAGGAGTGCCCGAGTTGAAAAAGGAGGCTTCCCGTTTTGTAAAAGCTTTCTTGAATCTGGATATCTCTCCGCGCGCTTGTGTGCCTACCACCGGGTCGGTGGCGGGTTCATTCGGCTCGTTCATAGCCTGTACGCAGCGTATTCCGGGGAAAGACAAGGTATTGTTCATTGATCCCGGATTTCCTATTCAGAAATCCCAGCTTCGCATTATCGGCGTGGAGTGGGAAGAGTTTGATATCTATCATTATCGGGGACAGTTCTTGCGTGAGAAATTGGAAAGTTTCCTGAGTAAAGGCGATATAGCAGCGATTATCTATTCTAATCCGAATAATCCGGCATGGATTTGTCTGGAAGAGGAGGAACTGCAGATAATCGGTGAACTGGCAACCCGGTATGATGTGATTGTCATGGAAGATCTGGCTTATTTCTGCATGGACTTCCGTCGGGATATGGGGCATCCTTTCGAACCGCCTTATCCGCCCACTGTGGCAAGATATACGGATAATTATATCCTGATGCTTTCTTCTTCCAAGATATTCAGTTATGCCGGACAGCGTATGGCATTGGCATGTATCAGCGACAAACTGTTCGACCGCCAGTTCCCTGCCTTGGCAGAACGGTATAAAGATGCAGGGGTGTTCGGTCCTACGCTGATTGCTTCCATTCTTTATATGATTACTTCGGGATGTACGGCTTCCACTCAGTATGCATACGCTGAAATGCTTCGTCTGTCCACCGAAGGTAAAATCAATTTTGTGGAAGATACCCGCGAATATGCCCGTCGTGCGGAACGCATGAAGAAAATATTTACCGACAATGGTTTCCATATCGTATATGATTATGATGCTACCCAGGTGGTGGGAGATGGTTTCTTCTTTACCATAGGTTACGGAAATATGACAGGGGGTGAATTGCTCCGGGAGTTATTATATTATGGGGTAAGTAGCATCTCGCTTTCTACTACCGGTAGCGAGCAGGAAGGTGTCCGCGCCTGTACGTCACGGATGCGCGATGAACTTTATCCGGTGATGGAGGAACGTATGAGAGCCTTTCACGAAGACCATAAGTAGTGGTAAATGGTTAGTGATTAGTGGTTAATGCCTGGCGGAGGGTTCGCCACTAACCATTAATCACTCACTATTAACCACTAACCATTAATCATTAATCACTAATGCTATGATTTGGAATAAAAATAAAGAGTGCATGAGTCGGGACGAGATGAGTGCTCTGCAGGGAAAACGTCTGAACAAGTTGGTGAACCTGGTTTATCATAATGTTCCTTTTTATCGTAACAAGATGCAGGAGATGGATTTGTCTCCGGATGATATCCAGACTATCGAAGATATCGTAAAACTTCCTTTTACTACCAAGCAGGATTTACGTGATAATTATCCATACGGTCTTCAGGCTGCTCCTGCTTCGGAAATTGTACGTGTACACGCTTCTTCGGGGACAACTGGGAATCCTACCATTGTGGGATATACGCGTCGTGACTTGTCTGTATGGTCCGAAGTGATGTCACGTTGTCTTTCAGCATACGGGGTTACCCGTAATGATACCTTTTCTGTCAGTTATGGTTATGGCTTGTTTACAGGCGGGTTGGGCGCACATTATGGGGTGGAGAATCTGGGGGCGACTGTTATCCCGGCTTCTACAGGAAATACGGAAAAGCATGTCCGTCTGATTCGCGACTTGGGTATAACGGGGATTGCCTGTACTCCTTCATACGCTCTTTATCTGGCAGAAGTGGTGGAACGTATGGGATTGACCAAGAATGATATCAATCTCCGTATCGGAGCTTTCGGAGCCGAGCCATGGACGGAAAGTATGCGTAAGGAGATAGAAGAGCGGCTGGGATTGAAAGGGTATAATATTTATGGATTAAGTGAGATTATGGGACCTGGTGTTTCCTACGAATGTCAGGAGCAACATGGATCACATATCAATGAGGATCATTTTTATCCTGAAATCATTAATCCTGAAACGCTGGAACGTCTTCCGGATGGAGAAGTGGGAGAATTGGTGTTTACTACCTTGACAAAGGAGGGGATGCCGTTATTGCGTTATCGTACGAAGGACTTGACTTCCCTGATGGAGGGTGAATGTCCGTGTGGAAGAACCAATATCCGTATGTCGGGTATTGTAGGCCGTAGTGACGATATGCTTATTATCCGTGGCATCAATGTTTTCCCATCTCAGGTGGAAAGTGTTATTTTGGATATGCCTCAGTTTGAACCTCAGTATATGCTGGTGGTGGATAGGAAGAATAACCTCGACTCTTTGCAGGTACAAGTGGAAGTCCGCAAAGACTTCTTCTCGGATGATATGGGAAGTATGCTTGCCATGAAGAAAGCGTTGAGCGACAAACTGAAAAGTGTCCTTTCCATCAGTGCCGAAGTGAAGCTGATGGAACCTAATAGCATTGCCCGTAGTGAAGGTAAGAGTAAACGTGTGATAGACAATCGGATTTTAAAATAAAAAAGTATGCGATATGACAATCAAGCAATTATCTGTTTTTCTGGAAAACAAAACCGGAAGAATAAATGACGTAACCAAGACATTGGCAAAGTATGATATCAATATGCATGCGTTCAGCATGGCGGAATCTACTGATTTCGGTATACTTCGCCTGATTGTTTCGGATGTGGAAAAAGCGGTGGAAGTACTTCGTGCCGAGAATTTTGCCGTGATGCTGACCGATGTGGTATGTATCAGTTGCCCGAATGTGGCAGGTTCTTTGGCTAAAGTTTTGGACTATCTGGCAGCAGAGAATATCTTTATTGAATATATGTATGCTTTTGCTCAGGGAGATACGGCACATGTGGTTATCCGTCCGTCTAATGTGGAGAGATGTGTGGAGATATTGAACAAATTCAATTGTAATGTTTTGACTAAGAACAGTCTGTAATGAATTTGACTTTGTGGGTATGAATGCATCACAAGTCTTTTTACCACAGGTTACTTGGGTTCACACGGATGTTTAAGCTGAAAACTTTAAGATTGAACCTGTGCGAATCCGGGTAATCTGTGGCTGTTTTGATGGAACAGTCTATCAATAACAAAACCTGTTTGTTGGAGAATGCAGAATGTTATGAGCGTTCTTTGACAATGGGACACTCGAACCGATAAAAAATACCGAAGTATTGTACATGATTACATTGGATAATTTTGAGGACTTTGTTCCCTATAAAATATGGATGCGTGGGGAAGAGTATTATGAAACAGACGCTGTTTCCGAATTGGAAGAAATCTCACCCGGTGAATGGACTGCGACTGTAGAAGGAACAGACGATTATAATGTGGAGATATCTATGGATGGAAACGAGATAGAATCCTGGTACTGTGATTGTCCGTATGAGGGAGAAATCTGCAAACATGTCGTAGCGACATTGTTGGCAATTCGCGACAATAGAAAAAAGGCGGGTAATAGTATTTTCTCGAAGATGAAAATCAAAGCGGAGGAAGCCCCTGTTTTAGAGGAAATAAAAGAAGTGGGTAAGCAGCCTTGTCCGTCTTTGGTAGACATACAGCAACTGTTGTCTTTCATTGATCCGCAGGAACTCTCGAAATTTATCTGTGAGTATGCTTCAACGAATCTGGAATTTAAAACGGCACTTTCAAATCATTTCATAGCTAAGGAGCTATCTTTGTCATCAAAGGGAAAAGATTACAGAATTGAAATTCAAAAAGTTTTTAAAGGATCTGGTTACCATAAAAGGTCTCGTTATCACAATCGTTATGATAATTACGACCGTGACTGGAAAACTATTTTCAATCAGATGGACACTTTTTTGGAGAAAGCGGATTTCTTTTTGAATTTGGAAGCTATGGATAATTCTATTGCCATAGCTCTTCAAGTACTTCGTTCCATCGGTGAAAACTATGATGATGAACTTTTGTATGATGGTATTTCTTCTTCTGACTATTGTGAACAGGCAGGAGATTTGCTCCTGAAAGTGATTGAACATCCTAAAACCACTCAGGCACAAAAGATGGAGATACTTCAGGGCTTGCGTGAGATTGCTGAAATATCTATTTTTCGTGAATATGATCTTTATGATGTAGACGAATTGATGATGCAGATCAATCTTTCGGTTCAACCGGCAGAAAAAGCGTTGGAATTGATTGATGAACTTCTTGAAGTAAGAAAGGGAACCTGTGGTATCTATCAGTTAGTCCTTCGTAAGGTCAATCTGTTGTTAGAACAGAATGAAGAACAAAAGGCGGATGATACGATTCGTCAATATCTTTATCTGACTGAAATACGAAGAATGGAGGTTGATAAATTGATTGCCCGTTGCCAATATGATGAAGCCATTTGTTTGCTGAATGACGGAATAGAAATAGCGGAAAGAGAAATGCATTCTGGCACTGTGGGTGAATGGCTGAAAATGAAATTGGATATTTATGAAATAACCCATAGGGTTTCTGAGGTAATTGATACATGTCGTCTGTTGTTTGTGGTGGGTAGTGATAAATTGATATATTACAGCAAACTTAAAACTCTGGTACCGAAAGAACAATGGAAAAGTTTTCTGGATAGGATGATGAAAGAAGCCGAGTTAAGTGACTATTTTTCTTTTGGCGGAAATGATAAGGCTGAAATTTATGTGAAAGAAAAGGATAATGACAGCTTGTTCTCTTTGCTGTCGTCAGTCCGGTACAATCAGTTGGAAACATTGATGAAATATGCCCATTATTTGAAGGACACTCATTCTGAGAAATTGATTGCTATATATACTTCTTTATTGAATGATTATGCTGAACGGAATCTGGGACGGGAGCATTATGAATTTATAGCACGGGTATTATCCTGCATACGTAAACTAAACGGTGGACAGGCTGTTGTGAAAAGCTTGGTGGCAGAGTTCCGGATAAAATACAAACGTCGTCCGGCAATGATGGAAGTGTTGGGGACGTTTTAAAAATAGTTTATCAGAATCTTTTTTAAAATTAGAAAGCCGCCTCCTCCGAAGCGGCTTTCCGTTTTTCTATCAGAACAAACTCCAAGCAACTGTCAGTCCGGCCATTACAATGGCGACCATACTCATCAGTTTAATCAGAATGTTCAAACTGGGTCCGGATGTATCTTTAAACGGATCACCTACTGTGTCACCGGTAACCGTTGCTTTGTGTACTTCGCTTCCTTTACCTCCGAAATTACCTTCTTCTATAAATTTTTTCGCATTATCCCATGCGCCTCCCGCATTGGCCATAAAAATGGCAAGAACGAAGCCCGAGGACAAACCACCTATCAGCAGACCGATAACACCGGGAACACCAAAAATCAGTCCGGTAGCGATAGGGGCAATGATAGCCAGTAGAGAGGGGAATACCATTTCACGTTGTGCTCCTTTGGTGGATATTTGTACGCAACGGGCATAGTCGGGTTCTGCCTCTCCTGTCAGAATCCCTTTTATTTCACGGAACTGGCGACGCACCTCCTCTACCATGTGAGCGGCTGCTCGGCCTACGGCGTTCATGGTCAGACCGCAGAACAGGAATGCCATCATACTGCCCAAAAACATGCCGCTTAGCACTTTGGGGTTCATCAGGGTTACATCGTAATAAAGCATGTAGTCAGTGAAACTGGCGTTATGAACATCTACGGTAATGCCGTTTGGTAATTCCAGAATGGTTTGCCCCAACCGGGTTAATCCGATACGGATTTCTTCTACATAGGATGCCAGCAGGGCCAGTCCGGTCAGAGCTGCGGAGCCGATGGCAAAACCTTTGCCTGTAGCGGCAGTCGTGTTACCTAACGAGTCGAGGGCGTCAGTACGTTTGCGTACTTCTTTGCCCAGTCCGCTCATTTCAGCGTTGCCGCCGGCATTGTCTGCAATCGGTCCGTAAGCATCGGTAGCCAAGGTGATTCCTAATGTCGAAAGCATACCTACGGCAGCGATACCGATGCCATACAATCCCATGGAAATATTGGCAAAATCAAATCCTGAAGCGAGCCAGTAGGACAAGATGATACCGGTTACTACTGCCAGTACAGGGATGGTGGTGGAAACCATACCTAGTCCGATACCGGAAATGATAACGGTGGCCGGACCGGTCTTTCCACTTTCGGCCAACCGTTGTGTGGGTTTATACGATTGAGAAGTATAATATTCGGTGGAACGGCCGATAACGATACCTACTATTAATCCCACTACCACAGCAAAGGAAATGTTTACCCAATTTTCCAAACCTAATGCCCAAAGGATAAGGAAAGTGGCAACGACAATCAGTACCGAACTTAAATTGGTTCCTGTGGCCAATGATCCGAGTAATTCCTTCATTCCTGCATTTTCTTTAGTACGGACGGCAAAAATACCGATGATAGAGAGAACGATACCCACTGCCGCAATCAGCATAGGTGCGATAACCGCTTTAAACTGCATCACGGTATCATCCGAGCCAATAAAAGCGGCAGCACCTAAAGCGGCGGTAGCCAGAATAGAGCCGCAATAGGATTCGTACAGGTCGGCGCCCATTCCGGCTACGTCACCTACATTGTCTCCCACATTATCGGCAATGGTTGCGGGATTGCGGGGGTCATCTTCCGGAATACCGGCTTCCACTTTACCTACCAGGTCGGCACCTACATCGGCTGCCTTGGTATAGATTCCACCTCCTACACGGGCGAAAAGTGCTTGTGTGCTGGCTCCCATACCAAAGGTAAGCATGGTGGTTGTGATGACACATAATTTAGCAGAAGGGTTCAAGGCGTCTGTGGGAATGCAATAGTCCAATAATATGTACCAGAAAGAAATATCGAGTAGTCCCAAGCCGACAACGACCAACCCCATAACAGCTCCGCTACGGAAAGCTACACGCAGTCCTTTGTTCAGGGAGTGCTGGGCGGCATTGGCGGTACGTGCAGAAGCGTATGTAGCCGTTTTCATTCCTAAAAAGCCGGACAGTCCGGAGAAGAAACCGCCGGTAAGAAAAGCAATGGGCACCCACGGATTTTGTAAGTTGAAGCCGTATGCCATGATAGAAAACAGAATAACTAATCCCAGAAATACCAGCCCTACCACCTTGTATTGTTGTTTCAGATAGGACATGGCGCCCTGGCGCACATAAGAAGCGATTTTCTCCATCGTCGGAGTTCCTTCGCTTTCAAGCATCATTTGTTTGTAGAAATACCATGCAAGTACCAATGCCAAGAGGGAGGCAATGGGCACAATCCAGAATAGATACGTTTCCATACGCAGTATTGATTTAAAAGTTGGTTTTGCCCAAAGATAGCAAAAAATAAATGATATTCAATAGGATAGGTCGTATTTTTATCAATTAATATTTGCGGTGCTTTTCTAATTAAGTTTAGGGGGGGAATAAATATCTGTAACTTGGAACACATGTACCTGTTCCTGTGTTTCGTCAAAACACGATGAAAGGTAAACAAGACGTTAAAAAACAGTTTCACCACAGATCAAATCTGTATAATCTGTGGTGAATTTAAAACTCAGGCTTTGTATTTACCATACAGCTTATCTATCAGATCAGCGCGTCCTATTTTGCGCAATTCATTGATGATAGCACGTCGTTCTTCGGGTTTATACCAGAAAAAGAACATCCGTTGAGCCAGTTTTTCTTTTGGTGTTTTAGCGGAAAATACCGGTTGCAACGTATATGGATGATAACCTGTGTACCAGGTTTCAGTGGCTACAGTCATCGGAGTAGGAGTAAAGTCCTGTACTTGTTCCAGATGGAAATCCAATTTCTTGGTGATCACTGCCAGTTCTGCCATATCTTCTTCCGTACATCCGGGATGGCTGCTTATAAAATAAGGTATAATCTGCTGCCGCATATTCAACTCCTTATTTATTTTGTCGAAAGTCTTTTTGAAGTCATAAAATTGTGAAAACGAAGGTTTCCTCATGATTTGCAGCACTTGGTCGCTGGTATGTTCCGGAGCCACTTTCAAGCGCCCGCTGACATGATGGGCTATCAGTTCGCGGGTATATTCAGCCGTACTGCGGTTTACTGTCGGATCTTTGCTTTGATATTGTAACAGGTCATAGCGTACACCGCTTCCGATAAAGCTTTTCTTGATACCGGGAAGTGCGTCTACCGAATGATAAATATCCAATAAGGGGCGATGGTCCGTGTTCAAATTGGGACATACTTTAGGATGGATACATGACGGCCGTTTGCATCGCCGGCAAATTTTCTCATCTTTACCACGCATGGCATACATGTTGGCGCTAGGTCCTCCCAAGTCACTCAGATAGCCTTTGAAATCAGGCATTTCAGTTATGGCTCTCACTTCTCTTAAGATACTCTCTTTACTTCGGCTTACAATAAATTTCCCTTGATGGGCGGAAATGGTACAAAAGGCGCATCCGCCAAAACAACCACGGTGCAGATTGACCGAGAATTTAATCATGTCGAATGCGGGAATGCGTTTTCCTTTATATTTAGGATGAGGCATACGCGTATAGGGCAAATCAAAAGAATGATCCAGTTCGCCTTGGCTCATTGGAGGATAAGGCGGATTGACTACTACTGTTTCATTGCCTGTATCTTGCAAGATGCGGGAGGCTTCGTATTTGTTGCTTTCCTCTTCAATGAAGCGGAAGTTCTCGGCTTGTTTCTTTTTATCTTTCAGGCATGCTTCATGAGAGTGTAGGATGATATCTGGCTTTTCGTTCACACACTCAATTGCAGAGTGCTCGGACGGAACTGATCCTTTCTTACGGATAAGGTAAGCCGTTTGTGGTATATCGTGGGGAATATCCTTTTGTAAGGGTAGATGGGCTCCGTCCTGACTGTCTTTGCTTTCTTTCATTCTCTTGCAAAGTTCCGTAATCGGTTTCTCGCCCATTCCATAGATCAATAAATCGGCTCCGGAATCTATCAGAATTGATTTACGCAGGCAGTCCTGCCAGTAGTCATAATGGGTGACACGGCGCAAAGATGCCTCTATACCTCCCAGAATGACAGGTACGTCGGGATAGATTTTCTTTAAAATCTGTGTATAAACGATGCTGGGATATTCGGGACGCATGTCGTGGCGGCCGTCGGGAGTATAAGCATCCTCGCTGCGCAAACGCTTGTTGGCAGTGTATTTGTTTACCATGCTGTCCATACATCCGGCGGACACACCGAAAAAGAGGCGTGGACGTCCCAGCTTCTTAAAATCGCGCAGGTCATCACGCCAGTTGGGTTGAGGCACAATGGCCACTTTCAAACCTTGCGCCTCTAATAATCTTCCAATTACTGCCGGACCAAATGAAGGATGATCTACGTAGGCGTCACCGCTGAACAAGATTACGTCCAGTTCATTCCATCCGCGCATCTCTACTTCTTTCTTGGTTGTCGGCAACCAGTCTGTAAGTTTGTATTCTTTCAATGATAAATACTGTTTTTTTTGTTTTGCTACAGAGAACACAGAGATTGTTTATTATATCTCTTCTTCATCTTTATTTTTCTCTTTCTCCCATTGGATATAAAGCAGAATGAGTTGATGAAGTCCGAAAGCTTTCATGTTATTATGATAAATTACATCGATACAAAGGTCGAGCAGCTCTTTATTGTTTCCTTCCTCGCTGGTTATCAGTGAACGGATATTCAACTTCAGTTTCTCCAGCACCGACTCGTCCACGATACCGTTGCTGTCTATCAGATGCTGGAATAAAGCATATTTCTCAATAGTTTGCAGGTTCTCTTCTGAGATTTCCATGCTGCGTGTGCCGGAGGCATTAGTCTGTATAGTGTACATAGTCGTTTTATTTTAATGGTTTATACGGACAAAGTTAGGCGTTTTTATGAAATAACCTCTTATTTGCCCTTTTATTTTCGTTTAAAAATATCACTTGCTGCCAAAGAAGCCCAGGATGGCACTCATTATCCGTGCTCTTTCCTTCACTCCCTGAATGCTTTCAAAGGGGAAACCCAGGACAAAAGTCCGATATTTGCCTTTATAGGCGACACCGGCACTGTAACTGCCCGGATTATATACAAAAGCGGAGTAAGCAGGGGCTATCGGGGTCAGACAGTCGGGAGCGGGTACGGCGTATGTTTGCTCGTTGATAGTGCGGGGAATACTGAAACGGGTGTTGGCTCCATATATTTCTCCCGAAGTGGAATTTATCATGCTGCCTCCGAAACTATATTTTAATATGTTTTCGGTGAAGTTCAGTGCTGTGGGACTGTTCATGTTGCTTCCTATATACGAGCCGCTGAGCATCAGGTTGCCGCCTCCTTGACAATAGGTTGTGAGCAACTGTTGCAATGTGTGGGAGAAAGGACGCCTGTCGGCTCCGAATATCAGGTCTGTAATGGGGTAATCTGCCAGCCGGACAAAACCATTTTCAACGGCTTCATCACTACACGATACAAAAGAGTATCCTCCGGCTGCCTGGATGGCTTTTCCATGAATGAACGGATAATCGAAAGTATTTCCGGCTATCAACATTCCTTCCAGTTCGCTGCCGCTATATCCCAGCCCGTCTTTAGTCTCCCGTCCTATGCGGCTGCGGTCGAAGCTTTGTTGCGTTCCGCAGAAGGCGGGTGTATTTATATAAGGTATTCCCGGATCCGTATTCAAGTCAAAGCCTTGCAAGAAAGGAGATTCTACGGTAGCAGGTCTGCTTAAACGGTCGAATCCGTTGACTATCAAGATTGTTCCTTTACTTTTCTTTGCCTGATAGGCTGACAGGATTTCGGAAGGAAAACTTTCTCCGCCCTTGTTGACTGCGGTTACTTTGAAACTATATACCAGTCCCGGTTCGGCTTCGAAGGTATATTCAGTACCGCGTACTAACGTTCCATTGTCAAATCCACCGTGTCCCAGACGGGTATAGACTATGTATTGTTGAGCTTTGGCAGTCGGTTCCAACGGGTCGTCTACCGCTTGCCAAGTTAGTTGGAAGGTGTTTTTCCTACTTCCGGAGTGAATGGCAAAGTTATTTACCGGTAAAGGTTGGACTACGTAATCCGTCC
Source organism: Phocaeicola sp. GP0067 (assembly GCF_031119655.1). Lineage (NCBI taxonomy): Bacteria > Pseudomonadati > Bacteroidota > Bacteroidia > Bacteroidales > Bacteroidaceae > Phocaeicola > Phocaeicola sp. GP0067. The sequence continues at coordinate 54,075 of NZ_JAVHZY010000026.1, forward strand.
CATGCATGGTACTCAGGTATTTTAGTATGGATTTGTAAACAGAACGTCCTACGGTAAACTTGAAACGCGGATCGTGCCCCAATTTCAAATCGGCGAAGTTCTGGTGGGAGAGGAGTTCCAGAATCATCGAGGGAACGGCAGGCAGACGGGTTTCGCTGTAATTGCGGTTCCACAGGCTGCGGCGTTGCCACCGGATACCGAATTGGGCGGAGATATCCTGTTGCAGACCGGTCAGTACCATGTCCGCCAAGTCGCGGGAAGCATAACGGGAGATACCGGCGTTCAGTTCACCATTATTATAATCGGTGGTATAGATACCCAGCGTGCCTATTAAATCATTTTCTTTGGAAAAACCTGCATCGCTGTGCACTCCCAAGGTCATTTCAAAAGGAACGCCCAATCCCTTCTCCTTTGGATTGTACACAGAATTTCCGCTGAGATAGTTTATTATCCGGCTGCGGGCGTTTATATCATCGGTATAGTCATTCTTACCTTCGCTGGGACTGTAAACCGAATAAGGAAAACCTGACCATTGTGCGGCATAGCGTGCCCCTTCCAGATAACGGGGCAGGCCGCTGGTTTTTCCACCGCGCGATATGTTTCCCATTCCTCCGCCAAAACGAACGGCATCGGCGCATACCACTCCTTTTTGTCTGCTCTCATTACTTAGTACCACCATACCGTAATCGTTGGTTCCTTTGTCGAATTCAAAAGTGCCCAGATAAACCCAGGTTCCTCCCCCTATTTGTTGGTTGACCAGAAATTCGGTGACACCCCCTTTATGGAAAACCAGATATTTAGCGTCACTCACACTTCCGGGTAAAGTCTGATAAGTCACATAGACGGCATATTTTCCTGTTTCGGGAATATGGGGAATCCATTGTGCAAAGGCTTTTTCCGGTTTTTTCTCGGTGGAGGCAAAGCGGGCTGTACCTTCTTCAAAAGGATTTTGTCCGTCCCGGTAAACCAATCGTTTTTGAGCGAATGCCGGGGTGGGGGCGGTTTTCCATTTACCTTTCCGGCTTTTTATCTCCTGATAGATGCAACCTTGGGGATGGGTATCATTATCCACAATCACCTCATTGCGTTGCCAGTCACGTTCACGAGGGGTATAAACTATGGCTCCCGCATTTTCCAGCATGGGTATAATATAAGGTATGACGAATGATTGGGTGAACAAGTCTTCTGTGGTACAGAACAGGCGGGGACGTTGCCATTCCCAACATCCCTTGTCCTTTTTATAATATTTTCCGTGGCTTTGCCAAAGGGCGATGTGTCTGCCTTCCAGTCCTTTGCCGGCAGTAAAGGGGCGGGAAATATTTTTTACCCATGGTTCACCTTTATAATCTGTCCGTTGCCATAAGCGGCTTTTGTCCTGTTTCTTCCTCAGATAGTTGGGAATCAGGTCTTCGATTGATTTGCCATCGGCATAGATGGTTATATCGTAATAATTTACAGGACCGGGTAGGCTTTGTCTAAGTAACCGGTAGATAGCTTCTGTCTTTTCGGGTGTAAACGGTTGGTAGCCGAAGCTGGGGCTGGCATATACATTCAGTCTTTTTTTGTCATGATTTACTTCATAACGGTCTAATTTACACTTACCTATGTTGGCATAAGATGTTTCGTACCGGGTGAAAAAGTCTTTTAGACGTTGTTCCACATTACCATCTAACCCTTGTGCCAAAGTGTGTGATATTCCTGCCATTACCAGCAGGAAGGACAAAAATATCTTTTTCATGTTGTTTTCTTCTTTATTTATGGTTGCGAAGTTAGGAATTTTTGTTAGTTTTGTCATTCTAACTAATCTATAATGAACCTAAATGAAACGAATTATCTTTAATTTCTGCTTCGTATGGCTGGCTGTTTCCGCTTTTGCCGGAAGTAAGGTAGTCGAAATGCGAAATTATGGTCTGGTACCGGACACACACGAGAATCTTTCACCCAAATTGCAGAAGGCGTTACAAGACATCAAGTCTCAAGTTGCTTTGGGTGATAAGGTCACCCTGCTTTTTGAATCCGGACGTTACGATTTCCATCCTGAAGGGGCGGCTGTCCGTGAGTATTATATTTCCAATCATGATCAGGACAATCCGAAAACGGTAGGTTTCCCTTTGGAGGATTGGAAGGGGCTGACGGTGGACGGACAGGGCGCTGATTTTATCTTTCATGGGCGTATGCTTCCACTTTCTCTGCTTCGTTCAGAGAATTGTACTTTGCGTAATTTCAGCATAGATTTTGAGACTCCTCATATTGCTCAGGTCAAGATATTGGAAAGCGGAGAGGAGGGAATTACTTTTGAACCTGCCGCATGGGTGAAATGCCGTATCAATGAGAAAGGTTTTTTCGAAGCATACGGTGAAGGCTGGTCCAGTGCTCCCCAGGGAGGGATTGCTTTTGAAGAAAAGACAAAGCGTCTGGTATACCGCACCAGTGACTTATGGTGTCCTATGGAAGGATTGAAGGAAATCTCTCCACGTGTCTACCATGCTCCTCAATGGAAAGACGCCCGGTTGAAACCGGGGACAGTGGTGGCTCTTCGTACTTATTATCGTCCTGCTCCGGGTATATTCTTGTCCAATGATAAAGACACCCGTTTGCAGAATGTGAAAGTGCATTATGCCGAAGGTATGGGATTGCTGGCCCAGTTATGTGAAAATATCACGTTGGATGAATTCAGCGTTTGTCTTCGTGGCGATAAGGATCCGCGTTACTTTACCACGCAGGCGGATGCTACCCATTTCTCCAGTTGCCGGGGGAAGATTGATTCTCGCAACGGGTTGTATGAAGGAATGATGGATGATGCGATTAATGTACATGGTACTTATTTGAAAATCAAGCAACGCCTTGATGACCATACGGTGATTGCCCGATACATGCATCCGCAAGCATACGGATTCGAATGGGGCGTGAATGGCGATGAAGTACAATTTGTACGTTCCGCCACCATGGAACTGACCGGTGGAAAGAACCGGGTGAAGGAAATCCTGCCCAATGACAAAGATACGGTGAAAGGTGCAAAAGAATATCGTATCACTTTTGCCGAGCCTTTGGATGCGGAGATTACGGATAAAGAAGGTTTCGGCATTGAAAACCTGTCCTGGTGTCCGGAAGTTTATTTTGCGGATAATGTCATTCGTAACAACCGTGCACGCGGTACGCTGTTCAGCACTCCCCTGAAAACGGTGGTAGAGCGTAACCTGTTTGATCATACATCAGGAACAGCCATATTGCTGTGCGGTGATTGTAACGGCTGGTTTGAAACGGGAGCTTGCCGGAATGTGCTGATTCGTAACAATCGTTTTATCAACGCATTGACTAATATGTTCCAGTTTACGGAAGCTGTTATCTCTATTTATCCGGAGATTCCCGATTTGGAGCATCAGAAAAAATATTTCCATGGTGGAAAAGGAGAAAAAGGGGTAGTGATTGAAGATAACTATTTTGAAACCTTTGACCGCCCTGTCCTTTTTGCAAAATCCATTGACGGATTGATCTTTAAAAACAATGTGATCCGCCAGAATACGGATTATCCGGCTTTTCATCATAACAAGTCCCGTTTCCGCTTGCTTCACACCCGGAATGTGAAGATAGAGAAGAATAATTTTGAGGATGGGGATGAGAGTATAGCAAGAGAATAGATACAAATAACACTGATTATGCGGGTGAAAATACAATCCGCATAATCAGTGTTTTCATATCTGAAGAACTACAACGGAAGGGTTATTCTACTTTTCCGATGCTGAAGTTTTCAGGATATTTGCCTTTGAAATTCTTATAATACAATTTGATTTCACGCATATCCTTGTCCAAATCACCGCTGGGATGTATTACCTTTTCGGCTGTGATGCATTTCTTCTCGTAGTCGATAGCTACCAGAATAATAGGCAGACCGGCCCCTTGCGCAATATAGTAAAACCCTTTCTTCCAATTGGGATTGGCTTTGCGTGTTCCTTCCGGAGTGATAGCCAGATGGAATTTTTGACTCGATTTGGCAATCTTAATCATCTGGTCCACCAATGAAGTCTTGCGGCTACGGTCTACGGGAATCCCTCCCATCCAGCGGAAAATAGGGCCTAGAGGCCAGAAGAACCAGTCTTTTTTCATCATAAAACCGGTTTCGCGACCTATAGCTCCCATAAACAGTTTGCCTATGAACAAATCCCAATTGGTGGTATGCGGTGCGGCACAGATAATATATTTGTCATAATCGGGAACGGATACTTTAGTCTTCCATCCCAATAGTTTGTAGTAGATAAAACCACAAATAGCTTTTTTCATTCCTTAAATCTTATGCTTTTGTAGCTTTAGCCAGTTCGTCTGCAACCACTTTTATTTCTTTGTTCAAATCCTCATTCAGTTTCTTGTAGAAACCTTTTACGTTACCCGGTTCAGTGTGACTGATGCGTATAATCAGTTTGATCACATTGTGTACAGAGTTGCAAACTACTTCACGGTTAACACCTTCCATCAAACTGACTAAAAACAAATCACTTGCTATATTGGTTATTTTTTTCTTTAAATTTCTTCTACTTGCCATAAATGTAATGTTTTAAGTTAATACATAATTCTAAATTCGCGGTAAAGGTAATATTTTTATTTGTATACGTTTTCATATTTGCGAAAAAAGAACGAAATTTGCACGTGAATTATAAATGAAATTATACACCTTTAAATAGAATAATAGAATATGACTAAAAGTGCATTACAAATTGCCAGAGCTGCTTATCAGCCCAAACTTCCTAAAGCGTTGAAAGGCGCTGTAAAAGTAAAGGAAGGTGAACCTACACAGTCAGTTGCTGACCAGGAAGCTATCAAAGCCTTGTTCCCTAACACTTACGGCATGCCGTTGATTCAGTTCGTTGAAGGCGAAGCTGTCAATATGCCTGCCATCAACGTAGGTGTCATCTTGTCTGGTGGACAGGCTCCCGGCGGACATAATGTTATTTCCGGTTTGTTCGACGGTATCAAAGCATTGAACAAGGACAGCAAACTGTATGGTTTCATTCTGGGCCCCGGTGGTTTGGTAGACCATAATTATATGGAACTGACTTCCGATATTATCGACGAATACCGCAATACCGGTGGTTTCGATATCATCGGTTCGGGACGTACCAAACTGGAAAAGGTAGAACAGTTTGATAAAGGTCTGGAAATCATCAAGGAATTGGGCATCAAGGCATTGGTAATTATCGGTGGTGATGACTCAAACACAAACGCTTGTGTATTGGCAGAATACTATGCTGCGAAGAACTGCGGTGTTCAGGTTATCGGTTGTCCGAAGACTATCGACGGTGACTTGAAGAACGAGATGATTGAAACTTCTTTCGGTTTTGATACGGCTTGTAAGACTTACTCTGAAGTAATCGGTAACATTCAGCGTGACTGTAACTCTGCCCGCAAATACTGGCACTTTATCAAGCTGATGGGACGTTCGGCTTCTCATATCGCTTTGGAATGTGCTTTGCAGGTTCAACCTAACGTATGTATCGTTTCAGAAGAAGTGGAAGAGAAGAACATGTCATTGGATGATGTGGTTACTTACATTGCTCAGGTGGTGGCTAACCGTGCCGCACAAGGCAATAACTTCGGTACAGTGTTGATACCTGAAGGTTTGATCGAATTCATCCCCGCAATGAAGAGATTGATCGCTGAATTGAACGACTTCCTGGCTGCTAACGCATCAGAGTTCGCATTGATCAAGAAATCTCACCAACGTGAATATATCATCTCCAAGCTTTCTAAGGAAAACTCGGAAATCTATGCTTCTCTGCCCGAAGGCGTTGCACGTCAGCTTACTTTGGATCGTGACCCGCACGGAAACGTACAGGTATCACTGATTGAAACAGAAAAGCTGTTGTCTGATATGGTAGCCGTTAAATTGGCTCAGTGGAAAGAAGAAGGCAAGTATGTAGGTAAATTTGCCGCTCAGCATCACTTCTTCGGTTACGAAGGACGTTGCGCTGCTCCGTCAAACTTCGATGCTGACTATTGCTACTCGTTGGGTTACACCGCTTCTATGTTGATTGCCAACGGCAAGACCGGTTATATGTCTTCTGTACGTAACACTACTGCTCCTGCCGAAGAATGGATTGCAGGTGGTGTGCCTATCACAATGATGATGAACATGGAACGTCGTCACGGTGAAATGAAACCGGTTATCCAGAAAGCGTTGGTAAAATTGGACGGTGCTCCTTTCAAGGCGTTCGCCGCACAGCGTGAACGTTGGGCTATTGAAACAGACTATGTATATCCGGGTCCTATCCAGTACTTCGGTCCTACAGAAGTTTGTGACCAGGCAACCAAGACATTGCAGTTGGAACAAGGAAAATAATTTTTTCTTATTTCTATAAAGCATAAAGGAAACCCATCGGGGCTGATTGTAAAACCATTCTCCCGATGGGTTTTATTGCATAGTATGTGGGAATAGGTAAGGTAAAAACAGCTAAATAGGATAAAATGGTAAGAGCGAAAAGCACACGTCCTGCCCCTGTTAAAAAAAAGGCAGTCGCGAAACCTGTCCGCCGGACCACACAGCGGAAGGCGAAAAAGAAACCGCAAAGAGAGATGCCGTCATGGCTTCGGTATGTCATTGCGGGGATTATTGCTTTTTTATTCCTTGCCGCTTTCTTTTATTTCTTTATCCGTCCTTACTCTTACCGTTGGAAGCCTTGCTATGGCTTTAAAGCATACGGTGTATGTATGCCCTCAGGTTTTCATGTGCATGGCATTGATGTTTCCCATTATCAAGGAAACATAGACTGGAAAATGCTGACCCAGACCCGACAGGGAAAATTTCCTATTCATTTTGTCTTTATGAAAGCTTCGGAAGGAGGCGATTATGGGGACAAGGCTTTTAGCTCCAATTTTGATTCGGCGAAAACACATGGGTTTATCCGTGGGGCTTATCATTTTTACAATCCGAAGACAGATCCTGTCCGTCAGGCCGATTTTTTTATTAATTCCGTCAAGCTGGATTCAGGTGATCTTCCTCCTGTGCTCGATATTGAGAAGAGGGGAAAGGATGAGAATCAGCTCCGTCGTGACCTTAAACTGTGGCTTGACAAAATAGAACAGCACTACAAAGTGAAGCCTATTCTTTATACTTCTTATAAGTTTAAAACGCGTTATCTGAATGATTCGGTCTTCAATTCTTATCCTTACTGGATAGCTCATTATTATGTAGACTCGGTGGAATACAGGGGGGAGTGGAAATTCTGGCAGCATACGGATGTGGGTACGTTGCCGGGTATTCGTGAGAAGGTGGATTTGAATATTTTCAACGGTTCGTTGGAAGAATTGCAATTAATGACCATAAAGAAATAAGGGAACTGTGCCTGAGGTTCCGAAAACTTTGTTTATATTTGCTTTATGAACTTACTGCTCAATATTATTTGGCTGATTTGCGGCGGATTTCTGATCTGCGTGGAATATATTGTTTCCAGCCTGTTGCTGATGATTACTATCGTCGGCATTCCTTTCGGTTTCCAGACTTTGAAGTTGTCTATGCTGGCTCTTTGTCCTTTTGGGCGGGAAATACGCAGTTGTCCCGGTGATGGTGGATGTCTCAGTGTGTTGATGAATATCATCTGGATACTTGTAGGTGGAATCTGGATCAGCCTCTCTCATCTGGCATTCGGGGTGTTGCTTTGCATCACTGTCATCGGCATTCCATTCGGACTGCAACATTTCAAGCTGGCGGGCTTGGCACTTACTCCTTTCGGAAAGGAGATTGTATAATAAATATAATACCGATATGGTCGTTTGGTCACTTTGGATAAAATGCAGCGTCCTACATGCGTTTGTCACCGCTTGATTCCGGTTCTAATTTTCAGGGAAGAAGAACACAAGGACAAAAGAGAGAAAATCCGTTCTTTTGTCCTCGAATAAATCAATGCATATCCTGCGTGGTTGGTGGCAACTCCGTCTTTATCGCGTCTTTGCCATACTTGAAAATGGTATTATTTCATGATGAATTTCACAGCTGCCCAGTTGTTCTTTTCCCGATGATGTACGAACTCCATTCCCAGACTCTCCGCTTTTTCGCGGATAAAAGGAATATCCTGTATATAGAACCCACTCATAAATATTTCCGAACCCGGATGCATACAGGCGGCATAATGGGGAAGGTCTGCCAGAAGAATATTCCGGTTAATGTTGGCAATAATCACATCAAACGCTTTGCGCCCTTTCAGCAGATTGGCGTCACCCAGTTCCACTGTAATGTTATGGATATGGTTCAGTGCAATGTTGTCTTTTGAATTGTTGACGCACCAGTCGTCAATGTCGATGGCTGTCACAGGATTGGCTCCTCGCATGGAGGCAAGGATGGCAAGAATAGAAGTGCCGCATCCCATATCCAGGACTGATTTTCCTTTCAGGTCGGCTTCTAACAGCTCGCTGATTATAGAGCTGGTCGTTTCATGATGCCCTGTGCCGAAAGCCATTTGCGGGTTAATCAGAATTTCATACTCAGTTTTCGGAGTGTCTTTGTGGAACGTGCTGTGAATGCAGCAACGGTCACCTATGACGATGGGTTGAAAGAAGTTTTTCTCCCATTCTTCATTCCATTGATAGTATTTACAACCGATTATTACTCAATATTTTATAGATAATAAGTCAGAAATATGGTTGTTATTTTTAATTGCACATT
>NZ_JAVHZY010000027.1:0-61314 GCF_031119655.1 Phocaeicola sp. GP0067
TACAAAAAAGCCAACTAATTCGCAATACTTTGTGTATGAATTAGTTGGCTGATTTTGTAATATTTAATGAATGTCCCTAACTATAAGATGGCTGGAGCTTTTAGACTGCTCCAACAAATCGGAGAGAACCTTGAAAACAATAAATGATATTCTTCTATTATTTAGTAAGTAAATCAAGATGTTTCTTTCATCGACAAAAATATGAAAGTATGCAATGTGTGTGCAACTTAAAAAGCCAATATGTATAAATGATTAGTTTTTCAGTGCTTTTTTATTTTTCTTCACTTTCCAATTCTTTTATCTCTTTATTGAGGAATACGGATAGGATGGTTCTTAAAACAACAATACCTCCCAATAGGGCCAATTCATTCAAAGTGGGCTCCAATACTGTTTTCAAAATATCCGAAGCTATCAGAAATTCTAAGCCAAGAAGCAGATAAGTTCCGAATGTAGCTCTTAATTTTCGTATATTGGTAATGGAATACCCTCCGGTAAAACGTCGTATTTCATTCTTCAAAAAAGAGATGATACCTATCAACGCTCCGTATGTGACAATCAAAAGGCTTGTCACACTTATAACAGCTGCTAATAAATCCAAGAAATGAGTAAGCATATTTATTTGTCTTTATGAATAGAACAAATAAATAAGCGATATGTTCTTACATCATGATAACTCTATCTTGACAATTCCTCCATAAGGAGTGAGTGCGCCAAACGCCTCTTCGGGTTTAATGATACCTGCATAAATCTGTGCGTTCAGTAAAATGCCGCCATGAGCAAAGATCGCGACTTGTTCATACGGTTTTTGGCGAAGTTCGTCTAGAAAATCGGCAACACGCCGGTATTGATCTTCAAAGGACTCTCCATTGGTCGCTTTTACATGCAGATAATCTGCATACCATCTTTCCAGATTAGCGTCGGCAATTTCATCGAACCGATGCATTTCCCAATCTCCGAAATTTAGTTCCTTTAGGCGGTCGTCCCGTTCTGCATCCGGGTAGCCGCAAAAGGTAGCCAGGCGTACACAACGGGTTAACGGGCTGGTATAAACCTTATCAAAAGATAAGCCTTGTAAATGGGCTGCCGTTTGAGTTGCCTCCATTTCAAAAGTCGGCTTTAAGGGTACATCCGTCTGTCCGTAACAAACGCCTTGCGGAACATCAACAGCAGTATGACGCATGAAGTATATTACCATAGATTTGTATAGATTAAGTTTATAGTCAGATAAAAAGAAAACTCACATAATAGGAAAGTCGCTCCGCAACAATCACCGGTATATCCTTGCAGGCGTCTGCGCATGAGTGACATTAAAAGGATGAACATCATAGCAGGAGCGATGGCTGCCCACCAGTATCCTTTATCCAGTAATAAAAGCATAGGTAGGGCTCCGGCCATAAAAGCGGATAATAAAACACCTGGGCTCATACGGTCATATATGACTTTTGCTTTCGATTCTTCTTCTTTACGGGCGTATGGAAGCGTGTTGATGATTTGTGCGGCACAAAACTTGCTCCAGGCATCTCCGCTTAATATGGCCGCACATGCCAAGGGTACAGAAAGTGTGGTGAGTATATTCCACATCAATCCATAATAGAATAATAATCCGAGCACTCCGTATGTGCCGATATGTGAATCCTTCATGATGGACAGAATCTTGTCACGTGATGTACCGCCCCCGAAGCCATCGCAGAAGTCTGCCAATCCATCTTCGTGTAAAGCACCTGTTACTAATAACCGGGCAGCCAACGCCATGAGCACAGCTATTTGTACAGGCAGAAATTCTGCTGTGATCCATAGAGTGCCTGCCATGATACCTCCTGTCAGCCATCCAACAAAGGGCCAGTAGTCCACTACTCGTTTAAAGTAAACAGGTGGTACGTCAGCTATTTTCCAAAACGGAAGGCGTGTGAAAAAAATGAGGGAGGCAAGCAGTTTCATGGTTAAAAATATTTAGTGATGGAGGCATGGGCGAAATTGTCCATCTCATTCATCATGTTTACAGAGGAAACAACGATGGGATAAGCGCATATCGCTCCTGTTCCTTCTCCCAAGCGCAGACCTAAATTTAATAAAGGGCGTACTTTCATGGCGTCCAATACTAGTTTATGACCGGTTTCATCTCCCTGATGTCCGAATATGGCATACGACAAAACTTCCGGATGAAGTTTTGAGGCGGCCAGTATGCAGTTGGTCATGATGAAGCCGTCTACCAGAATAATCATTCTTAATTCTGCCGCCCGGAGCATGCCGCCTATTGCCATAACCATTTCATATCCTCCGAACCAGGCGATGATATCTTTTGCAGAACCGTCACCGGCATAATGGTCAACCGATTGTTTCAATACATTGTATTTATGGCGGATGCCTTCTGAATCCAGTCCGCTTCCCGCACCTACACATTGCTCTAATGAAATACCTGTCAGCAAATGCATCCAGACAGAGGAAGGGGAGGTGTTGCCAATACCCATTTCGCCAAAACTGACCACATTGCAGCCGTCAGCATGAATCATATCCGTTATCTTTGCTCCACGTTCCAGGCATAATTCCATTTCTTCCATACTCATTGCAGGACCTTTTAGAAAACTGTGCGTGCCACGTCCTACGCTACAGTTGATAATGCCTTTCTCGTAAGGAAGATCGTAATCGACTCCTGAGTCTACTAATACAAGCTTAAAACCATGTTGGCGGCATAAAAAATTAACTCCGGCACCTCCATGTAAAAAATTACTTAGTTGTTGCCAAGTGATTTCTTTGGGAGACTTGCTTACCCCTTCTTCTACTATACCATGATCGGCTGCAAAAAGTACGTTGTGCGGATGGCTTAATGTAGGGGAGAGGGTTTGTTGGATTAATCCGATTTGCAATGCAAGGTCTTCCAGAACGCCCAATGAACCTTTGGGCTTTGTCAAATTGTTGATTTTGTCTATCAATGCCTCCCGAAGACCTTCATCGGGATACTCAATATGAAAGTTTTTCATTGTATTTATTATTTTATAGGAACAGGAATTCCCGATACCATCAAATATACTTGGTCTGCTTTTGAAGCTATATATTGATTCATCCAGCCCTGTAAATCTGTAAAGCGGCGTTGGATGGCGTTTTCGGATACTGCTCCGGAACCTATTTCATTGGTTACGAAAATAAAAGTGGCATCTTGCCGGATAAAATTATCAAACTCCTGTTTGACAGCCTGCAATGCAGCCTCTACATCCGCATCCAAATCAAAGAAAAAGTTGGTACACCATAAGGTGACACAGTCAATCAATACTACATTATCCTTTACTTGATGGCGGCTCAGTTCTTTTTCTTCTTCTATATTCGTCCATTCCGGTCCGCGCCTTTCTTGATGTTTGATAACGCGTTGGCGGAATTCTTCATCCCAAATACGGGAAGTAGCTATATAAACGGGAGTGGGTGATAAGCTTAATGCCAATTTCTCCGCGTATGAACTTTTTCCCGAACGTTGGCCTCCTGTGATTAAGATAATACGTCTCATTGTCTTACTTCTCGGTGGCACGCAGAATCAACGTAGTCGCACCTAATGTGATGATAGCGCCTTCCTCGATCCGTATCCGGTCCTTGTTCCCCAAAATCTCGTTCATCAGAAATGTTCCTGTAATGCTGTCATTATCACGCAGGGTATAAATGACTTCCCCTTGTTTGTTGCGTTTCACATTAATGATACAATGCCTTCTGTCCATGCTCGGATCTGATGTTTCGATGGGAATGTCCACTTCAGTGCCTTTGCTTCTGCGTCCTATCAGGTTGTCACCTTCCATCAGGGGTAATACTTGTTTGTATCCGAATACATTTTCTACTACCACGATACTTCCAAAATCCTCTTTATTGGCTTGTTCGTCCAATATTTCTTCTTTACGGGTTGCTTTCAGTTTGGATTTTCCGATACGGATACTGAATTGTTTTTTACAATGGTCGCATACAAAGACCAACGACTGGCCTTCTGTATATTTGGTTTCATCAAAAGTTATATAGTTGTCACATTTGGGACACAAAACTCTTTTCATAAAAAATAATCTTGTTTATTTGGAACTCAATATCCATGCATTCTTGAATGCATCATTTTGTTTCAGTTCATTTAATTTTTTATAAGCAGCGGCTTTATCTGCAAAGTTGCACAAAGACAGGCGATAACGTCCGTTACCTTCTATGATTGTTACATCCTTGTATCCTTTTTGCTTGTACTCATTAAGTACTTGCTGTGCGTCATTGGCTGTCGGTAAACTGGATACGATGATATAATACTTATTTTTTTTACTGCTCGAAGGTGTTGCTGTTTCTTTCTTCTCAAGGGCAGGTTTACTTACAGTAACAGGCTTGGCAACTGGCTGTTCTGTGCTGTTCAATTTTGCTGCAACAGTATTCTTGGGCACTGCTTCTTGTGCTTTTCCTACCTTTTCTACTTTTACAGTTACAGGTTTCAACGTGTTTTGATTATTTTTGATATTCGTCTTCTTGGGTTGCTGCGGTCTGGAAGGAACGGTTACCAAGGTCGTTGCCAAAGATTGGGAACGAATGGCGTCAAACAGACCATCCGTACCTAAAGAAGCATAATTACCTTTGTCCACATATGTGTTCTCTACCGGAACAGACAAGAAGAAAAATAAGACTACAGCTATAGCCACAGCTACTGCATTTCCTATCCACTGACGTTTGAAACGTACAGTTCTCTTCCTTTTTTCTTGTCGGGGAAGTAATTCTCTGGTTGCTGCAGATGTTGTTGAAGTAAGATATTCTAATCTGTTGATGGAAAACGAACTAAGCCCGTATAGGGTAGGTGATAATGCACCGTCCTCATTGGGATGGAACTCGTATGTGCTATGAATATTATAATGTAAGACCCCTATGCCATGCATTTCTGCACATCCATTTTGGTATAGTTGTTCTTTCAATCCGGCTACCTCTTCTTCTATCATGCGTGTGGCATCAGGAAAATCGGTGTGATGGGCTTGCATATACGATTGAACTAATAAACCATCGTTTATAGTCAATTGGGGATTGAAACCAATAGTACGTACAGGGGGAAGATAAAGATTTTCTTCCTTGATATACCGTGCCGGTTGATAGTGCGCTATAAAACCGCCAAAGTCTGGAATAATCACACAGTCATTTTCCAGTAACAGAATTTCTATATGTCTAGCCAATTCAATCATATCGCAAAATTAGCATTTTTATTCCGTTTCAGCGCAACTTTTATGGAAGAAAATAACAACTCACTCATAATTTATTGTAATTTTGCAGCGAAAAAGTTAGACTAACGAATTAAATAAAATGAATATAGCGATTGTAGGAACCGGGTATGTAGGACTTGTTACCGGAACATGTTTTGCCGAAACTGGCGTAGACGTAACTTGTGTAGATGTAAATGCGGATAAGATTGCTAATCTGCAACAGGGTATTATTCCTATTTATGAACCGGGATTGGAAGATATGGTCTTGCGTAATGTAAAGGCTGGACGTCTTCATTTCACCACCTCTTTAGAGAGTTGTCTGGACAATGTGGATATTGTGTTCAGTGCTGTGGGCACTCCTCCCGATGAAGACGGAAGTGCCGATTTGCGTTATGTGCTTGAAGTTGCCAAGACGATTGGTGCTAATATGAAGAAATACACCTTGGTCGTGACCAAGAGTACGGTGCCCGTGGGTACGGCCCGGAAAGTAAAAGCGGCTATCCGGGAGGAATTGGAGAAAAGAGGGGAGTCGATAGATTTCGATGTGGCTTCTAATCCGGAATTCTTGAAAGAAGGTAATGCTATCGATGACTTTATGAGTCCGGACCGTGTGGTAGTGGGCGTAGAGTCGGAAAGGGCTAAAAAACTGATGACCAAGCTTTATAAACCTTTCATGCTGGTTAACTTCCGCGTTATCTTCATGGATATTCCTTCTGCCGAGATGACCAAGTATGCGGCAAACTCCATGTTGGCCACCCGTATCAGCTTTATGAACGATATTGCCAACTTGTGCGAACTGGTGGGAGCTGATGTAAATATGGTACGTGACGGAATAGGTTCCGACAGTCGTATCGGGCGTAAGTTCTTGTATCCGGGATGCGGTTATGGTGGATCTTGTTTCCCGAAAGATGTGAAGGCGTTGATTAAGACTGCCGAGCAGAATGGTTATTCCATGCAGGTGTTGAAAGCGGTGGAAGATGTGAACGAGAATCAGAAAGGCATTTTGTTCGAGAAACTGGTAAAAGTATTCAATGGAGATTTGAAAGGCAAAACAGTGGCTTTGTGGGGACTTGCATTCAAGCCCGGTACGGACGATATGCGTGAGGCTCCGGCTTTGGTACTTATTGAGAAATTGAAACAGTCGGGTTGCAATGTCCGCGCATACGATCCTGCTGCTATGGATGAGTCCCGCCGCCGGATAGGAGAGTCGGTTTATTATGCGCACGATATGTATGATGCGGCTCTTGATGCGGATGCGTTGATTCTGGTAACCGAGTGGAAAGAGTTCCGTCTTCCTACCTGGGGAGTAATCAAGAAGGCGATGAAGCAGCCTGTAGTGCTTGACGGACGAAATATTTATGATGGTGACGAACTACAGGAAATGGGGTTTGTTTATCATTGCATCGGTCGATAAATAAAAAAATAGAGAGAATAACCATGTACAAACGTTTTTCGATAATAATGTTGGCTGTTGCGCTGTCTTCTTGTGGAACTCCGCAACAAAAAGCATCCGCTCTGGAAGAAAACAAGGAGGCAAAATCTTTGTTGGAAGGTATATGGTTGGACGATAATACGGAAACGGCATTACTGAGGGTGAAAGGCGATACCCTGTTTTATGCAGATGCCGCTACGGCTCCCGTTGCTTTTAAAATTATAGGCGATTCGTTGATTACGTATGGTGCACGGACTAATGGTTATAAGATTGAGAAGCAGGGGGAGCATATTTTTTGGTTTCATTCGGCTGTGGGAGATGTGATACGCCTGCATAAGTCTGATGCGGAGAATGATTTTCTGGCATTTATCCATACTCGGGAAATCCCTGTTTATAACGAAGTTATTAAGAAAGATTCGGTGGTGACATACGATAATGTCCGTTATCGCGGATATGTGTACATTAACCCGTCAAAGATTAAAGTAATGCGTCCGGGAGTTTCGGAGGAAGGACTTGGGGTGGATAATGTATATTATGACAATATCATACACATTTGCGTGTATGAAGGCAGGAAGAGTCTTTATGCCAAAGATATCACCAAGCAGATGTTCAAGGGGGTGGTTCCGGATGATTTCTTGCAATGGGCTATATTGTCGGATATGGATTTTATGGGTGTCGATTCGAAAGGGTATCATTATCAGGCCACGGTGTGCATACCTGACGGCGCGTCTTGTTATATGGTCAATATCACTGCCGGCAAGGATGGAGGACTTGCATTCGAGTTGGTAAGGTAGTCGTGGCTATGTCATTTTTTTATTTCGCGATTACTATTTGGTCGCTATCATGCTCTATAGAGAATACCCTGAAAAATCCTTCAAAAGCTTCAGCCTGCTCGCAAATGCCCTGCCCATCGGTATTCCGGCTGAAGGATTGGGCTTGGGAATTCTTCAGCCGGAGATTGGAATCCTTCAGCCGGATTGGTATTCTTCCGATTCTTGGGGAATTGGTTTTCCTGAAGGATATTTTTCGGCTGAAACATTTCACAATGCATATCCTTCAGCCGGAATGCCGATGGGCAGGGCGTTTGTGGAGTGGCTGAAAGATCTGAAGGAAAAATAAGGCGTTTCGGCATGTAGATGCCGTTATGGAAAAAACAACAGGTCAAATTTTAAAAAGCTCTTGTTCTTTCAATGAAAACGTCCTGTTCTTTTTTTTAAAGACCTTGTTCTTTTCAGAAAAGAACAGGACGTTTGAGAGGTTAGTAACGTACATGCCGGAAGGTTAGTAACGTGTCACCCCATACGTTACTAATGTGTGGGGTGTAAGGTTAGTAATGTTACAGGTGAAAGATTATATATCCTACAAGCAATACATATAATGGATGTTTGTGATTGCCTCGCATCTATTTTGCAGATGAGCCATGAAGTGACCCTCTCCATAAAATAAAATTGGAGGAAAACAAGTCCGTCTTCCTCCAATGGTTTTTAGATATCATCTCTTCCGTCTATTCTTTTGGGGTGTTTCTTCTATTATTGGCATTGGGCTTGCCCGTACTGTTCTTTTTCCCCTTATAATTGCCTTGTTTTCTGGAGCCTCCACCTTTGTGATTGCTACGACCGGCGCCACTTCGCGGGTTGTATTCGGGCGCTTCTCCCAATTCCTCGGGAACCGGGATTTTATAGATGTTCCTACCCAGGAAATTTTCAATAGCTTTGAATTGGGTCTGCTCTTTCTCACTGACAAAAGTAATGGCGCAACCATCATGGTTGGCACGAGCTGTACGGCCGATGCGGTGTACATAATCCTCGCTGTCATGTGGTACATCGTAGTTGATTACCAAACGAATATCGTCAATGTCTATTCCTCGCGAAACAATATCGGTAGCAATCAGAATATTGATTCTGCCACTTTTAAATTCACGCATAATCTGTTCCCGTTGGGACTGCTCCAAGTCTGAGTGCATTTCACCTACGTTCAGTTTCATCCGCTTGAATGCTTGTGTCACCTCCTTTACTTTCAATTTGGAAGAGGCAAAGATAATGACACGTTCGGGTGTTTGATCCTGGAAAAGGGATTGAATAATTCCCAATTTCTGGCGTTCATAACAGATATAAGCCGTTTGGATAATCTTTTCCGCAGGTTTTGAAACCGCTAATTTTATTTCTACCGGATTGTTTAAGATCGTTTTTGCCAATTGTTGTATTTTAGCCGGCATAGTGGCCGAGAACATGATGGTCTGACGTTCTTTCGGCAGATATTTCACTATTTGCATAATGTCATCCGAGAATCCCATATCCAGCATACGGTCCGCTTCATCAAGAATAAAGAAAGAAACTTTAGACAAGTCTACGTAACCTAGGCTGAGATGACTTATCAGACGTCCCGGAGTAGCAATGACTACATCGGCCCCCAAAGTTAAACCTTTCTTTTCTTGCTCGAAGCGCACACCATCGTTTCCTCCGTAAACAGCCACGCTGGATGCCGGTAGAAAATAAGAGAAACCTTCCATTTGCTGGTCTATCTGTTGCGCTAATTCGCGTGTGGGTGACATGATCACACAATTGATGGCATCTTCCGGATATCCGCCTTTGCTTAATTGATTAAGAACGGGCAAAAGGTATGCGGCAGTCTTGCCGGTTCCGGTCTGTGCCACTCCGATCAAATCTTTTCCTTCAAGAATGACCGGTATGGTATGTTCTTGTACAGGAGTGCATTCTTCAAATCTCATGGCATCTAATGCCTGAAGCACCCCTTCTTCTAAATTTAGTTCTGAAAATTTCATATATATAGTTACTTCTTTCTTTAGAGTTTGCCGCGTTCTTCCAGGTAAGAGTCCTTGAAGCCCAGGAAATAGAGGACGCCGTCCAATCCGATCGTATTAATGGACTGTTGTGCGTTAGCCACTACTTTGGGTTTTGCATGGAATGCTATACCCAGACCGGCTTCGGACAACATGGGCAAGTCATTCGCTCCGTCTCCTACAGCAATAGTTTGTGCTATGTCCACACGTTCTACTTGAGCGATCAGTTTCAGCAGTTCGGCTTTACGTTTTCCGTCAACTACATCTCCCAGATATCTTCCGGTTAATTTGCCATTTACTATTTCCAGTTCATTGGCATATACGTAATCTATGCCGAATTTATCTTTCAGATAATTGCCGAAATAGGTGAATCCACCGGATAGGATGGCTATTTTGTAACCATATCTTTTCAACACGAACATCAGACGTTCCACACCTTCGGTGATGGGAAGGTTTTCTGCGATTTCTTTCATTACGCTTTCATCCAGTCCTTTCAGCAAAGCCACCCGTTCTGTGAAGCTTTCTATGAAATCAATTTCTCCACGCATGGCGCGTTCTGTGATTTCTCGTACTTGGTCACCCACACCGGCGCGTTCGGCTAATTCATCTATACACTCTGTCTGTATCAATGTGGAATCCATATCGAAACAAATCAAGCGTCGCATACGCCGGTACATATTGTCCAGCTGGAAAGAAAAGTCCATTTCCAGGTCACTGCTCAGTTTCATTAACGCCTGTTGCATCTCTTCCCTTTGGCGGGGGGTGCCACGGACGGAGAATTCGATACAAGCCCGTACATTCGCTTTTCGTTCATCCAATGGAATACGCCCTGTAAGACGTTTGATAGCATCAATATTCAAACCTTGTTCCGCCAATATTCCTGTGACTGCCGCGATTTGTTTGGCTGTCAGCTTGCGTCCCAGTAAAGTCAGGATGTACCGGTTCTTGCCTTGCATGTTTACCCATTCCTCATATTCTTCCACAGTAACGGGATAGAAACGGATATTGATGCCTAATGCGGAAGCTTTAAATAGCAACTCTTTCATGATATTCCCTGAATCTTTTTCCTGGCTTTTGAATAAAATGCCTAATGACAGGGTGCTATGAATATCGGCCTGGCCAATATCCAAAATGGTAACATCATATTTTGACAAAATTTCCGTAATGGAAGCGGTTAATCCCGGCCGGTCAAGACCGGTAATTCTGATTAAAATAAGTTCAGTATTATTATTCATACTTTGTGGTTGCTATTTACAGATTGCAAAAGTACGTAAATAAATCCTTATCAGCTATATTTTCTGCATTCTTTTTTCTCGATGAAAAGGACGATTTTATGCTATATAACATATTTTTTGAGAAAAAATCTTGGAGTTAATTTCAAAACTCCTTACCTTTGTCGCAGATTTCCAATTTAAATGGTATTGATTATCAGTACTAAAGATAATGTTCCGGGTGGAAATCACTGTTTAAGGGCAGTCTCGGATAGTATTAACTAAGATCGAATTACATGATTAAAAATGTAAAGTGGATTTTTGTTGTATTAATTATTAGTTCCTTGATTTCATTCTCTTTTGTAGGGAAAAACACGCCGACAGAAGGCTTGACCATAGGAGACAAGGCTCCTACATTTACTATCTGTGGCGAAAAGCAGTTGATTGACTTGAAGGATTTAAGAGGTAAATATGTACTGCTAAGTTTTTGGGCCAGCTATGATGCTTTGTCAAGGATGCAGAATGCTACTTTGAATCATGCCGTCGCGCAGGCCGACAATGTAGAAATGGTTTCCGTTTCATTTGATGAATACAAGTCGATATTTAACGAGACCATTAAAAAAGACCAGATTTCAACTTCTAATTGTTTTGTGGAATTGGCTGGTGTTTCATCGGATCTATATCAGACTTATCGCTTGAAAAGAGGCTTTAAGAACTTTTTGTTAGATGAAAATGGTGTTATCGTTGCCAAGGATGTCACCGTATCCGAACTCTCTTCTTATTTGAATTGAGAGAACATTTCCGAAAGGAAGAAAAATACAACAAAAATAATTACCGTGGATTCTCAATGGAATCTGCGGTTTTTTTTGCTATATGGTATTTTATTGACTTACATCATTTACCATTCACAATCAAATGCCTACCTTTACAGCGGATAAATAAAAAGATTATGAAACAGATTAAGAATATTGTGTTTGATTTCGGCGGGGTTGTCATTGGCCTTGATCGTGAACAGGCTGTAAAGGCATTTGAGCGGATAGGAGTGAGGGAAGCGGACAGTTTATTAGGGAAATACCACCAGCAGGGGATTTTTCAGGAAGTAGAAAATGGAAACATAGATGCTGAGACTTTTCGCTGTGAGTTGAGTAAAATCTGCGGGAAAGAATTGACTTATCAAGACGTGGAAAATGGGTGGAAAGGATTTGTTACGGACGTGCCGCAATATAAATTGGATTACCTGAATGAGCTTCGTAAGAAGTACAAGGTATATATATTGAGCAACACCAATCCTTATGTGATGGGATGGGCGAGGAGCAATGCATTTACTTCTGCGGGAAAGCCATTGGACGCTTATGTTGACAAGATTTATACTTCCTACGAAGCCGGTTCCACCAAGCCGGATCCTGGCATCTTTAACTATATGATCAAAGATAGTAAACTGAATCCGGCTGAAACAATATTTGTAGATGACGGTGCGGCCAATATTGTTATTGGTAAAGAACTGGGCTTTATTACGATGCAACCGGAGAACGGCGAGGATTGGCGTCAAAAACTAGAAAAGCTCCTATGATTATTTAGGAGCTTTTCTGTATAAATAGATAGCAATAAATGTGTAAAGTATATTAGGAATCCATACCGCTATAATAGGAGGGGTGTTTCCGTTGACAGCAAAGGTTGCTGACACTGTTTGGAACAAAATGTATGAAAAACTAAGTGCTAACCCTACTCCTAAATGCAGTCCCATTCCTCCTTTCATTTTTCTGGATGATAAGGAAACACCAATGGTTGTCAAGATAAAAGCGGCAAAGGACATGGCTATACGTTGGTAATATTCAATTTCAAATTCCTTTATGTTGGCGAACCCACGTCTTTTCTGCTTGTCTATATATTCTTTCAGTTCAGGGCTTGTCATGGTTTGTTGCTGCCCTTTCATAATCAGAAAATCTTGAGGCTCCATTTTAATGATCGTATCCAAACGGTCACCCCGAGTGATTTTCTCACGCATACCTTCCATCTCACGTATCATATAGTTCTTGATTGTCCATTTGTGTACAGATGCTGTATCATAAGTGACACTTCGGGCAGTAAGGTGGGCAACCAGTTTCTTGTCATCAAACTTGTCTAAAGAGAAACGGTATCCCGTTTTATTATAATTTTCATAACGTTCTATGTAGGCAATGACCCCGCTGTCTACTTCCAGTTGCACATTCCGCACATATTCCTGTTTCTTTTTTTTCTTATAACGGTCCTCAAAATCCAAACGGGTTACATTTCCCTTAGGTATGACGTATGCTCCCAGTCCGAAAGTAACAACGGAAATGATTGCGGCCGAAATCATATAGGGCCGCATCATTCGTTTAAAACTCATTCCGGTGGAGAACATGGCAATGATTTCCGAGTTTTCTGCCAGCTTGGAAGTAAAGAAGATAACAGCGATAAAGACAAACAAGGGGCTGAACAGATTGGAGAAGTAGGGGATGAAGTTCATGTAATAATCAAATACAATCGCTTTCAGCGGAGCTTTGTTATTGATGAACCTGTCTATATTTTCGTTCACATCAAATACTACTGCAATGGAGATAATCAATGCAATAGCGAAAAAGTAGGTTCCCAGAAACTTCTTAATGATATATATGTCCAGTCTTTTCACCCATTTATCCAGTTTCAGCCAACTGATATTCGGCTTCCACCATTTTTTATCCTTTGGGGATGAATCTGTGTTTGTCTTGAACCAATTCTTCATTTCTAGTAATTTATAATCTTGTAGATAAGCGTTTTACCATCATTGGTTTCCACGTAGAGAAATCTCCTGCAATGATGTGTTTACGGGCCTCGCCTGCTAGCCACAGATAGAATGCCAAGTTGTGGATAGAAGCGATTTGCATGGCCAGCAGTTCTTGTGCGTGGAACAGATGGCGCAAGTAAGCACGGCTGTACATGGTATCTACATACGATGCTCCTTCGGCCTCGATAGGAGAATAATCATCCTCCCATTTCTTGTTGCGCATGTTCATTATGCCGTTTTTAGTGAATAACATTCCATTGCGTCCGTTCCGGGTCGGCATTACACAATCAAACATATCTACACCGCGTTCTATACCCTCCAGTATATTTACCGGTGTACCGACTCCCATCAGATAGCGGGGCTTGTCTTTGGGTAAGATTTCATTGACAACCTCTATCATTTCGTACATTTTCTCGGTTGGCTCACCTACGGCTAGGCCACCGATGGCATTTCCGTCAGCTCCCTTGGAGGCAATATATTCCGCTGATTGTTTGCGTAAGTCGGGATAGACACAGCCTTGTACTATGGGAAATAATGACTGTTGATAACCATATTTGGGATCGGTTTCGTTGAAATGCTTTATGCAACGGTCCAGCCAACGATGGGTAAGCTGCATTGATTTTTTTGCGTATTCATAATCTGCGGTTCCCGGAGTACATTCGTCAAAAGCCATCATGATATCTGCACCGATAGTCCGTTCTATGTCCATCACCCGTTCAGGAGTGAACAGGTGTTTCGAACCGTCTATATGTGAGCGAAATTCCACACCTTCTTCTCTCATTTTGCGGATACCTGATAAGGAGAATACCTGAAAACCACCACTGTCAGTCAGCATAGGACGGTCAAAGCCGTTGAATTTATGCAGACCTCCGGCACGTTCTATTATATCCAGTCCCGGTCGTAAATACAGGTGGTAAGTGTTGCCCAGGATTATCTGTGCTTTAATGTCCTCTTTCAACTCATGTAAATGCACGCCCTTCACCGTTCCCAATGTGCCTACAGGCATAAAGATGGGGGTTTCTATTTGCCCGTGGTCAGTTGTTATCAATCCGGCACGGGCATTCGATTTGGGGTCTGTATATTGTAAGTCAAAAGTCATATTTATTTCTTTTCTTCTGTTTTTTGATTGGTAATATTAAAATCAATGGCATCGTTTACTTTTTCATTGGTGAGAGCCAAAGCCAATACTTCCTTAATATCCGTGACATAATGGAATGTCAGTCCTTCTAGATACATCGGCTGAATTTCTTCAATGTTCTTGCGGTTTTCCTCACATAAAATGATGTCTTTGATTCCGGCGCGTTTAGCGGCTAGGATCTTTTCTTTGATACCGCCTACGGGCAGGACTTTTCCACGTAATGTGATCTCGCCTGTCATTGCCAGATTTGCTTTCACTTTACGCTGGGTGAGGGCGGATGCCAATGAAGTCACCATGGTGATACCGGCTGACGGACCATCTTTAGGGATGGCTCCTTCAGGTACATGGATGTGGATATTCCAATTGTCAAAGATATCTTCCTGTAAATTCAGCAGTTTGGTATGTGCCTTGAGATATTCCAAAGCCAGCATGGCCGACTCTTTCATTACGTCACCCAAGTTCCCGGTCAATGTCAGTTTACCGCCTTTTCCTTTGCTTAAACTGGTTTCTACAAACAAAATTTCACCTCCGACAGCTGTCCACGCCAGCCCTGTGACAACACCGGCGTATTCATTTCCTTGGTATTTGTCGCGGCTATATTCTGGCGTGCCCAGATATTTGCGTACATCGGCAGGTTTTATTTCATGCATCACTTCATAGCCGTCACGTGCAAATTCCAACGCTATTTTACGCATTACCTTGTTTATCTTCTTCTCAAGTTCGCGCACCCCGCTTTCACGAGTATAATTTTCTACAATACATTCCAAGGCAGCTTTAGAGAACTTCACATATTCTTTTTTAATGCCGTTGGCTTCCAGTTCTTTGGGAACAAGATGCCGGCGGGCTATTTCTACTTTTTCTTCTGTGATATATCCGCTGACCTCTATCAACTCCATACGGTCCAGCAGAGCAGGAGGGATGGTGCTCAAATTGTTTGCCGTAGCGATGAACATTACTTTAGACAAGTCGTAATCTACATCCAAATAGTTATCGTGGAAAGTGTTGTTCTGTTCGGGATCAAGCACTTCCAGCATAGCGGAACTGGGATCTCCGCGGTGGTCACTGCCCAGTTTGTCTATTTCGTCCAAAATGATAACCGGATTAGAGGACTCGGCTTTTATCAAACTTTTGATGATACGGCCCGGCATGGCACCGATATAAGTTTTACGATGGCCACGGATCTCGGCTTCGTCATGCACACCACCCAATGACATACGTACATATTTACGTTTCAATGATGCCGCTATGGAACGTCCTAAAGAAGTTTTACCGACTCCCGGAGGACCATAAAGGCAGATGATGGGTGATTTCATATCACCTTTTAGTTTCAGCACTGCTAAATGTTCAAGGATACGCTCCTTTACTTTCTCTAGTCCGTAGTGGTCTTTGTTCAATGTCTTTTCGGCATTACTTATATTCAGGTTGTCAGTGGTAAAGACATTCCAAGGTAATCCTAACAGGGTTTGCAAATAGGTAAGTTGCACATTGAAATCCGGTGATTGGGAATTTGTCCTTTCCAATTTGGAAACTTCTTTTTCAAAGAGTTCTGCCATTTCCGGACTCCATTTCTTGGTTTTTCCTTTTTGGCGGAGTTCATCTATTTCATCTTCCTGTCCGGCACCCAGTTCATCCTGTATGTTTTTAATTTGTTGCTGCAAGAAATATTCGCGTTGCTGACGGTCAATATCTTCGCGTGTACGCATTTGAATGCTTTGTTTGATATCAGCCAATTGTACTTCACGATTTAAGATCTTGACCAGCATATACAGGCGGCTTTGCAAATCGCCAGCTTTTAGCAATTTTATCTTTTCTTCTACCGGAATAGGGAAGTTTGCACAAATGAAATTTACCAAAATTTCCGGATTGTCCAAGTTCTTGATTGCAAAAACCGTATCCGGACTCATCTTCTCGGAAGCCTCTATGAACTTACTCGTCAAATCCTTGCAGGTGTCAATCAATGCTTTGAATTCGTCCGTTTCCAGTTGGTCATTTGCCTCCGGAATAGGAGTCACCATCCCTTTCAAATATGGAGACGTTTTGGTGATACTGTCCAAATGTACTTTGGGCCCGTTTGACTGCATAATTACTGTGGTATTTCCACCTGGCATTTCGAATACACGGAGAATCTTCCCGATAACTCCTACATGGTACACATCATTAAAACCGGGATCGTCCATATCTCCCTGTATCTGACAAACTACCGCTATGGGAAGTTTTTTCTTGTATGCAGCATTTATCAATTTCAATGTGCTGGGGCGTCCAATGGTCACAGGCATTACTACAGATGGAAACATTACCATGTTGCGTAAAGGCATAACAGGTATTTCTTTATTAAATTCCATAGCAGTTACTTCATCCGGATCCGTTTGGATTTCAGCTAACATAGAGATGTCATCGTTATCAGTATTCAACAAAATATCCTCTTTCTTATTCCTCTTCATAATTTATTCCTCTTGTGTTAAATTGAGCCCAATGCCCAAAACGGGGACAAAGTTAATCATTCCTTGTCGAATAAGGAAAATTCATGGGAACTAATTGAGTTTTAAAAATCAAATATTTCCTAATAATTGGAGTAATTAAATGGATTTTCCTATTTTTGACAGCTAATTTAATAAATATAGTATGCCAAATCCTTATTTTTCTTTTAAGCAATTTACTGTTTATCATGATAGATGTGCCATGAAGGTTGGTACGGACGGAGTTTTATTGGGAGCTTGGGCCGATGTGGTTTCCGCCCGTAATATTTTAGATATTGGTACTGGAACCGGATTGATTTCTTTGATGATGGCACAGCGGTGCAATGCCCGGATAAGAGCGGTTGATATAGATGCGGATGCTGTGGAACAGGCTCGTGGAAATGTGGCGGCATCTCCGTGGCAGGATAGGATAGAAGTGGAGTTGCAGGATATTTGTCATTTTACATCGGAAACACTCTTTGATGTCATTGTTTCCAATCCTCCTTATTTTACCGATTCATTGAAATGCCCAGGGAAACAGCGTAATATCGCCCGGCATACAGATTTTCTTGATTTTGACAAATTAGCAGGATCTGCAGCCCGTTTGCTTCATCCCGAAGGCGTTTTTTCTGTGATTATTCCTGCTGATGGTAAAGAATCTTTTTTGATGGCTGCCACTCGTTACGGATTACATCTCTCACATCAGACTTTCATTCATACAAAACCTGGATCGGAGCCCAAACGGGTGCTGCTTGCTTTCAAATTCTCTGTGGATAAGTGTGTTATAGACGATTTGACCATCGAATTATCACGTCATGTGTATAGTGAAGAATATATAGCCTTGACTAAAGAATTCTATCTGAACATGTAGAGAGCGGATTATTCTGAACATCATAAAGAAACTGTTTTTATTTGCAGAGTCTTTACTGATGTTCAGAAAAAAGATATTTTTTATTGTTTTTTGGATAGACGACGCAATAAACTTTTGTTAAGTTCAAATAAATGGCTGTGCCGGAAAGCAAAAGTTTCAGCTTTAGGTTTCATACCACTGAATATTTCGGATATTTGCTGTAAGAGACTAAAAGGTTCGTTCTCTTTTTTTTTATCAGAAACAATGATGTTGAGTCCGTGTGGAATCAATTCTACCTCAATATCTTTTCCTCCCATGATCGGATCTCCGTCATAATGCATAACTCCGGGTTTTGAACGATGTATTTTAATCTTTTTAGTACGGAATGTCTTGATCCGGCTGTTTTGGTCTATGGTTTTGTTGAAAAGTTGAAAAGATAAAGAAGGAACATCCAGCACTGTGAACGGCTCTAATATTGTGACATCCATCAACCCATCGGTTAACGAGGCCTGTGGAGCAATATATGCGTTGTTCCCATATTGGGAGGCATTGCCGCAGGCTATCAGGAAAGCTTTGTATTTTACCGTTCCTTCTTCATTTTCTATTTCATAAGTTTCAGGTTTGTAACTCAGACTTTCATGCAAGGTATTTTCCAGATAGGTTAGTAGTCCGCGTTTACCTGAATCAGCAAACTTTAAGCTGACAAACGCGTCAAAACCTACTCCGCATGTGCAGAAAAAGGGTATATTGTTTATTTTTCCGTAATCAATACAGGCAACAGAACTTTCGTTTATAATGTCAATAGCAGCCTTGGGTTCCAAAGGAATTTGTAAATGCCGTGCCAGTCCGTTTCCCGATCCGCAAGGTATAATGCCTAATGCCGTATCCGTATGTATCAATGCACGTCCTATTTCGTTTATAGTTCCATCTCCTCCAATAGCCACTACTATATCTACTTTCTCTTTGGCAGCTGTAGCCGCAATCTTTTCAGCATGGCCGGCATATTGTGTTTTGACAATCGTATAATCATAAAGTGTACGGTTTATACGTTCGTCAATCCATTTTAATATGGCTCTTTTCCCCTGTGTCCCCGAGATAGGATTAACGACAAATACAATTTTCTTTTTCGTGGTCATACTTTTACTTTGGTAGTTTAGCTCTTTATTAAACGCAAAAGTAATACATTTTGTTTATAACTGCCCTAAATCCTAAAAGTTTTGATGCCCCTAAATATTTTTTTTGAAAAAAAGTACAATCGGTTGTAGAATTTACTATCTTTGCAGCCTGTTTTGACGGGAACACCTTGAAAACAGAATGTATTAGTGAGTTTATATACATTATTTTAAAGTAGGCCGACGAGGCTTACATATACAATAGGATATGGGATTATTACAAGACAAGTTAAGTAAATTCAGATTGCCTCAACTATACATGGAAAGAGGCGTTTACCCTTATTTTCGTGAGATAGACAGCCATCAGGATACAGAGGTTATCATGGATGGTAAAAAGGTGCTGATGTTTGGCTCCAACTCATATATGGGGTTAACCTACGATGAACGGATTATTGAAGCAGCTGTTGCTGCAACCCGTAAATATGGTACAGGTTGTGCAGGTTCACGCTTCTTGAATGGTACGCTTGACCTGCACGTTCAGTTAGAAAAGGAATTGGCGGAATTCGTAGGGAAAGATGATGCATTGGTTTATTCTACCGGTTTTACTGTAAATGAGGGTGTGGTATCTTGCCTGACAGACCGCAATGACTACATTATCTGTGATGACCGTGACCATGCTTCCATCGTAGACGGACGTCGCCTTTCTTTCTCCACCCAGTTGAAATACAAGCACAATGATATGGAAGCCCTTGAGAAAGAACTTCAGAAGTGTAAACCGGAATCTGTGAAACTGATTGTGGTGGACGGGGTTTTCTCTATGGAAGGTGATTTGGCTAACTTGCCTGAGATTGTTCGTTTGAAAGACAAATACAATGCAAGTATCATGGTGGATGAAGCACACGGCTTGGGTGTGTTCGGTCGTGACGGGCGAGGTGTCTGTGATCACTTCGGACTGACAGATCAGGTAGATGTTATTATGGGTACATTCTCAAAGTCACTGGCTTCTATCGGTGGTTTTGTTGCTGCGGATAAAGATACAATCAACTGGTTGCGTCACAACTCACGTTCATATATATTCTCTGCAAGTAATACTCCTGCTGCAACAGCTGCTGCACGTGCTGCACTTCATATCCTCAAGAGTGAGCCCGAACGTCGTGAGAATTTGTGGAAGATTACAAATTATGCTTTGGATTGTTTCCGTCAGGCCGGTTTTGAAATCGGTGATACTGAAAGTCCGATTATTCCACTTTATGTTCGTGATACGGATAAGACATTCGAAGTGACTAAACTGGCATTTGACGAGGGTATATTTATTAATCCTGTTATTCCACCGGCTTGTGCACCACAAGATACTTTGGTGCGTGTTGCTTTGATGGCTACTCATACAAAGGAACAAGTTGACTATGCTGTGGATAAACTGACTAAATGCTTTAAGAAGTTGGAAATCATAAAGTAAGATATCACAGGTTGCCTTTACAAAGGCAACCTGTTTTTTTATTATGTATTATTGTCTATCTTTGTATCCGCTTTACTTGAAAAGGACATGAATCGGATAAAAGGTATTTTATATGCAGCAGTGTCTTCTGCGACTTTCGGATTGGCACCGTTTTTTTCCATAAGCTTGTTGGCTATTGGATATTCTTCTTTCGAAGTGCTGACTTATCGTTGGGGAGTTGCTACAGTTGTCTTGCTTGTTTTTGCTTTTCTTACCAAATGTGATTTTCACATAGGGTATAAAGATTTTAAAACAATTTTCGGACTGAGCTTGCTGCGTGCGCTTACTTCGTTCAGTCTTGTCATAGCTTATCAGAATATTGCAAGTGGTGTTGCTTCTATCATCCATTTTATGTATCCGCTGGCTGTTGCAGTAACAATGGCTGTTTTCTTTAGAGAAAAAAAGTCTATTGTGACTTTCGCTGCTATCGTTTTATCATTAGTAGGAGCATCTTTATTATCTTCCGGAAATATAGAATATAATGGTGGAAATAGAATGATGGGATTGATAGCGGCCTGCATATCGGTTTTCTCTTATGCCGGTTATATAATAGGTATAAGAAAAACCAGAGCAGTGGAAGTTAATTCTACGGTATTAACTTGTTATGTGATGGGGCTGGGAGCCTTGTTCTTTTTGCTGGGAGGACTTTTCTATGATGAGGGGGTCCGTTTGGAAACCAATGTAATCACTTGGCTCTATATCGGAGGACTGGCACTTCCTGCAACTGCGATCTCTAATATTACGTTGGTGAAGGCTGTAAAATTGGCAGGACCGACGTTGACTTCCTTATTGGGTGCATTGGAACCTCTTACGGCAGTCCTGGTAGGGGTATTTGTATTCAAAGAACTCTTTACTACATACAGTGCTTTGGGCATAATCCTTGTTGTGATTTCTGTAAGCTTGGTTCTTTTTCAGCAAAAGAGAACATATACATAGACGTTTGCTATTCAGCTTTTAGGCTGTTTACCGGATTAGTGCGTGCACTGAGATAACTATGTATTGTTATCGTAATGGTTGTAATTACCAATACAATAAGAACAGGGGTCAGGAAATTCCATTGTGTGGCTGAAATTCGATAAGCAAATTGCTCCAGCCAATGTTGCATTAATAACCACGTTATCGGAATAGCGATGATGTATGCTACTAGTATTTGCCATAGAAACGAACGGTTTAGTAACCATACTATTTCCCAATTGGAAGCACCGTGCACTTTACGGATTGCAATTTCACGGGTACGATGACGTACAGCGTACCATGAAATACCGAACAGGCCAAAACAGGTCAGGGCCAATGCAATAAATGAGTAGCTGATAAGGATTCGGGAGAGTATAATTACTTTGTTATTACGCAACATAAATTCTTTATGCATATCTACATATTTGAAACCTCTGTCACCATTCATTTCCTTCCATAATTTTTCAATAGATACCAATGTTTCTTTATAATATTCAGGAATGAGTTTTATTTGTATGAATGTTCCTTTCTGAATTAAATCTTGTTCTGTTCCAATAGATATTTGTTGACCACCGATTTCCTCTTCCAGGGAGTTTAATGGGAAGTTCTTGAAAATACCTGCAATAGTACTTAATGAATCCGAGAATTTATCAAATTCATTTAGTTTAT
The DNA here is from genome assembly GCF_031119655.1 of Phocaeicola sp. GP0067. NCBI lineage: Bacteria > Pseudomonadati > Bacteroidota > Bacteroidia > Bacteroidales > Bacteroidaceae > Phocaeicola > Phocaeicola sp. GP0067. Next base: position 22,092 of record NZ_JAVHZY010000027.1, read on the forward strand.
GACCTATGTGGGAAACATCTATGTTCAGCAGACGCGCAAGCTTTTCATTGATAAAAGCCGGATGAGTATATTCCCGACAGGCTTGGGAGGGAGATACTCCGGCAATTTGCCGGATATGCATGGTTTGGAAGAAAGTTGTGTCGGTAGGGATGTGTGCTATAGAATTATGTTGGATACTACCGTCTGTTTGTCGGATAGGAAGTTCACGAAGCCAACAGTAAAGTACAGAACTCATGGAAAGACTTATAGACTCTATTCCATCCATTTGTTTCAGTTCCTGATAGAGCGGAAACAGAGGAAGGGTGCCACTCCCTATTTCTATTGTATTTTCGTAATGGTATGCACGGGATTTGATTAAATCCATTTGTTTTTGTGCAAGAGTGGTTGCATACACTAACCCGATTGAAAATATAAACTGGATGGTAACAAGCAACCATATAAATTGTTGCTTTTTCTTTCCTGTATAAGCTTGCCGATACTTGCTCAAAGTCTGTTGAGAGAGTTTATGGCTGATATACAGACCAGGAATGACAGCCATGAGGAAAATGAAGGATAAAAGTAAAGGTAGAACTTGCCGGCTGAAAAAGAAAGAGAAGGAAAGGCGGGTAGACAACAGGTTGTTAAACCACGGCAGCATGTCATTAATAAGCAATAATGATAACAGGAATGCAAATAAAACGGTAAGTGCTGCATCAAGAAATAACTGACTGCGGATTTCTTTTGATTTTGCTCCCATCAGCTTTTCTATATGTATCATTTTAAGTTGCTGCAGGGTACGTGAGAGAGTCAGATTTGTATAGTTGAAACAAGCGATGATAAGCACAAGCAGGGCCGAAATCAGACTGATATATAGTAATAATACATCACAATGTTGGAAAAAAGCCAACTGTTGCTGCTTGCTGTCTTTTCCTGTATTAAAGTATAGTTCTTTTATCGGATCAATATAATATCGTGAATCCGGTACTAATGCTGGAATCTTGTCTTTTTTAATTTTTTCCTGTAAAGCTAAGGGAGATGCACCTGGTTGTAGTTTCAATAATACAGGACCACCCCATGATTTGTCGGATAGTCCTGTCAGCAAATCAAAATGCAGAAAAGATTGTGGACGATCTTCTAATATAGCTGCTACTTTATAACTTTTACTTTGTCCTTCTTTATTGATTATTTCCAAGATTTCTCCAATACCGGAATGATTTCCGAAAAGTTGGTGGGCAAATCTTTTGTTTACAGCAACTTTGTCCGGAGTCGTGAGGACTTCTTCCAGGCTGCCTTCTGAAGTTGTATAAGGAAAAAATTGATTTAAAGTAGAGTCGGCACTGATAAAAAGAAACTGTTTGATATCTGTTCCATTATATTTGCAAAGATTACCAGACATTCCGTTTACACGCAGAATATCTGTAATTTCAGCATATTTTTCTTTTATCTGTGTGGCTGCGTCTGAGGTAGAGTAGGCTACTTTAATACCTTCTTCCATTGGAGAGTCTTGACGTAATAGATAAATGAGGTTACGGTCGGTATTATATTTTTCCACATTATATTCATGGATAAAAAAAGTCATAAGCAGATTGGTGCATCCTAATCCAGCTGTAAGACTGAATAGCGAAATCAGAAAAAAAAGTTTGTTTCGCCACCAGTTGCGGGCAATAAGTTTGATGTTTAAGAAGACGTTCATTGTTATAATATCCTTTTGTTATTATAGAGGTGGTTTAACCACCTCTATAATAAATTGACTTATATTTTTATTTCATTCACCACCTGCCCGTCAAACAAATTAATGGTTCTCCCTGCATAGCCGGAATCGTGTTGGGAGTGGGTAACCATAACAATTGTTGTTCCTTCTTTATTCAGTTCGGTCAGAAGTTCCATTACTTCCTTGCCGTTTTTGGAATCCAGATTGCCGGTAGGCTCATCTGCTAGAATCAGTTTCGGGTTTGCTACTACAGCACGGGCTATTGCAACACGTTGTTGCTGTCCGCCGGATAGTTGTTGTGGGAAATGTTTTACCCGATGGGCAATAGCCATACGGTTCATGGCATCTTCTACCCGGCGTTTGCGTTCTGCCGCCGGAATCCCCATATACAATAAGGGTAACTCGATATTTTCGAATACATTCAATTCATCAATCAGGTTAAAGCTCTGGAACACGAATCCGATGACCCCTTTACGTAAATTGGTGCGTTGTGCTTCGGTAAATTTGGAAACGTCTGTTCCGTTCAGTTCGTAAGTGCCTCCCGTAGGATTGTCCAAAAGGCCGAGGATATTCAGCAGGGTGGACTTTCCACAACCGGATGGTCCCATGATGGCTACAAATTCGCCTGCTTTGATTTCTAGATTGACATTGTTCAATGCCCATGTTTCGACTTCTTCTGTTTTGAAGATTTTCTGTAAGTTTACTGTTTTGATCATAATCTTATATTTTATAAAGTTATTCGTTCTTGATTACTTTTGCAGGGTTAATTCGTGCAATTCCCAGAATACGGAATAATACCGTGAGGGCCGTAATAAATGTTATTCCGATGAAAATTCCTGCCCAATATATGATACCGTCATTAAAGAATACAATATATGCTTTTTTCCATATTTGTATGACTATATAAATTAATGGAAATGCAATAATTGCGGAAACAGTCAGCAGTTTTATATAAAGGCGGGCAAACAATAAAATAATCTGTTTCAATCCTGCTCCATTTACCTTCCGGATAGCTACTTCCTTTTGTCTGCGTTCCGTATCCAATGTGATGGTCGAATAAACTCCCAACAAAGTAATGAGCAGGCTGACGATAGAAAAGAATAGAATAATCCCTTTCAATTTATTTTCTATTGCTTGTGCTTCATATATATCTTCCTGCAATGTAGTGACATGAGGATGAATACTTTCCGGGAGTGTTTCTTTCAATGTCTTTTCTATCATTTTTTTTATATCAGCCGTTTCCCCCGGCTCGCATTTCAGATAGCAATGACCTACATAATAATTGAAGTCGCTGGGTAAGAATACAAATCCAGGACTTTGATTATATACATCGGCGATAAAATCGTCACATACACCGCAAATGGTATAGCTTTCCGAGTAATTGTATAAAATAGTTCCTAACAGATCTTTTTTCTGGCGTTCCGCCCATGTTTTGTCTACTACCAAATCCTCTTTGGCTTTTAATGTGTGTCCCGATAGTAAAGGTATGTTCATGAATTGGAAGAAGTTAGTGGAAACATTCATGACATTTACTTCAAAACTGCTTTCCGGGTTACCTTTTTCCATTTGCATCCCAGTACCTGATATACCTTTCAGATAACTGATGTCTGCCAATAATTTGTCTTGTACACCGGAAAATTTGGATATACGTTCTATTAAAGCCAGTTTCTCTTCATTCTTCATAAACATATAATCTATGGAGAAACTTAGTATATTGGCTTTTTCTTTTTCAGTCAATGTGTTGAATAGGGTAGATTCCGTTTTCTCCGCTTGCATATAAAGAGCTACGGTAAATGCGACAAAAACCCAGCATATAAAAAATTGGATGCCTAACAGAATATTCCGCATTCCATGTTTATGACGTTTTATCTCACTGCCATGAATCTCTGTCTGGATGGGTGTGTAATGTATGCGCAATACAGTTATAAAGCATAATATCATACATAAAAATAAGATGAATACCATATACTCTGCGGTCTGTATAAACAAGAGGTTCTTTTCAATGATAAGAACGTAATTAAATAAATTGAAATTCAAATAGGGACTGATTATTTCAATCAAGCAGAACGTAAACAAGAAAGCGATGAATGCAATGATGACAGACTGGACAAAGAGTTGGTAAAAAAGTTGCTGGTTTCCACTGCCCATAACTTTGCGTATCCCGTATTCACGGTTACGATTCAAAAAAGTTCCCATAAGAAAATGGAAGAAATTAAGAAGTCCGGTCAGTAAAATCAACAGGCCTACTATCATGGTTATTCCTGCAAAATAAGGAGCAATGGACTTATCCCAAAATTCCTCTCCAAAGGGCGAGGCGGTTATAGCTGTTTCTTCGTCATATATGTGGTGCTTCATATTTATGGAGCGAAAACGGGCTTCTAATTTTCGAGCTGTTTTACCCGGATGTAGCAGGGCAAAACCAAAACCTCCGGTCATATTATTACGACCGTTGAATTGCAATGTTCCTTCACTGTCATTCAAAGTCAGCATATCCAGTTTCTCAAGAAAACTCAGGCTGGTATTCAGGGGAATATCTTCTATCACGGCTTGAATGGTATAGGCTATGCCTCCAGTACGAGGAGTGGTATCCGGTGCTGTAAAAAGACGTTGTGTCAATATCATACGTTTGCCTATGGGATTTTCTGATTCACCGAAAATCCTTTTTGCTAAAGAGCGGGTCAGTATGATGGCATTGGGGGTGTTGGAGGCTACTTCCCATGATCCCTGTAGTATTCGGGGAGTGAATACTTTCCTAAAAAGAGAGTCTACTTCCATTGTCATCAAATGATCGTATGGCAATTCTTTCCCTTCTTTTATCTCTACGTTGTAACTCCGCTCTCGGGGATAAACGGTAAAGGTAAAATCTTGAACCTCATCGAATCTAAGTTTGCGCAATTCTTCAATCGTTGTTGCCGGAATACCAGAATACAAATCTCCCCGTGTTGTACATAAATTTATGTCTGCTATGAGTTCTTTATTGGAAAAGCAAGAATCTACTTCGCTGATGAACCGGCTACAATAAAGACAGATACTAAAACATAATATCCCGACGGATAGCCCTACGATAGATATCAGATTTTGTATCTTATTTTTTAATAAGTGGCGCATTGCCATTTTTATATAATGCCTTAACATATTTCCGTTGTTTTATAAAATTATTCTGTTTTCATGATTTGTGTCGGATTAATATATGCCGCCTTTTGTATTTGGTATGCTAAGGTGCCCAGTGATATGATTATTACCAACAGCAATGATATGATAAAAATGTCTATACTGACAGGTGCCCTTACTGCAAAATCTTGAGTATAGGTATTTATCAGATAATAAGCCAAAGGAATAGCTATGACAAATGCTATAATTAAAACGGTTATATATTTGCGGAATAACAGTCGGTAAAGGTCTTTGGCACTTGCACCGTTCACTTTACGAATCGCTATTTCCCGATATCGTTGGCGAATGTCAAAAAGAGAAATCCCTAACAGGCCAAGACTGGAAATAATAATAGCCATACCTGCAAAAATAGAATAAATAGTGGCTGTTTGGCGGTCTTGTGTATACATCGCTTTGATATCATCTTCCAGGAAAGTATATTCAAAGTCTTCACTTCCATAGACTTTATATTCCAAATTACGTAAGAAATCAATCACTTCTTTCTTTTTGCCGGGTGTATAAGCTATCTGATAAAGATCACCACTGAACCGTGCTCCGACAGGATAGATAGTAGGCTTGATTCCAGATGTCAAATGTCCTTCAAAATAATCCTCTACTACTGCAACGATAGGTTGAAGAGAAGCGTTAGCATTAGCCCTTTTTTGATTTTCTTCAATCACTCCAGCGCCATTGATTGAAGTATAGCCTAATGCTTTCAGTGCGGCTTTGTTTACAACAAAAACAGTGCGCCGGTTTTCTTTATTTATATCGGGTATCTCACCTTCAATTACTTTTATATCATATAATTTGAAAAATGCAGGAGTGGCGTAATGAATATTCAGAAACACCTTTTCTCCTTTATTGTTCAGATAGTTTGTACCAAAGGTAGGAGTAAGGATATTTTCATTGCTAGGTTCGTACAATTCAATAAAAGGACATGCATTAAGTTCATTATCCAATTGCATGACACGTTGGCGACGTTGTTGCATACTTTCATAAGTATAACTGCTAAAATCTTTCGATTCATATACTAAATTTACATTCATTATGTTTTTAGTACGAAAGCCGGGTTCGGTATTTAACAACATTCCAAGTTGTCGATTAAAATAAAGTGATAATACCACTAACAAAAAAGTTATAATATACTGTGCCCCTAGAAAGAACATACGAAAATGTTTGGAATGACTTTGGACACCGATAGAGCGAATGGAAAGAATGGGGGAGGTGTAATTGTATTTAATGTATGGATAAATAGAAGTTATTACTGGTAACAATAATAAAATACTTGCCGAAAGCCATCCGTCGAAAGCCGTATAAGAAAAGTGAATGTCGAACAAATATTCAGTAGGGGCAGACATTATTTCAATAATAAGCCAGGATACTAATAAGGCGCTCAGAACTAGTAATGTATTTTCAATCCATATATTGGCAAACAATGTTTTGCCGCATACACCAAATACTTTCTTCAATCCATATTCTTTTCCGCGGCGTAATAATGCTACCAGGTAAAGATTAATAAAATTCAAGATGCCGGTGAGGAGCAATAACAGGCATACGCCCGACAAAATGATTAAGTGGGAATGGTTTCCCGAAAGAAACATAGCAGGTTCACGGTCTGTTAAAGAACCGTCCCAGTAAATATCCTTCACAGAAATTAAAGAAAATGTATGTGTGCGAGTGTCATATTTAGGGTCATTTATATACCGTGGGACGCTACCTGTCTTATTTATGGCATTTATATCTGTACCGGGTAGGAAACGATAGAGCTCTGTATTCATCCTTTCCCAATGTTGGGATAATTTAGAAGAGAGGATGATATCAAAGTTAATTGTAGTTTTACACTCAGGTTCTCCTACAATGCCTTCTACGGTAATATCTTTGCCATTGCTATAACGTAGTACTTTACCTATCGGATTTTCATTACCGAAAATCTTACGGGCGTATTTTTCTGTTAATAATGCCGACTGAGGTGTTGTGAGAGATAGCTTTCCTTGCACTATAGGATAATGAAATAACTGGAAAAATACACTGTCGGTAACGAGGCAACGTGCCGGAATACGGTTGGTACCGGAAATGACATAGTCCTTTTCCAATGGAATATAGGTGGTCATAGCTTCTACGAAACGATTGTCGATAGAAATGGTATCATAGTTATATTGTTTCAGTCCACTCAGTCCCCGGTTACCTTCTGTATTGGTACAGATAGCATACACATGCTCCCTGTCGATGCAATGTGTGTCCACTGTCAGTTCCCTATGGATATATCGCATCAAGATGATATTGCATGCCAGACTGAATGCCAGTCCCAGCAAATTAATGATAGTATACGATTTAGAACGCATTAAAAAGCGCCAAGCATATTTCAGTGTTTTCATATTTAATGTGTGTTTATTCTGATCTTATAATTTTTGCGGGATCAATTTGAGCAGCTTTGTGTATTTGCCAAATTAATGTGCTTGATGAAATAAAGGAAATGATAGCTAGAACTGCTAAATAAATTCCTATATCTACAGGTATTTTTAGTACAAAATCCCGTGTATACATATATATGAGGTAATAGGCAAGTGGAATAGCCAATACAAATGCACAACCTATTACTTTGATATATTTGCGGAACAATAGCAGGTAAAGGTCTTTCATCCCTGCGCCATTTACTTTGCGGATGGCAATTTCACGATAACGTTGTCGGATATCAAATAAGGATAATCCAAATAATCCCAAACAGGAGATGATGATTGCTATCAAGGCAAAGACAAAGTAAATGTTTGCTGTTTGACGGTCCTGAGCATAAAGTTTGTGGACTTCATCTGTCAACCAAGTATAGGTGAAGTCTTCGGTATTATATATTTCTTTTTCTGTTTTCTTCAGATATTCTATGACTTCTTTTTCTTTATCGGGGTTGACGGCAATCAAAAAATCGCTGTTGCCGCTGCTGGGCCCTACGACAAATGCCATCGGTTTTATTCCTTCAGTGAGATGGCTTGGGTAATAATCGTCTATTACAGCCACTACAGGCATAAGTTTGGTTCCACCTTCTTCCATTTCTCCTTTTTCGCTGACACTAATCCAAAGCGGGGATTCGCTGCGTACAAAAGCATCTTCTAGCCGAGTATAGCCCATAGCTTTCATTGCTGCTTTGTTCAGTACCATTTTATAGTCACTCCAACCTTCAAATTTTTGGGGGATTTCTCCTTCCAGTACTTTTAAATCATATAGTTGGAAGAATTGTGGAGAAGGAAATAGGGTGAGCATGGGTTGACGGGTATCCTGGTCATTTAACAACATGCAGATAGAGCCTCCCCTTAATATAGAATAATGGGAATTCATCCACATTTCAATGTGAGGACACTCGTTTAATAGTTGCTTGATACGGTCTTGGCGGGCAAAGCGCTCATTGCGCTTTTCTTCTGTATCAGAGCGCAGATAATTTTTGTTTTCGTGTAACAACTCAGCTCTGAGAATTCTTTCTGTCCGATATCCGAGAGAGGTATTCAGCAGGAAATGCAGTTGCTTGCCAAAGTAAAAGGACAGGATAAGGAGTAATATGGTTATAATGTATTGAAAAAAAAGGAATGTCATACGTACAGTGATAGCATGACGGTTTGATGTTATTGAACGGATAGACACAATAGGAGGGAGATAATTATATCTGATGTATGGATAAATAGAAGTGACCAAAGGTAATAATATGATGAATCCCAAAGACAATTGCCAGTCGAATGCCGAATAGCTAATTTGTTCATTCATCAACCGGCTGACTGGTACTTGGGTTGCTTCTATCAACAGCCAGGCGGTTAGCAATGCGGCAAAGGCTAATAACAGATTTTCTATCCATATTTGTAAAAACAAAGGCAGACGCTGCAAGCCGAATACTTTCTTTACTCCATATTCTTTAGAACGTTTCATCATAAATACCATATAAATATTGATGAAATTCAATATACCTACCAATAATAGCAATATGGTTACTCCTGAAAGAATATACAGGTGTGTACGGTTACCGAATTGCATGATGGAATCGTAATCGTCATCGTGACCAATGGAATTTCTCCAGTATAAATTTTTCCAAGTAATAAATTCCCAGCGTATTCTGTTTCCCCTTTTGTCCTTTCTGTACACATTGCTTGCTTTGTTTATCTTATCCAGATCTACACCGGGGAGTATGCGCATCAGTGATATATCCATACGTTGCCAGTGTTCCACCAATCTGTATGATACCAGTAGATCGAACCGAAGTAATGATTTGCATCCCAATTCTCCAATCACTCCCTTGATGGTGATGTTTTTACCATAATATTCCAATACTTTTCCTATCGGATTTTCTTTACCAAATATATTACGGGCATAGCGCTGGGTGATGATGGCGTCACCAGGGGCATCTAAATGGGCCTCACCGGCTGCAACCGGGTAGTGGAAGAAATGAAAAAAAGTGGAGTCAACTGCTGCTATATTCATTGCATAGTTACTGTTTTCATATACCACATTGTCTCGCTGCTGTAACATCAGGCGGCATTGTTCCACTATTTGATGGTCAGGAATATAAACAGAATCAGTTTCAGACCAACCTTGTTGCAAACTTCCCGGATGAAGATTTCCTTCTATATCCCGTATAGGAATGATGATATGTTCCGGATCTACGCTATGTGCATCCACCGTCAGTTCCCTATGGATATATCGCATCAAGATGATGCTGCATGCCAGACTGAAAGCCAGTCCTAGCAAATTAATGATAGTATACGATTTAGAACGCATTAAGAAGCGCCAGGCATATTTCAAAGTTTTCATGTTGCATGTTTTATTTTAATATCAATTCTTCTGCGTCACCAAAGGTATCATATCCTGTGATAATTACAAATTCTCCAGGCTGTAAACCTTCAGTGATTTCATATTGAAGCGGGTTTTGGCGTCCTATATTCAATGGAACTTTTACAGCTTTTGTTTTTGATGGGTTTATTTTGTAAATCCATTGTCCTCCAGTAGACTGGTAGAAATTTCCACGTGGGATAACTATAGCTTGTTCGGGTTGGCCCAATTCTATTTGTACCCGGAAGCTCTTTCCTACACGGACATTCTCGGGCATTTCTCCGGTAAATACCAAATCTACATCAAACATACGGTCTTTTACCTCAGGAACTACTTTAGTAATTCTCAGGGGGTAGCGTTTCCCTTGATAGTTTACGGTAGCCGGAAGACCTGTTGTGATGCGGTCAATGTAATATTCACTTAAAGAAGTATGAATTTTATATTGATCCAGCACTTTTATTTCAGCTATACTTTCTCCCGAAGCAACCTGTTGGCCGGAAGTTACTTTCACAAAACTTAGTTGGCCGCCAATCGGAGCTTTTATTATCAAATCCTCCAACCGTTCTTCCGCACGTTTCAGTTTTTTGCTTTCACGTTCCAGATCATTTTTCAATAATTCTTTGCGGATAAGGGTTACGGATGAATCATGTTTCAGGCTTTCCATTTGTAATGCCGTATTTTTCAGTTTATACTTATATTCATCTTCAGATACTTGAAGCTCAGCCTTGCTCTTAATTCCCATTTTGAATTCCTCTTTGTCCAGTCCGAAGCTCTTGCGCAGTCGTTCCATCTCATATTGTGCCTGTAATGTCTGTTGCTTCAGTGTCAGACTCTTTTGTTCCATTTCTATCTCTTTCTCTTTATAGGTGATTCGTTGTTTTTCCCATTCGTCACGTTGGTCTTCAATGGAACGAATCAGATCCGGATTAGTCAATATCAACAAGGTGTCACCTTGTTTCATCATATTCCCTTCTTCTCCAACAATGCGGTCTACACTGCCGGCTTCACGAGTATTTACTTTGATGGTAAGAATGGGTTGCACCAGTCCTTCCACATCTACATACTCCATAAATTTGTCGTCTTTTACTTCGGCTATCTGAATGTTGTCTGTTTCGATACGCAGCTTGCGAGGACCTAATGAAAGGCTTATCACATAGATAAGGAAGATAATGAAGGCCAGTGCAGCTATCATATAGTAGCGATAGCGGATGTACCACGGTTTCTTTTCAATTTTTATATCCATTAGTTTATGTTTTTTGATATAATTTTTTTTATTTCTTTTTTAAGTATGGCGATAATACAAAGATTATTTATATCTGCCGTGTAGTTAAGGTTTAGGTATAGTACATGAAATCTCTGCTTTTCTGAGGAAATCATATCCCGTCATACTTCTAATACCATAATACAGACTCCAATAAGTTTTCAAAGCTGTTATATAATTTCTCCGTGCGGTATCTTTTTCTGTAATGGCGGCATTGAGGTCCAGAATTGTCGATTTTCCTAAGATATAAAGCCGACGTGCTACATCGTGGCGCCGGTCGGCCGTCTTGTCCGTCTTGGCGGCTACTGCTACACGGTATGCTTGAAGATTGAATTGACGGACCATTTTACATACATTCAATTCAAAATCTTTCATTCCCTGTTCAGCCTGTGTATCTACTAAGTCTACATTGGAACGAGCTACACGAACGCGTCCTTTTCCACGACCCCAATCCAGGATAGGTAAAGAAATACCAATACTGGCATATTGTTGGTTCATGGGGTTTCGGTAAGAATCTGCAAATTTATTTCCGGTTTGAGAAAGCCCGAATTGTACATACAGGTCGGCTTTCAAACCTGCATTGGCTTTTGCAGAAGCTAATGCGCTGCGGCTTTCTAATTGTTTGCGTTTATAAGTGTCAGGATCGGGACTGTTTTTGAATGCCAGTTGTAATGCTTTTTGTAAAGGGATTTCGAGTTGAGGAATGCTGTCTTCCGGAACAACTTGTAAATTTATTTCCCGATTAATGCCAAGGAAGGAACGGAGTGTTTGCATTTGGTCTTCTACTTCGATGCGGGCATTCATCATATTGGTTTCTTCTGTCAGTTTGTTTATTTCCAGCTGTAGCATTTCGTTTTCAGTTATGGTTCCTATATTATATCTTCCCTCGGCATACCTGTATAAAGTATCGGCAGAAGCATAGTTGTAGGCGGCTATGTCAAGATTAGTTTGTGCAGTTGCCAGGTTGAAGAAAAGAGTGCTGGTTTCTGAGGCTACAAGTTCCAATGCTTCTGCATATGCTTTACGGGCTTCCCGGTAGCGAAGGGGTTCGATACGGTGATCCCATTTTAAAGAATTATATCCAAAAAGTTGCTGCTCGTAACCTATTACTATGGGTTGGGTGTTATACGCTGTATGATTATCTTCAAATTCATCAATGCGTTGGGTGGTAGTTTTTACAAACAAGCTGCCACCGGTAAACCATATATTTTGATTTATTTTAAGGCTGAGATCTGTGCTTAACTGGTCTTGCTGGATAAATTGATTTGTTCCATCCGGTTGGGTAATCTTGTTTATCTCCCGATTTAGGGTAGGAGATGAAGTTAATGTGACGGAGGGAAGATAATTCGCCCGGAAAAAACGGTAGTTCCAATAAGCTGCCCGATAGGTATGACGGGCAGCTTGTGCTTCCGGTGAGTTTTCTTGTGCTATTTCAATAGCTTGTTGCAAACTCAATGTTATTGATTCTTCTTGTTGTGCTGTGGCTGTTTCCGGGCGAAGCAGAAGAGAAAGTGCTATAATACAATATAGTTTCATGTTCGTTTTTTTATGTCTTTATACCTATAGTACTTTTGGCTTATAGTTAGGTGAACAGGAGTGGGTCTTCGGTGTCTTCTTTGGATAAGTCGCTTTTTATTTTGCTTAATGCTTCCTTTGCTTTTTCATGACCGTTGTCTATAGCTTTTTGGAACCAGAACCGGGCTTGTTGTAAGTCTTTTTCTACGCCTTTGCCCCACTGATACATGCGTCCTAGGTTGTATTGTGCAGGAGCATTCCCCTGTAAAGCAGCTTTGGTCAGCCACTCGACTCCTTTAGCAAAGTCTTTTTCCATTCCTTCGCCATAACAATACATATTTCCTATATTATATTGAGCTATCGGATTATTCTTATCTGCTGCTTTTTTAAACCAAAAATAAGCTTCTTCAAAGTCTTGGGGAACCCCAAGTCCGTTTTTATATAAATAACCGATATTGTTCATGGCGTCCGTATTACCATGAGCTACAGAACGTAGGTACCAAGTCATAGCAATGTAACAATCCTTACGTACTCCCCAACCGTTTTTATAAAGGCTCCCCATACCAATTTGAGCTTCTGGATTTCCTTGAGTGGCAGCTTTGTTCAACCATTTGAAAGCTTGGCTGTAATCCTTAGTGACTCCCAAACCATATGTGTACATAAAGCCTATATTGTTTTCAGCATACGTGTTTCCGCCCGCTGCCGATTGATGAAAAAGTTTCAAAGCCTTATCATAATCAATTTCACCTCCTAAGCCTTTTAAATACATATCGCCTGTCAGATATTGGGCATGATGGGCCGTATCAATGCGAGCTATCTTTTCTAATAACTCGCGTGCTTTTTCATATTGTCGATTAACATAGTGAGTTTGTGCTTCTTCCCACAATTGATGGCAGTCACCTATATAAAGCATATAGATCTTATTGCCGAATAGAGTTACTATGCTTGCTATAAGGCATAAATTGATAGCTATTACTGATTTTTTTTTCATAACTTAATATATTAGTATTGTAGACTAATCAAATAGCGTGCCATTATCTTATCTCTTTGTTTACCAGTTTTTTGTGGGATAAAAGATAATGATGTCTCTGTGCGGATACGCACAAAAATAGTGCGTATCCGCACAGACAACACATTAAAAAAAACAATATCTTTGCAAAAAAGCGGATAGAAAATCTTTTATTCGTATAACAAGATATATTGAGGATAAAATAATGAATGCAAAAGGAAAAATATTGATTATAGATGATAATGAGGACGTGCTTTTTGCACTAAACCTTTTATTGGATCCCTACGTGGAAAAAATAAAAGTTACTACTCAACCGACTCGTATTGAGCATTTCATGACTACTTTTCAACCTGATGTTATTCTGCTTGATATGAATTTTCGTCGGGATGCTATCAGCGGGCAGGAAGGATTCGATTGTTTAGAGCAGATACTAAAGTTAGATCCGCAGGCTATTGTCTTGTTTATGACTGCTTATGCGGATACAGATAAAGCAGTACGGGCCATTAAGGCTGGAGCTATTGACTTTATTCCCAAACCTTGGGAAAAAGAAAAACTACTTGCTACGCTTTCATCGGCTATCAAACTTCGTGATTCTCGTAAAGAGGTCAGGCAACTGAAAGAACAAGTTGTAGCATTGAGCGCGCAGGATGAAGAGATGCCTCAAATGATAGGTCACTCAGCGCCTATGCGAGAGGTTTTTGATACTATTCGGAAATTATCGGATACTGATGCTAATATTTTGATATTGGGTGAAAATGGAACCGGTAAAGATTTGGTGGCCCGTTCTCTACGTTATTTTTCTCCTCGTCGTGAATGTCCTTTTATAACGATTGACTTGGGGAGCATACCTGAATCATTATTCGAAAGTGAATTGTTCGGCTATGAAAAAGGGGCTTTTACAGATGCCCGCAAAGCAAAGGCGGGACGTATGGAGGTGGCATCAGGAGGAACGCTTTTTTTGGATGAAATAGGGAATTTGTCATTACCTATGCAGGCCAAATTACTAACAGCCATAGAAAAACGGCAGATTTCACGTTTGGGAGCAACGGATATAATTCCTATTGATGTTCGGTTGATAAGCGCAACAAATGTAAATATCCGAGAATTGGTGGAGGAGGGTAATTTCCGTCAAGACCTGTTGTATCGTATCAATACGATTGAGATTACTATTCCTCCATTGCGGGAAAGGGGAGAGGATGTTCTCTTACTGGCTGATTATTTCTTACAACGGTATACTCATAAATATAAGAAAGAGATAAACGGACTGAGCCGCGAAGCCAAGCAGAAACTCATGCGTTACCATTGGCCGGGTAATGTCCGCGAATTGCAGCATGCCATAGAACGGGCAATTATTCTTTCGGACTCGCCATTGTTAAAGCCTGCAAATTTCATGTTGCAGCCACAACTCGAGAAGAGGGTGAATACGGATGAGATACTGAACTTGGAACAATTAGAACGCAATGCCATAGAACGTGCTATGAAACGCAGCGAAGGGAACTTGAGTCGTGCAGCGGAATATTTGGGGATTACCCGTTACGCTCTTTATCGGAAACTTGAAAAATTAGGGTTATGAGTCGTTTACAAACTTTACGGATGATAGCTTGTATGTTATTAATGGGGGTAGTAGCTATAGCTGCATATCTCTTTTATCAACATTCGCTCTATTTTTGCTTGTTTTTTTCGCTGATGATTATGGCAGGTATTATCATTTATATCTGTCAGTGGCAGTATAAAACGACCCGTATGATATCGCGAATGATAGAAGGTATTCGTTATGCAGATTTCTCTTTGAGTTTTTCTACCCAGCACAAAACTCGTACAGAACAACGATTGGCACAAGAAATAAATAATGTTGTTGCTGAATTCCGTACTCGGTTGTCCGAGAATGAAGAGCGATATCAATATTATGAAACATTATTGAATACTGTTGACAGCAGTTTGCTGGTAGTAGATAGTCAGTGCAATATACATTGGATGAACCGGGCAGCCATGCAGGATTTGTGCGGTTATCGTATTCATTCTGTCAGGGAATTGGCTCTGTTAAATTCTGATTTTCCTACTATTATCCTGTCATTACAGCCTGGAGAAATTAAAACAGTACGAATACATAAAGGAGATATTATACAAGAATTGGCTGTTACGGTATCTGAATATTCCGCTCAACATGGTACGGAACTCCGGTTGGTTAATTTAAAGAATATCCATGCTGTATTGGAGGAAAATGAGATGGAAGCATGGCAGAAGCTGATTCGTGTACTCACTCATGAAATAATGAACTCCATTGCGCCCATTATTTCATTAAGTGAAACATTAAGTGAGCGTGCTGTACAAAATGGTATGAATGAGAGAGATTACAATATCATGTTGCAAGGGATGCAGACTATTCATAGAAGAAGTAAAGGGTTGCTGAATTTTGTGGAAAACTATCGTAAACTTTCTCGTCTGTCTGTTCCGATACTGGCTCCAGTAAATATAGGTGATTTACTGAGTGATATGAAAAAACTGTTTCCTAATAAAAACATACAATATATATATAAAGTAGAAAACCCAGAAACGACACTGATGCTGGATCGTTCACAGATAGAACAAGTATTAATCAATTTACTAAAGAATGCAGGTGAGGCTTGTGTAGAGCAAATCTATCCCGAAGTTATCATTAGCACACATTGTGATTTAGAAAAACATCTATTTTTCCTTTCTGTCTGTGATAATGGTAGTGGCATTCTTCCAGAAGTATTGGATAAAATCTTTGTTCCTTTTTTTACAACGAAGCCAACAGGTAGTGGTATAGGACTCAGTTTATGCAAACAAATTATGAATTTACATGGTGGAAGTATCTCGGCGAGTAGTGAAATCGGAAAGGGGAGTTGTTTTACACTGAAATTTCTTTGTTGCGGATAAAAAAAAGTTTTAAGGTTAATGTTTTGATTTATAATTTGATAAGTAATAATGCGAAAAAAAGTAGAAAAAAAATCGCTTTAAATATTTGCATATATAAAAAAAAGCCGTACCTTTGCATCGCTTTTGAGAGATAAAGCGATTGAAAAATAAAAAAAAGATTCGGGGTGTAGCGCAGTCCGGTTAGCGCACCTGCTTTGGGAGCAGGGGGTCGTGGGTTCGAATCCCGCTACCCCGACGGATGAGAGTCAAGGAGTTACGGTAAAATGTAGCTCTTTTTTTTATTCTCCGAATGGGGCGGTTTACCTTTGGTTTAACCAAGTGAGTTAGGGTCAGCGGATTTTCCCGGTTGGCAAGCTTTCTTTTAAGCGTATAGCCTAGCCAGTCTGAACATGAAGAATTTCCATCAGCCACCCCTCTTAACTGGCTTCGAAAAGCTTTGATTTTAGCATTGAACGACTCTGCTGAAGCATTTGTCAATCGTTCTTCAAAATAATTTATGATGGTCGTACTATGGTTTGAAAAGGTGTGTTAAACCAAAAATGAACATGAATGCTACAATTTCCGCTGAGCCGAAATTTCGGCTCAGCGGTTTCCGAAAATGCCAATTATTTTTTAGCTTTCCAGACGTGCGTATTCATGTGTATTATGGATTAACTCACTGGTACTTTTATCCACCCCGTAGGATAGATATCCGGAGCTTCGGAATGCTGGAACCAACGACTAGGCACAATTACCGTTTTGTCCATATTGGGATTTAACCATGCTCCCCACCAGCTGAATGTACTGTTGCAGATGATGTGATGTTTGCAATGACTCATAAGCATCATATCTTGCCAACTGTCTTCATCCGTATTCCAATCAATATATACTGCATTCTGCAATGGAAGATTTTCCTTTACCCAAGCAATGTCATCTGAAAAAATATAGTAAGATGGAGAGGCAACTCTTCTGCTCATTTCCGCTATTGCGTTTTGATAGTAAGGTAACTGGCATACACTCCCGGTAGTAGCCCAATGCTTGGGTTGCAAATAATCTCCACGACGAATATGTAGAGATACTGCGTTTTCATCCTTGTCCAAAATTTCAAGCATATTAAGACTTCTACTGTTGGCTTTATTCTTGTCAAAAGTGAAAGACTCCCTAACTTCATCCTTAATATCTGCAAAGAAACGTTCCGACTGATAAAATCCTTTAAAATAAAGTAAAGGCCAAAAGTATTTCTTTTCAAAAGCTCGTAAACTATTGGGAGCTTGTTTCCGTTCATATATTTTTTTGAAGAAAAGGAATTCGATAACTTTTTTCAGAGGTTGGTTTATACAAAATTCTGTATGGGGCAGATTAAACACACGATGCATTTCATATCCGTAGTGCACTTTATAATGCATCATGTCCGAAAGGTCTATACGCACTTTGGGATAGTACTTTTTCATTCGCAAATAAAAAGCGTAAATAAACATTTGATTTCCCAAACCACCTGTTACTTTTATAAGTCTCATATTTCTTTGTCCTTTTTTTGTTATCTGCAATATTTCAATTTACATTTCGACATTGTTTATATATAAATTGACTTCGCAAAGGTATTAATTTTATCAGAGTCTACAAACATCTTAAAAAAATATTGTTTTCTCTAATAGCAGCTTATTATCTTGTTATTATATAGTGAACTAACCGTATGAAAGAGTACAGGGTAAAGTTTAGAAGAAAGATCAGAAGATAGTATGATATATTGGTTGCCTTTCTGTGGTACAGCATGTAAGTAATGGTTCTTTTGATGGAAGTGGGTTGCTTTGTCAACGGAATGAATTTCCGAGTTTACTCTCATTAAAACTCTTACGATATTTTTTCTAAATGTCGAATGCTGTAAAGTTTAAGGTAGAGTGAATCTCTGAAATATTTTGTATTTTAGTTATGTTTTGTTAGAATGTTTTTCTTGTTTTCATTATTGAGTATTATTTACAGAGAAGTACCTAAAAATACAGAAAATGATTGGTTTGATACTCTTTAAGTATGAATTAACTAGTTGGTTTTATGTTTTTTTACTGGATCTTTTTGATTAGTTATGCAGCATGGAGTGCTAGATTGTTCTTGTGCCGTGCATTTTTCACCTAGTATAATAGTGCTTCACCGATGTTTCGGCAAATATTACCGAAAAAAATTAAATATATTATCTTAGAGTTGTATGCTTGATACAGAATACGGTGCTTAGGTTCTCTCTTTTAAGTGATAAGTTTGGTTTTTATCAATTATATATGATATCTTTGCGGCTTTAAATATCCGACTATTTAGGAATGTAAAAATATATTGGATGATTTATTGGAACATTGCGAAACTATACTGTCAGGATGTGCTGGCATATTTGCAATATGATCGTGACAAGCTGATTAATTTTTATTTGTTAAACGAAAAAAATGAATTTATTATTATTGAATGCAGCCTCAGGCAGTAAACTTGAGCAAGCACTGGAGAAACTGGTAGATTTTGGAATGGACGCTGGTAAGGATATATTTGTCGCCATTCTGATATATTCAGTCGGTCGTTTTATCATTAAGCAGATTAGTGTATTAATAGCCAAAGTTCTTGAAAAACGGAAGATAGAAACCAGTGTACAGACTTTCTTGAAAAGTTTAGTGAAAATTTTATTGAACATGGTACTTGCTTTTGCCATAATCAGCAAGTTGGGAGTGGAAACGACCAGTTTTGCTGCACTTTTGGCGTCAGCCGGTGTGGCTGTAGGTATGGCACTTTCCGGCAATCTTTCCAATTTTGCAGGTGGTTTGATTATACTTGTTTTTAAACCGTTTAAAGTAGGCGATTATATAGATGGACCTGGAGTAAGTGGTACAATAAAAGAGATACAGATTTTCCATACCATACTTTCCACTCTTGATAATCGGATGATATACGTTCCCAACGGGATGCTCAGTGGAAATGCTGTGATTAATTACAGCAAACAGGAAATGCGCCGTGTTGAATGGGTATTCGGAGTAGAATATGGAGAGGATGTACAAAGGGTCAGAACCGTATTGCAACGTATTATTTATGCGGACAAACGTATTTTGGATACTCCTGCTCCTATCATTGTTTTAGGCTCATTAAGTGCGAGTAGCGTTGACATTACTGTCCGTGTTTGGGTTAAAACAGCTGATTACTGGAATGTTTTATATGATATTAATGAGATTGTTTATACGACATTTAATAAAGAAGGAATCGGATTCCCTTTCCCACAACTTACTGTGCATCAATCTTCAAAATAATAGAAACATATTCAACTTCTTAAATAAATGATCATGAAAAAAATAATTTGTTTTTTTACGATTTTCGTATTTTGGGGAATCACTGATAGTATGGCTCAGGGATTACATTTTGGGGTAAAAGCCGGTGTGCTTGGCAACAAAGCAAATATTAGTGGCATGCGTGACCAGTTTAAGGAAGAGAGTTTGACAGGATTTCAAGTAGGGCCTATGTTGCAATATCAAACAGGATTTCATGGTATCGCTTTGGACTTTTCTCTGCTGTATGTAGAGCGTGGAATCAAACTGACAAATACCTCTAACAGACGTAGTGCTGACATTAAAACACAAAGTATTGATATTCCTATAGAACTGAAATGGGAAATGGGAATATCAGATAATTTTGATTTGTTTTTGGGAGTCGGTCCTTCCTTTTCTTTTTTGGTAGACAAGGACAACTGGGGACGCAAACTTGCTCATATAGCTGTGGATGTTATAGATAAGGATCTTCCATCTATGGGATGGCGTTCGACTGAAGTCGGATTGAACTTGGGAGGTGGAGTGAAAATTGTAAATCATTTAATGGTAAGTTGCTATTATAATATAGGATTAACCCAGTCTGCCAAGCATAATATAGGAGGCAATAAGCATGATGCCATAGATCAAATTTTTGATGGTGATGTATTCGAAAGCAAAAATAGATATTGGCAGTTATCACTTGCTTATGTGTTTTAGTCAGATAATTGCGGATCGTTTTTAGCAATACAAAACTAAAAAGCGGCTTTTATTATTGAGAAGGTTTGTAGTAAAACATCCAATAAAAGAGTCTGAATAACAAAGTGATTGCATCCGTGTGTGGAAAACACACGGATAGCATGAATAAATAATTTTTTTTGCAAAAATGAAATTATATATTTTGATTCAACAGTTATTGAGAAGAAAATTTATTCAATATTTTGTTCTTTTCTTCATTCTGATTTCAATTATAGCCGTCATTGCAAGTTCATTTGAAGAAATGGCCACATACAAAGTACTGTTATTCGGCATTACTTATGTATCTTCTTTTATTTTTCTTATTGAATACACAGCCCGTATCGTATCTGCACCGGCACTCTATCCCGGTATGAAAACAGCAAAGGCACGTCTGAAATATACATTCTCTTTTTATGGTTTTGTTGACTTCGTGGCAGTACTGCCTTGTGTTCTTACCTATGCATACTGGGATACGGAAGTCGTTCATGTCATTATTTTACCCTATATCTTCATTATTTTTAAGTTAATACGGCACTCGCGATCTTTCCGAATTATCGGTATGGCTCTTGCTTCTGTCAGAGAAGAACTTGAAACAGCCTACACAGCTAGTTTCATTACAATTTGCTTTTCCGCCATTTTGATGTATTATATTGAAAGGAATGCACAACCTGAAGTCTTTAAAAATATCGGTGACGGAATCTGGTGGGCCATTATTACATTTGCTACAGTCGGATATGGTGACATTTATCCCATTACCTTTTTGGGGAAATTATTGGGTTGTATTATTTGTCTGGTAGGTGTGGCAATGGTAGCCATTCCGACCGGTATCATTAGTTCTTCTTTTATCAATATCGTACAAAAGAAGGAACAAAGAGAGAAATTCAATAAGGAAGAGGAGAATAGACGATAATAAAGTTCCCCAAAAACAACTGTTGGGGAGTATATTCTTTTCTTATAGATAATTTCTATAGTTATGTGAAAAACTTTGGATTCTTAAAAATAAACCATATAGTCTTTAGAATGTGCATAACAAAAGTCTGCTTGAGGTGACAACGAACTTATAATTGTTATATCTTTGCATTGTCATTGTTGAAGCAATGATAAAATAAATAATCTTTAATCAAAACTTATGATTATGAAAAAAAGTATTTTAACCGTATTGTTTGCGTTAATCTGTACTATGGGATTTTCGCAGGTGTCTTTTAATGTAAAGGCTGGTCTTAACCTTAGTAGTTATATTGGTGAGAATTCAGATCACTCCGAATTTAAACCCGGAGCACGTATCGGAGTGGGGATGGAGTATCAGTTTAATGATATGATATCTTTACAACCTTCATTGTTTTTTTCGCAAAAGGGGGCAAAATATTCAAGTGGATTTGACGGAAATATAATAGATGCTGATGCTGATGTGAAAATTAACCAGCTCTATCTTGAATTGCCTGTTAACGTACAGTTTCGTTTTAATATTGCAGATAACACCAACCTTGTCATCGCGACAGGCCCTTATTTGGCTTGCGGAGTAGGTGGTAAGGCTAAATTCGATGGTGACGCATCCGTTGGAGGCATCCATATTAATGGTGATGACAAAATAGACACATTCGGTGATGACGGACTGGATTACAACAGATTTGATGCAGGATGGAACATCGGTCTGGGTGTGGAGTTCGGAAAGATTCTCGTAGGTCTTGATACCCAACTTGGTTTTTGCAAGGTAATGGATGGCGATGCCCCCCATAATGCAAATATAGGCATTACTTTAGGATATAAATTCTAAGCAAACTCTTTCATACCCCCCTCTCTAGTCTGTGCTGGTTTGCACGGTTTTGAGAGGGGTTTTATTATAATTTTCACAACCGATGTCAGTTCTTGGCGAAAGTAAGAAAATAGCAGTAAGGTAGTTGAAAAAGTTAGAGACATTCAGAAAATAGTATAAAGGCCGCTTTACCATCATGTATGCAGGTTATTTTATCATTATTGCCAGCAAGAAACCATTTAAAACAATCATTGGGAAGGAAAAAAGAAGTAGTTTTTTTATCAAAATGTAAAATTAGACAGTATCTAAATTCTCCATAAAAAATTGTGTATTGCTTTTTTATATCTATATTTGCAATTTCAATAGTTTTATTGCCAAATGGTTTTAATATGAAACGAATTCAAGTACTGTTATTATTTATAGTCATTTCTTGTTCCATGTTTGCACAAGACAGGCTTTCTCTGTTCATAGGCAGGGCGAACAAGTATGCAGCTGTGGAGTTATCCGACTATCGGAAACGTTTATGCGTAGAATATAATATATCTAATCAATTATTGGATGATTATTACAGAAGATGTGGTAGTAATTGGGGGAATGTCGGTTTGGCTCTTGAAATAGCAAAGACTTCCGGCAGGCATATGCGGGAGGTGTGTGACTATTACAAGCATTACCACCGGAATGGATGGAATCGTATATTGGTAGAGATAGGCATAAAACCAGGGTCGATGTACTATGATCCATTTTATGACAGGATTCGTTATCATAGCGAATGCTGGCGTGAACATTATTGCTCTTATTGTGACCATCATGATAAGCATCATCGCAAGCATTATAAAAAACACAAGCGTCATAAACATCATAAATGGCACGATGATGACGATGATTGGGATGATGACGATGAAGACGATTAACACACTTATATATTTTTAAAAATGAAAAAGATCTTTATTTTTTTAGGACTGATGTTTGTCATGTTGAGCAGTACCTACGCTTAAAAAGGCAGACAGGCAATTGGATTTGGATTAAGTTACGGAACAGAAATTGAAAGTGCTGGATTGGGAATTAAATACCAGTACAATATCACTAATCCTCTCCGTATTGAACCTTCATTCAATTATTTTTTTGAGAATGACAATGTAAGTATGTTGGATTTAAATGTGAACTTCCACTATCTTTGTCCGGTAGCTCAAAGTGTCAAACTTTATCCGCTGTTTGGTCTGACCATGTCCAACTGGATGTTTGACATGCATGATTTGGATGTTGACTGGGATGGAGACCACGTCCATGTTGATGATGGGGGTAACCATAATGAATTCCGTATCGGGGTTAATCTCGGAGCTGGGGCGGAATTCGCTTTGGGACGTAACTGGGCTATGAATGTTGAATTCAGATACCAATTGGTTGATGATTTTGACCAAGGGGTTATTAATTTCGGAGCTGCTTATCGGTTCTAAAAACATATTAATGTGTCAAAACGAAAATGACTGCTCCTAAAAGTTACAGATAGTAATTATAACACTTAAAAGGGTCGTATCAAACTCTGTCTTGAGTAATGATACGACCCTTTCTTTAGTCTTTTAGGATGCTTAAATTTCAGATTATAAGTTTATGTTTTCAAAAACTGAGTTTTGTCTCTTGAACTTTATTAAAATCACTATTTCTAGGTATTTCAGAATCTCTTTCAAACCTTTTACTTTGCAGCAAACAAATTAAATGATTTGCTGTATGAAAAAAATGGGTATAATTTATGGTTCCTCTACTGGAACTTGTGAAAGCATCGCACAGACAATAGCTGAAAAATTAGGTGTGGCATCAGTTGATGTAATTGATGCAAGTAAAATTACCACAGAAAAAGTGGAAAGTTATGATATTTTATTGTTAGGGACTTCTACTTGGGGAGAGGGTGAATTGCAAGATGATTGGTATGACGCCATTAAAATGATAAAGACTGCAGATTTGAATGGTAAAATAGTTGCTCTCTTTGGCTGTGGAGATTCAGAATCCTATTGTGATACATTTTGTGACGGTATGGGAGTTATATATGACCAGTTAAAGAATTCAGGTTGCACTTTTGTGGGGGCAGTTTCTGCCGATGGGTATTCGTATTCATCTTCTATAGCGATAATCGATGGGAAATTTGTAGGTTTGGCTCTTGATGACGTGAACGAAAGTGGCAAGACTGAAGAACGTATTAACAGTTGGGTTGAAGAAATAAAGAAGAACCTGTAATTTTGACAATTGCCTTATGATAGCTTCAGACATAAACCCGGTAGAATTGAAAGTATTTCTGAATCATATTTATGAATTAAAAAAAGGAGTACGTCAGATGGTACTCTATACTACCAAGAGGAAGTATGAAGATTTTGCTGTAAAACGGCTGATCAATCAAAAGATTAATTATATAATCCAGCCCGTGGGAAATGATAAAATAAACCTGTTTTTCGGTAGAAAAGAATGCATTAATGCCATTCGTTTCCTAGTGAATCAGCCACTGAACAAATTGTCACCCGAGCAGGATTTTATTCTTGGAGCTATGCTGGGGTATGATATTTGTGCACAATGCAAACGTTATTGCGACCGTAAAGTATAATAATCTCAATTTCACGTAGTTTTAAATGTAGTAGTAAAGGGGTGTCTGAATAATTTTCAGGCATCCTTTTTCACTTTTTATGTGAACCATCTTTTTATCTATTTTGTTGCATTATTAGCATAAACCTTAAAAATGAGAAGATATGGGTAAAGAAGAAAAGAAAAAGATGGAACAAAAGGATGAGCTGACGAATAGTGGTCAGCGGTTTCCTGTTGAACAAGTGTCCAATACTGGTAAGCCTACCAAGAAGCAGGTGAAAGCAGCGGTAAAAGAGTTAAATCCTGACGTGAACAGTTTAGGAAGTAGAGGATAATTTAAAATTGAAAACAGTAATGGATATAACTGGAAAAATAGAAGAGGTAAACCAGTCGGACTCATTATTGCTGGTTGTGTTTTATGCGGATTGGTCTCCCCATTGTGAATGGATTGAACCGCTGTTACATGAATTTGAAAAACCGGTCAATATTGTAAGAGTCAATATAGAAAGTAATCGGAAAGTAGCCGATGCCTATGAAATAGAAATAGCTCCCAGCTTTGTCCTCCAACGTAAAGGCAAGATGTTGTGGGAGAAAACTGGTGAAGTATTTCCAGGAGAATTAAGGGATGTCATTGAAATGTTCAAGAATTGAGATCTGTACATCCAGATTAAAAAAGTTCCGTTGGTATACAGCTACGGGACTTTTTTTCTTGTAGGCGGTTTTGTACAATGGAAAACATATCGTACCTTTGCCAAACAATTGATTAAATTTAAGAATATATGTTCAGAAGTCATACTTGCGGAGAGCTCAGACTTTCCGATGCAGGCAAAAGTGTAACGTTGGCAGGTTGGGTACAGCGTGCACGTAAAATGGGAGGGATGACGTTTGTCGATCTTCGTGACCGTTACGGTATTACCCAATTGGTATTCAACGAAGCGGTGAATGCCGAACTTTGTGAACGTGCCAATCACTTGGGGCGTGAATTTGTTATTCAAATAACCGGTGAAGTGAACGAACGTTCAAATAAGAATATGAATATTCCCACCGGTGAAATTGAAATTATCGTATCGGTATTGAATGTACTTAATTCAGCGGTAACTCCTCCTTTTACGATAGAAGATAATAGTGACGGAGGTGATGATATCCGTATGAAATTCCGCTATTTGGATTTACGCCGTAATTGTGTGCGTAAAAATTTGGAACTTCGTCATAAAATGACAATGGAAGTGCGCCGATATTTGGACAGCAAAGGGTTTCTGGAAGTGGAAACTCCTATGTTGGTAGGTTCTACTCCTGAAGGAGCCCGTGATTTTGTTGTTCCTTCACGTATGAACCCGGGACAGTTTTATGCACTGCCACAGTCTCCGCAAACACTGAAGCAATTGCTGATGGTTTCCGGCTTTGATCGTTACTTCCAGATTGTAAAGTGTTTCCGTGATGAAGATCTTCGTGCAGACCGTCAGCCTGAGTTTACTCAGATAGACTGTGAGATGAGTTTTGTTGAACAAGAAGATATCATTTCCACTTTCGAAGGAATGGCAAAACATTTGTTCAAGGAGTTACGTGGAGTCGAGTTGAGCGAACCGTTTCTGCGTATGACATGGGCCGATGCCATGAAATATTACGGTAGTGACAAACCGGATTTGCGTTTCGGCATGAAGTTTGTGGAATTGATGGATATCATGAAAGGTCATGGCTTCTCTGTTTTTGATGATGCGGCATATATTGGTGGTATCTGTGCGGAAGGCGCTGCAAGTTATACCCGTAAACAGTTAGACCAATTAACAGAATTTGTCAAGAAACCTCAGATCGGTGCGAAAGGTATGGTTTACGCCCGTGTGGAAGCTGATGGCAATGTAAAATCCAGTGTAGACAAATTCTATTCACAGGAAGTACTTCAGCAGATGAAGGAAGCTTTCAGTGCCAAGCCGGGTGACTTGATCCTGATTCTGAGTGGTCCTGATGCTATGAAGACCCGCAAGCAGTTATGCGAACTTCGTCTGGAAGTGGGACGTCAGCTGGGACTGCGTGATAAGAATAAATTTGCTTGTCTGTGGGTTGTTGATTTTCCGATGTTTGAGTGGAGTGAAGAAGAAGGCCGTCTGATGGCCATGCACCATCCGTTCACTCATCCGAAAGAAGAAGATATTCCTTTGTTGGATACAGATCCGGCTGCTGTTCGTGCCGATGCTTACGATATGGTAGTAAACGGTGTAGAAGTAGGAGGTGGTTCAATTCGTATCCATGATTCACAATTACAAGCCAAGATGTTTGAAATTTTGGGCTTTACTCCGGAAAGAGCACAAGAACAATTCGGCTTCCTGATGAATGCATTCAAATACGGAGCACCTCCTCATGGTGGTTTGGCATACGGTCTTGATCGCTGGGTTTCTTTGTTTGCAGGACTTGATAGTATCCGTGACTGTATAGCATTCCCTAAAAATAATAGTGGACGTGATGTGATGTTGGATGCTCCCGCTGCTTTGGATCAATCACAATTGGATGAGTTGAATCTGGTCGTTGATATAAAAGAGGATAAGTAAGTTTTTTCCGCTTTTTATATAGGGTATTGTATAAAAGGCCGATAACGGGACGATCCGAACAAAGCGTAGTGAATGCTGTTTCAGCTAATTCGCTACGCTTTGTCTTTTTGGTTTAAAGTAGTCCGATAAGCTGAAACAGCTTATAAACATATGAAGGAAGCATATAAAAAGTGTATGAAAGAGAAAAATACGATCAAAATAAAGAGTTATGAATCACCCTGCGGAGTGTTGCTGCTCGGTTCATTTGGCGGAAAACTCTGCCTGTGTGACTGGCAGGTGGAAAAACACTGCGATCGTGTGAATCAACGGTTGAAGCGGGTATTGTGTGCCGAATTTGAAATAAGTACGTCAGAAATAATCGAAGAATCAATAGAGCAACTCAACGAGTATTTTGCAGGACAACGCAAAGAATTTAGTGTGCCGCTTCTTTTTGTGGGCACGGATTTTCAGAAAACAGTATGGAATGAACTGTTAAAGATACCGTTTGGCAGGACAATATCTTATGGTGAAATGGCCAGGCATATCGGAATGCCCCAAGCAGTTCGTGCGGTAGCCAATGCTAATGGTGCAAATTCCATATCAATCTTTGCACCTTGCCATCGTGTGATCGGTAGTGACCACTCGCTGACAGGATATGGAGGCGGACTGTCCGCTAAAAGGTTTTTATTGGAATTGGAATCACAACCTCGGTTAATGTTATGAGCAGACAAGAAACATTTCCAATGCTATAATAATAAATAAAAAGGAATGGGTAGTGAAAATGCCCATTCCTTTTTCTCATATCTTCTTAATGAATTACCATGTTGTTCCTTGGAATACACTACTTTCGTTATAGGGAACCAGATATCCGTTCATTGTCAGCGTATTGCCTGAGAAATTTGGATTTATAGTAACACTGGCCTGATTGGTTCCGCCAGTCAGTACAATGGAAACGGTGGCCGAAACGGCAATCCCATTAATTCCATAATTATAGTACACATTACCGTCTTTATCCTGGCGCATACTTATTCCGTTCACATTTCCTTGAACCGTGACACCTCCCAAGCCGTTCGGGCTCCAGTTATACACAAAATTAGTAAAGGCGGTCTGAATAATACCTTGCCCATCGTTTACTTCCACATAATTCGTGTTAGAGGAAACAAAACGCATTATTCCATTACGGAATACAACGTTATCAGCTTCTAATACAAAAGAACCGTTTTTTAAAGCATTAATTGCTTGGACGTAGGATACAGAGTCCTGCTGAGCTTCCAAGGCTTTCTTTTCCTGACGTTCTTTCTTCCATGCTTCGCGTTTAGCGTCTTCTCTTTGTTTTCTGGTTTGTGCATTTGTCACTCCGCTGAAGCAAACAAGTAACAATGCGGCTAAAAATAATACTTTTTTCATAATTAAGCTGTTTAGTAAATCAATAATATCTTTTGAATATTCTGATAACTAAAACAGCCTTAACCATGAATTGTTTAACGAATATGTGAATTTATATAACGATAACGTTTGTATTTAATCTATAAAGCGTCGGGTTAGATTTTCAAACTCATCAATACGCCGGTCACGGAGGAAAGGCCACCAGCGACGAACATTCTCACTACGGGTCATATCCAGTTCCACTACCATATTTTCTTCATCCATATTGCTGGCTTGTGCCAGTATTTCTCCTTGAGGACCTGCCACGAAGCTATTACCCCAAAATTGGATACCATTAGTCTGACCGGAAGGATCGGGCTCATGTCCTACACGGTTCACGGCGATAACCGGCAGGCCGTTTGCCACGGCATGTCCACGCTGCACGGTTACCCATGCACCTAGTTGACGGATTTTCTCTTCTTGAGTGTCTGTGCTTTCCCAACCTATAGCTGTAGGGTATATAAGAATTTCAGCACCTTTCAGTGCCATCAGCCGTGCACCTTCGGGATACCATTGGTCCCAGCAGACTTGTACACCTAGTTTTCCCAGTGATGTCTGAATAGGTTCAAATCCCAGGTCACCGGGAGTAAAATAGAATTTCTCATAATAGGCGGGATCATCGGGAATATGCATTTTGCGGTATTTCCCTGCTATACTGCCATCTTTGTCAAAAACGACAGCTGTATTGTGATATAGCCCCGGAGCACGCTTCTCGAATAACGAAGTAACCAGTACAATACCGTATCCGGCAGCCAACTCACTGTAGAAGCCGGTAGAAGGACCGGGAACCGGTTCCGCCAAATCAAACATATCCGTATCTTCTGTCTGACAGAAGTAAGGGGTGTTGTGCAACTCCTGCAATACAACCAGCTGTGCACCTGCTGCCGCCACCTGTTCTATATTGTGGTGCAGTTTGCTCAAATTGTGACGGATATCATTAGTGCATGTCTGTTGGATAATTCCTACTTTAATCGTTCTTTTCATACATATATTTATTAATATACACCTTCGGGATATTGCATGGTGACGCAATGCAGCGAGCCATGTTGCTTTATTAAAGCAGTGCAGTCAATACCTACTATCTCTCTTCCGGGAAATGCTTCAGCCAATACTTCTTTGGCGCGCATATCATTCACAGAATCAGCATAAGTAGGATAAAGCACAGCTTCATTCATTATCAGGAAATTGGCATAAGTTGCCGGCAAGCGATGATGTTCCTCATCATAAACAGCACTTGCCATAGGTAGCGGAAGCAGACGGTATGGTTTGCCGTCCAAAGTACGGAACGCTTTTAGTTCTTCTTCCATCATTGCCAGTTCCTTATAGTGTTCATCTTTTTCATTGGTGCACTTTACATACACAATGGTATCATCCGGACAGAAACGTGCCAATGTGTCCACATGGCTGTCTGTATCATCACCTGCCAGATAACCGTGTTTCAACCATAGAACCTGTTTTAAGTTAAATGTTTCTTTTAGAAAATCCTCCACTTCCTGTCGGTTCATTTCATTTCTGTTTTTAGCCAGCAAACATTGCTCTGTAGTCAGCAGGCTTCCTTTCCCATCACTTTCTATGGAACCTCCTTCTAAAATAAAATTCCGGCAGAAAACATATTCACCTTTCAGAACAGGATGGTGAAAATACAGTTCGTTATTAATCTGGTTATCATAATTTGCGGCAAACTTCATTCCCCAGCCATTAAAACAGAAATCCAGCAGCAGGGGAGTAGCGTCTTCTTTCAACAGGGTGATAAAAGCATGATCGCGTGCCCAAGTATCATTTGTGTTGATTTTTGATGTGACTAGTTTTTGGATATCAGCTCCATAATTATCTATACTATCTCTTATGGAATCGGGGTCTGGAGCCACAATCAACAAACTCTGACGTTTCAAAACCTCATAAGCTATCTTAAGAAAACAGTCATTCACTTCGTCCAACATGTATGCCCAGTCTGTGTCTTTATGGGGCCACGTTAGTTGAATCAAACTTTGTTTATGCCATTCGGCGGGTAAATAGGACATATTCATATTTTTAAATTTGTCTTGCAAAGATATGAAATAAACTTTATAGGTTAATTAGTCATCGCTTCGTTTTTGTAACGAGCTTTTCCGTCTTTTCCATAAGAACCAGCGGAACAGTTCATCCCAAGTATTGAAATCTTTTTTATACATGAGACCTACTCCTTGAGTGGTCAGGGTAGATTTAGTAAAATAGCGGTCATTGGTCTGATTATACCCTCTCAAACGGAAATCTCCGTTTTTTGTCAATAACCATATCGCTTCAAAGTCTCCTACGAAGTTGCTATTTGCCATCACATTCTCCTTATAGCCGAAGTTTCCATTTATCATCAGCCTGTTATTCAATAACCTGCCGGACAACATAGCTTCTGCTTCCACATCTGTCCAACCTTTTTCACCGGTACTCAAGTTGGCGCCTATGTTCCAGTTTTTATTGCCCATCCATTGGGACAACATATTGTTCAGCTGACCGGAAAGTGTACTGAAGGCTAAAGAACTGGTCGCATTAGAGGATTGGTCATTATTGGCATAATCATAGGTGTAGAACTTACCAATTCCCAGCAAATAAATAATCTGTGTATTCATTTGTTCTTCCGTACTGGTAGCACTACGTACCAATTCCCGGTCTTCCTCGCTTACAGTGGGCAGTTCCAAATCGAATTTAATATCCGGATTGGATAAATTTCCAGTCAGATTCATCAGACAGTTTACCTTCACCGTACCTTGGTTGCGCGAGGGATCTACTACCAAATCACTTAAAGAAGCAGAATTAACCGTGTATACCGCCTGTAAATCAAGATTCGCCTGATAAGGGTCACCTGAGAAAGTCACCGTGCCACCTGATTTCAAGGTAAAGTCCTTGCGTATTACTTCCTGCATGCTTAGTTTATACATACCTTGATCTATGACATAGCTACCGAACATACGGAAATCACCTTTATTGAAAAAATTCACTTGCAGGTTTCCATTTCCGGTTGCTGTAATATTATCTCCCGCTACAGGATCCATGATAATTTTCATGGTAGCGCTGGGAGTTGCTTCTATCAACATGTTGATGCGGAGATCCATAGGAGGTCCGTCGTCCTCTTTAGTCTTACGCACATTAGAGTGGTGGTAAAGATTGGTTTCCACATTATCGTGAATGCGCTTGGGGGTTTTGTCTACAAAAGTGATAAACTGATTGCTCGCTGCTTCCGTGGTTACTCCGGTTATATAAGTGAAGCTGGTATTGTTGCCTGTGGTCAGTGAAGCGTCCACTGTCATCGCATTATTTCCACCATCCAGTACCACATTTCCTGTACCATATACTTTTCCGTAAAAAGGCATATTCCCGGCTTCGTAGGTATTGTACATCAACAGGTTGTTGCCTCGTATATTGAAATGGTACATCAGATTTTTCAGCTTTGTGTGATGCAGATAACCATTTACCAGTCCGTCATGTCCCTCACGGTCATAGACTTTTACATTCCTGAAATCCAGACTGCCCGAAGATATATGTATGGAGTCATCCCGGATTTGGAAATAGGTGTTCAACACATCAATTTTAGCATCCATTTTGGCCCTCACTTCACCTTCCAGATCCAAATGCTTGAAATCGCCATATAAACGGACATTTCCGTTGACACGGCCATTTATTTCACTGAAAATTCCTTCTATAAAAGGTTGTAAGAATCCCAGATTGGTACTATCTGCCCGAATCGACAGATCAAGACCTTTTAACTTGGGAGAGACATACCCTGTCACATGAGTGGAGGAAATTCCTTTTTCCGCTATTTGGGCATCCAGTCGTACTCCGCCCAATTCCTTATCCCATACACCTGCAATGTCGGCTTCTCCTAATAAAGAACGGTTCAGACAGAATTTGTGCACATTCAGACGGGTCCGCATCACTGGGTTCTTCATGACACTTTTCAGATGAACCTTTCCGGTTACAAGTCCGCCGAACTCTACATCGTCAAACTGCACAATATCCAGTACATAGTCCAGCTTGATATTTCTCAAATCCACCCGGCAGGAATCACTTTCCTTCTTGGTCAGTTTACCATCTATCCTTAAATACTGGTCCTCATGTTCAAACAGGAAATTGTCAATGAATACGCGTCCCGAATCTATGGCGATATGCGAGGGATGAATGTTCCATACCGTATCATTCAGCACTACTTTTGTGGGCTGTATGTTTATATCTGCCTGAAGAATAGGGTGGGGACCTTCCGTTTTGAAGAAACGGGTATCGGCGGCAAATTTACCACCGTAAGTCACATCAGTATTGTTCCCCCAGTTAATTGTTGTTTCCAAATGATCGTTTTTGGCATTGGCTTCCACCGAGAAGTTAAGCATTGCACCACTTTTCATCAGCATACCGCCTCGCAGTGAACATTTGAACCGGTCGGAAGGATTCTCACAAAATAAAACGCCCGAATCATAACGTGTTCCATTGTATCTGAATTCCGGAAAATGTCCTTCTACGTGCAACTTTTCCTCGCCGTCGTTAAAATATCCTTTTAAAGATGCCGGCAGGTATAATTCCAATGGAATCTGAAATAATTTGGATAGCACTTCGGTATTTTCCAGGCAGATATCAAACTGGAAGTTATTGTGAGGCTCGGGCATATTATCCTTTATAGTCAGTAAGGACGGAATATAGCGTTGTACCGTCTTTACCACGCTGGCCGGAATGGTGTGGTAGGAATAGTCACCTCGTATCACCGCTGTCATGAAGGATGAATTTATGCGCAACTCTTTTTCACCGCTTACCTGTCCGGCTGTAATAGTCAGATTATCCAGAAAACACCCTCCTTCATCGGGAGCGTTTAATTGCAGGCTGTCCAATGAAATGCGCCCGTTCATGTCGTCAATGGATTTGCCGGTGAAATCAGCAGTGAGGCCCAGTGAAATACTGGCATTCTCATATTTGTCCGACAGATGGAGGTCGTGAGGGCGCAGGTTCTTTACGGATGCCTTCAGGTTAAAGTCAGGGATTGTTTTGGCAACATTGAAATTACCGTCTATCTGGACAGAACCGTTTGCGTCGTCCATGGATAAGCGCCCGTTAAAGCCTCCGTCCTTATATACGCCATCCAACATGATATTTTCATATTGATATTGACTATATTCAAAGGAAGATATGATTCCTTTGATGTATGATTCCGGATATCGGTTCTTATAGTTGAAACCTTTCAGTTCCACATTGAAATCCACCTTGCCGAATTTCTTTTCCTGATTAAGTAATTTTCCCAAATCCAGGTCTGCACTCGCCACACTACCCGAATAGGTTCTGCTCATACTTTGTTCATCAATGCTCATCATCACGTCCGTTTTCACCATGCCTGCCCCTGTATGGAACAAGCCTGTCAGTGTGAGATCATGCAGATAGCCCGCCGCTTCCCCGTTAAAACGAATAT
The DNA here is from genome assembly GCF_031119655.1 of Phocaeicola sp. GP0067. Classification (NCBI taxonomy): domain Bacteria; kingdom Pseudomonadati; phylum Bacteroidota; class Bacteroidia; order Bacteroidales; family Bacteroidaceae; genus Phocaeicola; species Phocaeicola sp. GP0067. The sequence continues at coordinate 56,091 of NZ_JAVHZY010000027.1, forward strand.
AGTCCAAACGTTGCAAAATGGGAGGAACCTTTCCCGTCAGGTTCGTCATCAGAACGTTTATGCCCTCTTTTGTCATGGTCAAGTTACCCAGTTTGCCGTAAATGTACATATCCATGCCTGCATCCCAGTTACTTAAGGCAGCTTCCCCTGCAATCATCAATCCGTGGTGGTTAGTCAGCCGCAGGGTGGGGCAGTCCAAATGTTTGCCGTGACCGGAGAAAACCAGATTTAGATCCAACGGTTCTTCAAAGCGTGACAAGGCAGGCACAAAAGGAGCTAAATCTTTCAGTATAACGGAAGCCTTCAAAGAGCCGTCATATCTTACATTTTCTGTCATTGGGGGCAATTCGGGCAGGCTGTCATACTTCAAGGTCAGACTGTCTATCTTTAAAGCAGTATTTGAAAGCTCCACACCAAAATCCTTAATATCCAAACGTTTATTGTTGGCTGTAACTTTCATGGCGAACTTCTGCAATGAAAAACCACATTGTTCGTCAAAGCTGACCCGCCGGATGGCGGCATTCAACGAGTCGCTGCGCAATGCCTTCAGTGAAAGCGTTGCAGCGAGATTCTTCACCGATAGATGATGGGCATTGAACTTTCCGGGAGTTTCCGGTTCCGATAATATATCGTATGTCACTCTGCCACGCCTTATCAGCACGGAATTAATTCGTAAATCCAAATTAGATTTTGTTTTAACCGTATCTTTGGACGCGAAAGCGTCTAACACAAACTGGAAATTAGGGGCAGATTCCGGAGTTTCCCGGTTCAAATTGACCGTAAATCCAAAAAGCTGGACACTGCTGATGGTGACTTTACCGTTCAATAAAGGCAGAAGGTCGAATTTTGCCGATAAGCGGGCTACTTTCAGCATCTCCTGGTTCTTCCGGTCATGCAAAAGGACATCTTCCACAATGATACGGTTTAGCAAACCCATATCAATCCGTCCTACAGAAACCTCCGTATTCAGTATGTTTTTTAATTCCTTAGTTACAAAAACAGATAATTTGCCCTGAACATACGGTATGTTCAGCAGCACAATTATTCCCAGGTAGACACCAATCAGTGTACCTAGCAGAATACGCACAGTGTATTTAAGACTCTTACTAGAAATCATTGTTTATTTTGGGCTAACAAAAATACGAATAACGTATGACGTAGCCCAAAATAAACGATTTTTTTTACTTGTTTTTATGCAATCTTTTCAACTCGAAGGAGAAAATGACACGGAAACATCCGATAATAAGAAAAGTGATGGACAGCATATAGAGCACGGTAACAGCACCAAGTCCAGGTTGCCAGATGATAGCCATAGAGCAAAGAATAGCCAGAATGCCAAACACCAGATACCACCCCCAGTCCTTTGTGCCATAGCGTTTCAAATCTGTGGAATAGCCACACAATGTAAACCCTCTGAACATCAGCCAGAAAGCAACAATAAACGGAATCAGTTCCATGCTGACCAACGGATAGAATACCAGATAAATACCTATCAGCAAATCAATAATACCTCCGGCAAGATACCATCCCCAACTACTGATTGTTTTTTTGTTTCCGGCAGCAAAAAAGACTTCCAGAATGCCACTGACCAGAATCGAGATACTGAAGATGACACTCAGTGCCACATAACTGCTCACAGGAGCGAACAATAAGCATAGTGCTACCGCAATGTAGAGCAAGCCCAGCAACAGGGACATCCACCAATTTTTTACAGCGTAGCCTAAGCCACCAACTAATTCATTCATATTTGTTAAGTTTTAGGTTATAATTTGAACTAATAACGCCCCCCCTTGCAAAAAGGTTTACCTGCAAATACAAAAAAAGTCTTTAAATACCGCCGATTGACTTTTAGAACTCAAAAAATATTCCGAACTTTGCACGCTGAAAACCAAATTGATAGTTCTATTTACATTTTGAATAAAAATTGAATAAAAAAAGAATGAAAGATAACAAAATCCCTTCACCGTTAGTATCCCTTTTACCCGTATTCGTACTTATTTTATTATTGTTTGTCACTATCCGTACATTTGGAAGTGATGCCTTGTCCGGTGGCAGCCAAGTCTGTCTGCTAGTGGCTACAGCAGTTTGTGTGCTGATAGGTATGGCGGGATTCCGTCGTCCGTGGAAGGACTTCGAACTGGCTGTCACCAATAATATAGCCGGGGTAAGTACCGCACTTATTATCTTGCTGATCATCGGAGCTTTGTCCGGAGCATGGATGGTCAGTGGTGTAGTCCCTACATTAATATATTATGGCATACAGGTTATTCATCCTCATTTTTTCCTGGTATCCACTTGCATTATTTGTGCGGTAGTATCTGTTATGACAGGCAGCTCATGGACTACCATCGCCACTATCGGCATTGCACTGATGGGAATAGGGAAGGCGCAAGGTTTCAGTGAAGGTTGGATTGCAGGTGCGATTATCTCCGGAGCCTATTTCGGTGATAAAGTTTCTCCGCTTTCGGATACCACCATTCTGGCATCGTCCGTAACGGATACACCGCTGTTCACTCACATCCGTTACTTGATGATTACCACCGTTCCATCACTTGTCATCACTTTGATAATCTTTACCATAGCCGGATTGTCACATGAAGCCACTGATACCGGTCATATCGCCGAATACACCCGTATATTGAGTGATAAGTTCCATATTTCATGGTGGTTGATGATTGTCCCCGTTGTCACAGCGATACTGATTGCACGTAAAGTGCCTTCCATCATCACTCTATTTGTTTCTACGGCTCTGGCTACCGTCTTTGCCTTGATTTTCCAGCCCGGACTATTATGCGAAATCGCCGGACAAGGAGTCGAAGGGATTGCCGCCTTGTTCAAAGGAGGAATGGGAATGCTTTATGGTGGAACCCAATTGGAAACCGGTAATGCGGAAATAAACGAACTGATATCCACTCGCGGAATGGCGGGTATGATGAATACCATCTGGCTGATTATCTGCGCCATGTGTTTCGGAGGGGCGATGACAGCCGGAGGAATGCTCGGCAGTATCACTTCTGTATTTGTACGTTTTACGAAAAAGCGGGTAGGAATGGTGTCGTCCACAGTTGCATCGGGCTTGTTCCTGAATCTTGCTACAGCAGATCAATATATATCCATTATCCTGACGGGTAATATGTTTAAAGACATCTATAGTGCAAACGGTTATGAAAGCAAACTGCTGAGCCGCACGACGGAAGATTCTGTTACAGTCACTTCGCCATTGATACCCTGGAATACATGCGGTATGACACAGGCCACTATCCTTAGTGTTCCCACCATTGTGTATCTGCCTTACGCATTCTTTAACATTATCAGTCCCTTGATGAGTATCACAATTGCTATACTGGGATATAAGATAAAGAAAAAAGCAGAACAGTCGGACCTGTCATAATAATGATAGGTTCTGATGATTATATATCTTTCACGTGAAAGATTAGCAGGGTTCAAAAATAACTTGTACATTTACCCACCCTAATAAATCATTTTATATTTTTACAATAATATGAAGAAACACATCACATTCGCTCTTCTGTTTGCGGCTGCATTGACAGCCCAGGCACAACAGGGAGGCATTTCAGGTGAAATGCTGAATCAAATCAAACAAAGTTATAAGGCAACCCCTGCCGACAAAGCCATCCGTAACGCCTTAGGCGGAACAAGTATCAACACGTTGGCATTGAACCAGGAGAACCGTGCCGATTTTGATACGGAGTTTTCACACAAGGTGCTATCCAAGGGAATAACCGACCAACAATCTTCCGGTCGTTGCTGGCTTTTTACCGGACTGAACGTACTCCGCAGCCAGATGATTGCCAAATACGGACTGGATGAGATGGAGTTCTCACAGAACTACTGCTTTTTCTACGACCAATTAGAAAAAGCAAACTTATTCTTACAGGGAATCATTGATACCAGTGGAAAGCCCATGGACGATAAAATGGTGGAATGGCTGTTCAAGCATCCCTTAAGCGATGGGGGACAATTCACAGGAGTATCGGATATTATAGAGAAATACGGACTGGTCCCCAAGAGTGCAATGGTGGAAACTTTCAGCAGTGAGAATACCGGAAAGATGAGTAGTCTGATAGGACTGAAACTGAAGGAATTTGGTTTACAACTACGCGAAGCCGCCGCTACCGGAGCGAAGCCGGCCGAATTGGAAAAGAAAAAGACAGAAATGCTGGGAACGGTTTATCGTATGTTGGTGCTGACCCTTGGCGAACCTGTTTCCACCTTTACATGGAGTCTGAAGGGTGGGGAAGCGAAAGAATATACTCCGGTGTCTTTCTATAAAGAGTTTTTGGGAAATGATTTGACCAATAACTATGTAATGCTGATGAATGATCCCAGCCGCGAGTTTTATAAATGTTATGAAATAGATTTTGACCGTCACCGTTATGATGGCAAGAATTGGACTTATGTAAACTTGCCGATAGAGGATATTAAAGAAATAGCCATAGCTTCCATCAAGGACAGTACCATGATGTATTTTTCTTGTGATGTAGGCAAGTTCCTTGATAGTAAACGTGGCTTGCTGGACCCTGATAATTATGATTACGAATCATTGATGGGAACTACTTTCGGCATGGACAAGAAACAACGTATCCAAACTTTCTCCAGTGGCAGCAGCCATGCCATGACCTTGATGGCGGTGGACTTGGATAAAGCGGGAAAGCCGAAAAAATGGATGGTGGAAAATAGTTGGGGCAGTGCCAGTGGATACAGAGGACACCTTATCATGACAGATAAATGGTTTGATGAATATATGTTCCGTGTGGTGGCAGAAAAGAAATATGTTCCTGCCAAGGTGCTGGATATTTTAAAACAGAAACCAATCCGTCTTCCGGCATGGGACCCGATGTTTGCTGACGAAGAATAAGCGTTATCTCTCTACATTGTATATAATTTAAGCGGACTGTACAGAAAAGAAAGACTGTACAGTCCGTTTTTTTATTCTAAGGCATTGTGTATGTCTGTCATTTTTACTTCTCTCTTGCAAAAAGAAACATAATAGGGAAAATAGGTTTGTTGCAGTGATGAGTTATTGTATAATAGGCTTGCAGAAAGGTGTTTCTTGCATATTTAGGTATAATAAAAAATGGGAATCTCTTCGTAAGAGAACCTCAAAGTCAAGTTAGATCTCTGATATAATAAAAAGCGCTCATTCATAGGAATTTCCAGATAGAATTCGTTTCTTTGCGGTCAGAAACCATAAAATCATCTT
>NZ_JAVHZY010000028.1:0-59543 GCF_031119655.1 Phocaeicola sp. GP0067
GTTCGGGTTTCATAAAACAAAGGTAAGCAAAGGTAGCTAATTTTAAAACTTAACAACCAGAAATTTCCGCTGAGCCGTTTGATGAGCACCAGTTGCCGTGGAAAGATCTGAACGCACTCGGCCTTGACAAGGAGACTCTGTTCTTGTCCTTTTCTTGCCTGTCGACAAAATGAAAAAAGTTCCGTAAAATATTGATTTTACGGAACTTATCTTAGCTTTTCCACTATTTATCTTTAGCGTTCAGCGGAGAGACAGGCTCTCGAACTTATACTTTCAGAAAATATCATAGAATTACAATTTACTGATAATCAAATATTAATCAAGATACAGAGTAAAACTAAATCTTTCTAAATGTCTTTTGCTATCTCAATTATTGGGTGTATATTTGGGTGTAGAATTTCAAACGCACCCAATTATGAATATCAAACGTAACATCATTTTTGCATTGGAGAGCCGGAAAAAGAACGGTGTGCCAATCGTAGAGAACGTACCTATCCGTATGCGTGTCATCTTTGCCAGCCAACGCATCGAGTTTACAACGGGCTACCGGATTGACGTATCCAAATGGGATGCAGACAAGCAGCGGGTAAAGAATGGATGTACCAACAAGCTAAAGCAAAGTGCAGCCGAAATCAATACGGACTTGCTGAAATACTATGCTGAAATCCAGAATATTTTCAAGGAGTTCGAGGTACAGGAGGTCATGCCAACGACCCAACAGTTGAAAGAAGCTTTCAACATGAGAATGAAAACCAGCGAAGAACAGCCGGAAGAAGCCCCTGTCAGCTTTTGGGAGGTGTTCGATGAGTTTGTAAAAGAGTGCGGTAACCAGAATAACTGGACGGCATCCACCTATGAAAAATTTGCAGCAGTGAGGAACCACCTCAAAGAGTTCAAGGAGGATGCAACATTTAACTATTTCGACGAGTTTGGATTGAACGAATACGTCAATTTCCTGCGTGATACCAAGGATATGAGAAACAGCACCATCGGCAAGCAAATGGGATTCCTCAAATGGTTCCTGCGCTGGAGCTTCAAGAAAGGACATCATCAGAACATTGTATACGATACATTCAAACCGAAACTGAAAACCACCTCGAAAAAAGTGATCTTCTTGACTTGGGATGAACTGAACAAATTGAAAGATTATCATATACCGCATGACAAACAATATTTGGAACGTATCAGGGATGTCTTTCTGTTCTGTTGTTTCACGAGTTTACGATATTCGGATGTCCGTAACTTGAAAAGAAGCGATATTAAACCCGACCACATTGAAGTTACCACAGTCAAGACTGCGGACAGCCTGATAATCGAACTGAACGACCACAGCAAAGCCATTCTTGAAAAATACAAGGATGTTCATTTCGAGAATCACATGGCATTGCCCGTCATCAGCAATCAGAAGATGAACGATTATTTGAAGGAACTGGGCGAGCTGGCGGAAATCAACGAACCTGTACGGGAAACCTACTACAAAGGAAATGAGCGCATAGATGAAATCACGCCCAAATACGCATTGTTAAGCACCCATGCCGGAAGAAGAACATTCATCTGCAATGCGTTGGCTCTCGGAATCCCTGCACAGGTGGTTATGAAATGGACGGGACACAGTGACTACAAAGCCATGAAACCCTATATTGACATAGCGGATGACATTAGGGCAAATGCAATGAACAAGTTCAATCAACTATAAAAGTATCAATTAGTTTCATAGATTACCACCTTTGAATTATATTTGTATTCTGAAAATATCATAAGATGAACAACAACGGACATAACATAGAAAAGACGAACTTTGACGCATTTATAAATGCTGTCGGTTCGGAAATACAACAGGCACAAGTACGGCTGATTACCGCAGCCAATGCGCAAATGTTGTTCCATTACTGGAAAATGGGTAACTATATTCTCTATCATCAGCAACTGCACGGATGGGGAAGCAAAACCATCAAACAGTTGGCAAAGGCTATCCGGTTCAATTATCCCGAAAAGAAGGGCTATTCGGAACGCAACCTTACCTATATGTGTCAGTTTGCAAAAGCATATCCTTTGAGGGCATTGCAAAGTTTCATAGAAACGGATGCAAAGTTGATAGCTCCAAGTGTGGAGAAAATAGCAAACGAAGTACGCTACTTAAACGATGCGCAATTTACGCAAGAGCCTCTTGCGCAAATCCAATCCACTGATAACAATGAAATTATAATCACGCAAGAACCTCTTGCGCAAATTCATAATGTTGCCAGAACCGTATCTGATATTTACCGGATGGAAATTAAGGATATAGAAAGCGTATTCATGGCATCACCTGTTGCAAGAACCAATTGGGCAAGCCATGTGATAATGCTTAACAATTCAATTCCATTAGGTGTAAGCTATTGGTACATGAAGCAGTCTGTGGAAATGGGCTGGAGCAGCAATGCTCTTAAAATACAAATTGAAACCAACCTGTACAGCAGACAAATCAGCAATAATAAGGTAAACAATTTCACAGCCACGCTTCCTGCACCGCAAAGCGACCTCGCCAATTACCTGTTGAAAGACCCGTACATCTTTGATTTGGCTGGAACTAAAGAGAAAGCAGACGAAAGGGACATAGAAGAACAGTTGGTTAAGCACGTTACCCGTTACTTGCTGGAAATGGGCAATGGCTTTGCTTTCGTTGCACGACAGAAGCATTTCCAAGTCGGAAACAGCGATTTCTATGCAGACCTGATATTATATTCTATTCCACTGCACGCATATATCGTGGTAGAATTAAAGGCTACCCCATTCAAACCGGAGTATGCAGGGCAACTGAACTTCTACATCAATGTGGTGGATGATAAACTGAGGGGAGAGAATGACAACAAGACTATCGGGTTGTTGCTGTGCAAGGGAAAAGACGAAGTTGTAGCACAATACGCATTGACAGGCTATGACCAGCCGATAGGCATCAGCGATTACCAACTGAGCAAGGCTATACCTGAAAACTTAAAATCGGCTCTGCCAAGTATAGAAGAAGTGGAAGAAGAACTGGCTTCCTTTCTTGATAAAGACAAAAATCCATAAACCCAAGATATATGGCAGGAGAAATACTGATTATGATTCCCCAATACGGTGAACTCAACCGAATATACAGTGACTTTATTGTAAGCCATACTTTTTCTTTTGACAAGCAGAAATTCATCACGAACTTCTACAAGCAATACAATGACACAAAAGTTTTTGAAGCCGCTATCCTTGAATTGGTACTTGACAAGCAGAAAGAACAGTACACTCTGATTCTCGACAGTCTAAGAGCCGAGATAGAGAAAAACATGATGCTTTACGAAAAATATCCATTGCTTGATGATGAGATAATTTCTCGTGTGTGCTACCATTTCGCTGATAGATATAATATTGATATAGAGGAACAACTGGAGGTTACACAAAGACTAAACAAGCCTTTGAACGAGGCATATAACAGATATGATTCTATTGGTTACAGGGAACATACGGCAGAAGAAGAAAAGCAAGCCGAAAAGGAATATGAACGCTGCAAGGCTGAATATGAGAAAGAAAAAGAAGAACTGAACAGGCTTTATGAATTGCAAAAGCAAGCAAGAAAAGAGGCTTTCCAATATATAGAGAACTGCTGCGGAGATATTTATAAATTGAGTTTCCATTTTATGGAAATATTAGCAAAATATATTCCCGTAGCTAAAGATAAACCGGAAGAGCTAACCAAGCCAAGCGAACCCGATATGCAAGAAGAAGCGCCCAAAGAGGAACAATACGAATATTTCGACATGGAGTTGCTTTCGCTCGTTTACACGACCTGCGTAGGAGAACAATTCGAGAATATTTCCGAATATGATTTCTATGCTTGTATGAATCTGCACCCCGGCAAATGCAAGCTGAAAATAAAAACGAGAGAGAAAATACGTGTCTGCTACCTGATATTCCTGATGGGTGAACAACTGCCCAAACTTGACAGGGAGAATTGGAAAAAGAATATCCTCAAAATGCTGGATATTGAAGAGAACTATTACAAGTCAAAATACAAGGAACCTGTTTCCGATTTCCCAAGTGACAGCAACCAGAAGTTCGCCAAAGAAATGGACGCAATATTCCGATAATCCGTGATGTACCCTGACATATTACGAAACAACCACTTTTACCACTCAAACTAATTTTTGAGTGGTATTTTTATTGTCTGATATTCAAAGAAATAACAAGATATTCCATTTACATCAACCACATCCTTACCACTTACAAACCTTCCTAATTTTGCATCGTTCGAGAACGGAAATAACAGCCAGTGCGCAGGGCTGATTGTTAAACGACTAAATAGATTAGACGATGACAAATCTTCAAGAGTTATTATCAAAACCCGTCTGGCAGATGACAGGCGAAGAGTTCATATTCTTAAGCAAGCACGCTTCCGGTCAAACGGAAATGCAGCCACAGCCCGTTACGGACACAGAAAGGAAGTATGTGTACGGAATACTGGGCATTGCCAAACTGTTCGGGTGCAGCCTGCCCACTGCCAACCGCATCAAGAAAAGCGGAAAGATTGACAAGGCAATCACCCAGATAGGACGCAAGATTATCGTAGATGTGGAGCTTGCCCTTGAACTGGCCGGGAAGAAAACAGGAGGACGAAAATAACGGGAGGCATGGCTATGGACTATATTAAAGAGACTAAGGACATATCGGCAGAAGAAGCCATTATCCTTTGGCAAGCCTCACGTTTGAGCCTGTCGAAAAGTTATGAGAAAGCACCTGAAATCCTCAAAGTACATGGTTCTGTCATTGGGACATTGGGCAATTTCAGCGCATCCATCGGCAAAGCCAAAAGTAAAAAGACATTCAATGTATCGGCTATCGTAGCCGCCGCATTGAAGAACGGCACAGTGTTGCGGTATGTGGCGGAACTGCCGGAAGATAAGCGGAAAGTGCTTTATGTTGATACAGAGCAAAGCCCTTACCATTGCCTGAAAGTCATGACACGCATTTTGCGGATGGTCGGCTTGCCAGATGACAGGGACAATGAGAACCTTGAATTTCTCGCTTTGAGAAAATACACGCCTGAGCAACGTATCAGGATTGTAGAACAGGCTATCTACAACACTCCCGACATTGGTCTTGTAATCATAGACGGCATCCGTGATATGGTGTACGACATCAACAGTCCCGGTGAATCCACACGCATCATATCCAAACTGATGCAGTGGACGGACGACAGGCAGATACACATCCATACGATACTGCATCAGAACAAGGGGGATGAGAATGCGAGAGGGCATATCGGTACGGAGTTGAACAACAAGGCGGAAACCGTATTGCAGGTAGAAAAGGACAAGGGCAACGGTGACATCAGCCATGTTTCAGCCATTCACATACGAGCAATGGACTTTGAGCCTTTTGCGTTCCGCATCAACGACAAAGCCCTTCCCGAACTTATAGAAGGTTACAAACCCGAAACAAAGAAACCGGGAAGACCCGAAGAAGAGAAGTTCGACCCTTACAGGCATATCACCGAGCAGCAGCACCGCATCGCATTGGAAGCCGCATTCGGTCTGAAAGAGGAATATGGTTACAAGGAACTGGAAGATGCTTTAATCAAGACCTATATGTCCGTGGGTGTAAAACTGAACCATAAAAAGGCGGTATCGCTCATCACCATGCTCCGCAACAAGCGGATGATAGTGCAGGAGAACGGCAGGAAATACACCTTCATGCCCGACTTCCACTATTAGCCCATTTCCCTGCAATCACTTCACTTTATTCTCGGGGTGTATATATTAGGAATATAGTGAAGTGGTTGGGGAACGGGACTAAATCGCTTCACTTTATTACCGTATCCTATATATACGAGAATTTAGTGAAGTGGTTATAGACCGTACTTCCTAAAAAGGTACGGGCGAAAAGAAAAATGAATCAATTTACCAACTACTAAAACAATCATTTTATGGATATACAGACAGCCAAGCAAATCAGGATAGCAGATTTTCTGCACAGTTTGGGATATTCTCCCGTCAAGCAACAAGGTATCAACCTGTGGTATAAATCACCGTTAAGGGAAGAAGCAGAAGCTTCGTTCAAGGTAAATACCGAACGTAACCAATGGTATGACTTCGGTTTGGGCAAAGGTGGCGGTATCATTGAACTGGCTGCACACCTATATGCTACCGACCATGTACCTTACATCTTGAAACGGATAGCGGAACAGACACCATATGTGCGCCCGGTATCTTTCTCTTTTGGCAAGCAAAACTCTTCCGAGCCGAGCTTCCAACAGTTGGAGATTGTTCCGCTGTCATCTCCTGCCCTGCTTGCCTACTTGCAAGGTAGAGGAATAAATACAGAACTGGCGAAAAGAGAATGTAGTGAAGCCCGTTTCACCCACAACGGCAAGCGGTACTTTGCCATCGCCTTTCCCAATGTATCGGATGGATATGAAATCCGCAACCGCTATTTCAAGGGCTGTATCGCCCCAAAGGAAATCTCCCACATCAGACAATCAGGGAAAGCGAGGAATACCTGTTATGTATTCGAGGGGTTCATGGATTACCTCTCCTTTTTGACATTGAGACAGGAGAGCTGCCCGAATTATCCGGAGTTGGACGGGCAGGACTACATTGTATTGAATTCCGTATCGAATATAAACAAGATTCTCTATTCGTTGGGCAATTACGAACGCATTCACTGCTTTTTCGACAACGACCATGCAGGCATGGAAGCACTCCGGCAAATCCGCAAGGAATACGGCAGAAACAGATACATCCGTGACGCTTCGCAGACTTACAACGGATGCAAGGACTTGAACGAATACTTACAGAAACAGGCTGAGAGAAAAGGGCAAGTCCAATCCGTCAAAGGGGTGCGCAGCCAGTCACCGAAAAAGAAAAACGGCTTTCGGTTATAGCCCACTATAACTACACGCTCCGCTTTCGTAGTTGTGGGCTCTCCCGAGGGGATTAGGGCTTTGCCCTAATGACCCACTCAGGGCGTTTCTCCCCTGAGAACCCAGAGCAAAGAGTGACCCTCTCTTTGCAATCTCCGCTTATGGGTTGTACCCCTAAGAACCCCACTGCGGAAGCGAAGAAACAATCTATTGCGAACAATAAAACAGAACAGCTATGGCAACAAAATCAAGCATACATATCAAGCCTTGCAACATTGCATCAAGCGAGGCTCATAACCGTAGGACTGCCGAGTATATGCGTAACATCGGCAAGTCCAAAATCTATATCGTTTCTGAACTCTCTGTCGACAACGAACAGTGGATAAATCCCAGCTTCGGCACTCCCGACTTGCGGACGCACTATGATAACATCAAATGCATGGTCAAGGAAAAGACAGGTCGTGCCATGCAAGAGAAAGAGCGTGAACGCAAAGGCAAGAACGGCAAAATAATCAAAGTGGCAGGATGTTCGCCAATCCGTGAAGGTGTACTGCTCGTCAGGCCAGACACCACATTGGCAGATGTGCGTAAATTTGGCGAGGAGTGCAAACAACGCTGGGGTATTACTCCGCTGCAAATCTTCCTGCACAAAGATGAAGGACATTGGCTGAGCGGACAACCCGAAGCCGAAGACAGGGAGAGTTTCCAAATTGCTGGAAAGTGGTTCAAGCCGAATTATCACGCTCATATCGTTTTCGATTGGATGAACCACGAAACCGGAAAGAGCCAAAAACTCAATGACGAGGATATGGCAACCATGCAAACCCTGGCTTCCAATATACTTCTGATGGAACGTGGGCAGGCAAAAGCTGTTACAGGTAAAGAGCATCTGGAACGGAACGACTTCATTATTAAGAAGCAGAAAGCCGAACTGCAACGTATAGAGGAAACCCAAAGGCACAAGGAGCAGCAAGTAACTCTTGCTGAACAAGAACTCAAACAGGTAAAATCCGAGATACGCACGAACAAGCTCAAAAGCGTAGCCACCGATGCGGCCACCGCCATAGCAAGCGGAGTCGGTTCTCTTTTCGGAAGTGGAAAACTGAAAGAGTTGGAGCATAGCAATTCGGAACTGCATAAGGAAATAGCAAAACGTGATAAAAGCATTAATGGTTTGAAAATCCAAATGAAGCATATGCAGGAACAGTATGGCAAACAGATTCAAGATCTTCAAGGAATACATAACCAAGAACTTGAAGCAAAAGACAAGGAAATATCACGATTGAACACCATTCTTGAAAAAGCGTTCAACTGGTTTCCTTTACTCAAAGAGATGTTGAGAATGGAAAAACTCTGCTATGCCATCGGATTTACCAAAGATATGGTAAACAGTCTTTTGACAAAAAAAGAAGCAATCAGATGCAATGGGAAAATCTATTCCGAAGAGCACAGACGAAAGTTTGACATCAAGAACGATATTTTCAAGGTAGAGAAAAGTCCAACCGATAGCAGTAAACTTGTGCTAACCATAAACAAGAAGCCAATTGGAGATTGGTTCAAGGAACAAATGGAAAAATTGTGGCAAAGTTTACGTCACACGACAGAAGAACCAAGAAAAAATAGAGGATTAAAGCTATAATTTGATAATATCAAGCAAGTATCAGGATGTTTTTTCTTATTTTTGTCTGACAAAAATAATATATATAATATGAACTGGATATACAAAAACCACGAACTTAAAACATCGGGTTGTTATAATATGAACTTTCTGTTCAACAATGGTAAATTTTACATAATGGATAATCATTTAGCTGCTGCTTGGTGTTGGTTACAAAAAATAGACACATCCAAAAGATATGGACTATTTCATATTGACAGACACTATGATTTATTAAATAACCTGACCGATGATTTTATAGCAGAGAATAGGAGTGAATTAATTAATAAAGATTTCTTTTTTTACTTATCTTTAAAAGATAACATGAACAACCAAGCTATTAGATATGATAATTATATTGATGCTTTTAACAAACTACACCCCAATCTTCTACAGCAAATTTATTATGCAACACATAAAGATGGAACGGATCAAAATGGCACAAGTCTTGAGCATATAAATACATACGAGCCTAACTTGTGGGAATTAGATACTAATATTAATTATTGGCTCACTGAATGTCATAAAGATATAGACCAATGGATTGTTAATATTGACTTAGATTTCTTTTTTACAGGAGAAGATGGTGAGTGTTCTCAATTCATCACAAGAAAATACATAAAGAATATTTGTAAAGAGATAAAAAACTCACTGCCCAAAATAGATGTTGTAACAATTGCAATTAGTCCAGAGTTTTGTAATGGATGGGGGAATGCTTTCAATATATTGAGAGTAATCACTACTGAGCTAGATATTTATATGCCATATAAGTATAAAAGATATAAGAAACATTCTTTTTTATTTTAATGACAGCTATTTTAGTATACATCTTGAATACCCCTATTAAAGACATGATACTTATTAATGATTGCGATATAATTAGAGCAGATAAGCTAAATGAAATAGAAACAGTAGAATTTCCTAATTCCACTTGCATTTCAACGTGCCAATGGTGCAAACTAAGAAAAATAGTACATAAAGATTATAACTCATGCTATTGTGAAAATCCTATATGTAGATTAAAAAATACTCGTTCAACCATTTTCCCATTTATAAATATCCCTTTCCTCCAAGAACGAATATGGACAGAATGCGAAATTGGTTATTTTGATATTATAAAAAAGACAAAAGACTATAGACCGATTAAAATTGACCACATAATAATCAATTCCATCAAAGTACTAAGAATTTCTCAGCAACATCACTCATACGGTTATCGTTATGGTCGAGACGATCTTGAATTATCATATAGTTATGAAATTTCAGTAGAGATTTATAATCATGAGAATGAACAACATATCAATCACATATTCACATCAAATGATCTCATTCGGAAAGAGCCATGGGGCGAATATGATAAATCTAAAGCTCTAACAATGAAGTATCTATTTCAGAAGACTATTCCTTTGTTGATTGAATATGTAAAGTATCAAAAACCCATAAATCTGGTTAATTTCAACTACATTGAAAAAACATTGCCACAAAGAAACAATTATACCTCTAATGTTCATCGTTTTAACAAATCCGATGCACTGAATATTATATACAGCATGGAAATAAAAAATATAAATGGCAATAAAATTATCAGATTTGGAGCTAGAATGGGAGAATATATAAATTTCTATATAGCAAATCTAATAAATTCCATCCTAAATATTAATCTAAAATATGACATACAGACCAAAACAATATATTCAGAACTCCCATATATTTCCCAACAAAGAACATATGGTTCTTTAAAAGAATACATTTCTTGCCTGCTCTATTTAGGCATTATAAAAAACTATAATGATAATCTTGCAAAACAAGAGTATCTGATAGCAGTACCAATAGAAGGCCTTTCATTAACTTCCAAAATCAATTTTGTTGAAAAATTAATTCCAAGTAAAGAGTTAATTCAAATTTTCAGTTTCTTTTCAAATATGGATGCAACGCATTTTCAAGATGGCATAACTAGAGTTGGACGAGATGACAAAGAGTGGAAAGAATTATCTTTTACATTTCCTTTACTTTCGGATTTTAGACCAAATATGGCATTAATACAGAAAATAAATGAACTGCTACAAATAAAATTAACCTTTTACCAATCAAAAAATGATTCTAATTCGATAGGGTATTCTTATTTTGAAATATATGATGATGATTATATTGGAGGTTTGGCATGTAACAGAACAGATTTAGGATCTACTGAACTTAGAAAAACATCTTTTCACAAATTAGTTTGCGCTATTATGGATTACTATCTTCATAAACCCGAAGAATTCACTAAATTCACCAGTAACAATTAGATATTCAAAACTTTAACAGTTTAATATATAAACATTAATTTTTATCAAAAACACCCAACTTCACATTATCGGGTGTAAAGCTGGGTGCAATTCTTGTAAACTATTGATTTTCAATGTTTATTGCGGAGAGACAGGGATTCGAACCCCGGGTACCTCGCAGTACAACGATTTTCAAGACCGCCGCAATCGACCACTCTGCCACCTCTCCAAGACTCCTTTTCAGAAGTACTTTCTGTTGAAAGCGCTGCAAAGGTACGACTTTATTTTAAATAAGCAAATAGTTTACCAGTTTTTTTGCTATAAAATTTTCAAATCGTATTTTTGCATACGAATAATAAACGAAAGAAATAAATCATGATATACCCTCAGAATTTCGAACAGAAAATAGGTTTCGATTCCATCCGTCATTTACTAAAAGAGAAATGTCTCAGCACATTAGGTCAAGAAAGAGTAGATGAAATGAACTTCTCAGAATCCTTTAAGGATATTAATGAATGGCTGGAACAGGTGATGGAATTCATACGCATCATACAAGAGGAAGACAGTTTTCCCGACCAATATTTTTTTGATGTACGCCCATCACTAAAACGTATCCGCGTAGAAGGTATGTATTTGGATGAGCAAGAACTGTTTGATTTACGTCGTTCTTTAGAAACAATTCGTGATATCATCCATTTTCTGACACTGACCCCGAATGACGAAGAACAAGAAAACTCCCCCTACCCTGCCCTACAAAAACTGGCAGGAGATATTATCGTGTTTCCTCAACTCATCACGCGTATTAACAACATCTTAGACAAATTCGGAAAAATCAAAGACAATGCTTCTTCCGAATTATTACGCATCCGCAGAGAGTTGGCCTCGACAGCCGGAAGCATATCACGCAGTTTGAATGCAATTCTACGCAACGCTCAAGCAGAAGGTTATGTTGATAAAGATGTAACTCCTACCATGCGTGACGGAAGACTCGTCATCCCTGTCGCACCGGGATTAAAACGGAAAATCAAGGGAATTGTACACGATGAATCATCCACCGGCAAAACAGTTTTCATAGAACCGGCCGAAGTAGTGGAAGCAAACAATAGAATACGGGAATTGGAAGGAGAAGAACGCCGGGAAATCATCCGTATCCTGACAGATTTCTCTATCATAATCCGCCCACAGGTCCCCGCCATCCTCCAGTCATACGAATTTTTGGCAGAAATTGATTTCATCCGTGCCAAAGCCCATTTTTCCATTCAGACGAACGCCACCAAACCATCATTGGAAGACAAACAGATTTTGGACTGGACCATGGCCATACACCCACTATTGCAACTCTCGCTGGCCAAGCATAATAAAAAGGTTGTTCCTCTAGATATAGAACTAACTAAAAATCAACGCATTCTAATTATATCCGGACCGAATGCCGGAGGTAAATCCGTTTGTCTGAAGACTGTGGGATTACTACAATATATGTTACAATGTGGTATGCCGGTTCCGATGCATGAACGTAGCCATGCCGGATTATTCGGCAGTATCTTTATAGACATAGGTGACGAACAAAGTATCGAAGACGATCTGAGTACCTACTCCTCACACCTTACCAACATGAAAACAATGATGAAAAGCTGTAACGAACGCAGCCTTATCCTCATTGATGAATTCGGCGGAGGTACAGAACCACAAATTGGAGGAGCCATAGCTGAAGCTGTGTTGAAACGTTTCAATGAAAAGGGCACATTCGGCGTTATCACCACTCATTATCAAAATTTGAAACATTTTGCCGAAGATCACGAAGGAGTGGTTAATGGTGCCATGTTATATGACAGGCATTTAATGCAAGCTTTATTCCAATTACAAATAGGAAATCCGGGAAGTTCATTTGCAGTAGAAATAGCTAGGAAAATAGGTTTACCGGAAGAAGTAATAGCCGACGCATCCGAAATTGTAGGGAGTGAATATATCAATGCTGATAAATATCTACAAGATATCGTACGTGACAAACGTTATTGGGAAACCAAGCGTCAGAACATCCGCAAACGAGAAAAACAGATGGAAGAAACCATCGCCAAATACGAAGAAGAACTACAGGAACTGGAGAAAAGTCGTAAAGAGATTTTGCGAAAGGCCAAAGAAGATGCGGAAAGATTGATACAGGAATCAAATGCCCGAATTGAAAATACCATCCGTATCATCAAGGAAGCACAAGCCGACAAAGAACGTACACAATCGGCACGTCAGGAACTGACTGATTTTAAAAATCAGATAGAAGATATCGAGAAAAAGAACAAGGAAGATGAAATCATCCGGAAAATGGAAAAACTCCGTGAAAAACAAGAGCGGAAAAAAAACAAAAAGGATAAAGCCAAGACGGAATCTTCCCAACTGTCAATACCCAAAGAACAGCCTATCACTGTAGGTAGCACTGTAAAGATCAAAGGTCAATCCAGTGTCGGAGAAGTACTAGGAATTAATGGCAAAAATGCAATAGTTATGTTCGGAATGATAAAAACCAATGTAAAACTGGATAAGCTGGAACGTAGCACACCAATACAGCCCACCCAGAAAACAATGGTAAAAAGTACCTTCGTCAGCAGTGAAACACAAGATCGGGTATATGAAAAGAAACTAAATTTCAAACAAGATATTGATGTACGCGGTATGCGTGGCGATGAAGCGATACAGGCAGTAACTTATTTTATCGATGATGCCATACTATTGGGAATAGACCGTGTACGTATCCTTCACGGAACAGGTACAGGCATACTGCGCACCCTGATTCGCAGCTATTTGGGAAGTGTTCCAGGAGTAGCACACTATCAAGACGAACACGTACAATTTGGTGGGGCAGGTATTACTGTAGTAGACTTAAAATAATATTTTAATAGAATAAGAGGCTGTTTTTAATTAATTTTCTCTATATTCGCACTAAAATTAGAGAAAATTAAAAGCAAAGGTGGCAGCGGGAACTTCTCATACAACTATAAGTATTAAGCTTAATGAGCAAGGGTTTCATGATATTTTCAATAAATATTATGTAACTCTATGCTTATTTGCCAATCAATATACAGAAAACCAAGAAACTTCAGCAGATATTGTACAAGATTCATTTGCCAAACTATGGCAAATAAGAGAAGATTTTTTTTATCTGCATCAGGTAAAAGCATTTTTATATACAGCTGTACGCAATAAAGCACTCAATGAACTGGAGCATTCAAAAGTAGTATATGAATACGCTCAAAATGTCATCGAAAAGAAAAAGGATTCCTTTTTTCACGATGCAATCGTTGAAGAGGAAACTTATCGTATCGTTTCTGAAGCCATAAATAAATTACCTGACCAAATGAAAGCCATTATGCAACTATCTCTGGAAGGGAAAAAAAACGCAGAAATAGCAGACAGACTAAACATATCTACAGAAACAGTCCATACATTAAAGAAAATAGCCTACAAGAAACTCAGAGAGAATTTGAAAGACTACTATTACTTCCTCTTGTTCTTTATATAAAAAGACATTAATTTGTTTTTTTTCAAAAAA
The DNA here is from genome assembly GCF_031119655.1 of Phocaeicola sp. GP0067. Classification (NCBI taxonomy): domain Bacteria; kingdom Pseudomonadati; phylum Bacteroidota; class Bacteroidia; order Bacteroidales; family Bacteroidaceae; genus Phocaeicola; species Phocaeicola sp. GP0067. The sequence goes on from NZ_JAVHZY010000028.1 coordinate 14,337, forward strand.
AGTCGTTTTATTATTCACCCAAATTTCAAACAGACCTGTTTTATTATAAAAGAGATAAAAAACAGGTCAAAATATGATAAAACAAGATTTCTATATAGCCAACCTCATAGCAAGGTATCTGTCGGAAGAAATAACCCCGGAAGAAACAATAAAACTAACTGCTTGGAGAGAAGAATCTACAGCGCACGAGATTTTATTCAAGAAAATTTGTGATGAAGAAAACCAAAAGCAACATTTCCGGAAAAATACGGCATTCAATCCTTCATCCGGATGGAAAGAAGTGGAAAAGCGAATCAAAAGAAATAATAACAGAAGCAGATATATCAAAATAGTAAGTTATGCCGCAATCATTCTGTTACCTGTCCTTTTTGTAAGTATTTCCATGAAATTCACCTCGCCCGTTTCTCTTTCGGACAAACAGTTCATCGCACAATCCATTCTACCTGGGGAATCCCAAGCTATTCTGACATTGGAGGACGGCCAGACAATCCATATAAATAAAGAAACAGAGAGTCTGCTTGAGAAAATAGACGGAGCCCGAGTCCACATGGACTCTACAATGCTGAATTACCAAGTAACATCAAAAACAGCCCCAAAAAACAAGCCTGTATATAATAAAGTGGAAACTCCACGAGGTGGAGAATATGCTCTATTGTTAAGTGATGGAACAAAAGTGCATCTGAACGCAATGACCAGTCTCCGCTTTCCTGTGACATTTGATAACGGTCCACGCAAAGTGGAACTGGAAGGCGAGGCCTATTTTGAAGTCTGCAAAACAGGGCAACCATTTATAGTATGCACTCAAGGCATGCAAGTAGAAGTGTTGGGAACCACATTCAACATCTCTGCTTATCCACAGGAAGAGTATCAGACAACTTTGGTAAACGGTTCTGTCAAAGTAAATACAGAAACTGGAGAAAGCTGTATTTTAAAGCCTTCCCAGCAAGCTACCATCAGCCTCGGAAACAGCAGCATACAGATACGCATGGTAGATGCCGGATTTTATACTTCATGGATAAAAGGAAAAATTCATTTCAAAGACCAGCGATTGGAAGATATCATGAAAATACTATCACGCTGGTATGACATGGAAGTAATTTTTGCCAATGAGAAAATAAAAGACCTACGCTTTGGATGCAATGTAGATCGGTATTCGGAAATCACTCCATTTGTACGTTTGTTGGAAGAGACTCAAAAAGTACACGTAAAAGTCAATAACAAAACAATCACATTCTATAACTAATAAAAATGATGTATTATGGACAAAAAACACAACTACACCAATCACGGTAAAAGTAGTAAACGTTTGTGGATTACGTTCCTATTTTTCTGTATCATTACCACAGGTTTTATGCAGGCTGCCAACAAAGTGTTTGCACAAGCCACTGTCACAGCCTCATTCAAGAATGCCACGTTGAGTGAAATTCTTTGGGAAATCCAAAGACAAACCGACTTTACTTTTGTATACAGCACCAATGATGTAAAACAAATAAAAGTCCAAAACCTAAATGTAAATAACGAAAAAATAGCCAATGTGCTTGATAAATGTCTTATGAATAGCGGTTTGACCTATTCAGTTCACAACGGCGTTATTGCTATCAAGCAAATTGAAGAAAAAGAGTCTGCTGTTCCTCAACAGAAAACAACATTAACCGGTACAGTACTGGATGAGACGGGAGAACCTATTATTGGAGCGAATATCTTAGTCAAAGGTACTACGAATGGAACTACTACAGATTTGGACGGGCACTTCTCATTAGATGTAGACCGTATACCTGCCACTTTGATTATCTCCTATATAGGTTATGGCAAGCAGGAAATAAAAGCCACTGCCGGAAAGATACTGAAAGTAGTCATGGCTCCTGATAATAATGTTATGGAAGAAGTGGTTGTTACCGGTTATGGTACTTTCAAGAAGTCGGCATACGCAGGGTCTGCTTCTACTATGAAGGCTGATAAAATGAAAGATATTCCGGCTGTTTCATTCAAAGATTTACTACAAGGTAATGCACCCGGGGTACAATTCAGTTCATCGTCAGGTCAACCAGGAGCTTCTTCCTCTTTGAATATTCGCGGTATGGGATCTTTTAATGCCAGTAATTCTCCATTATACGTAATTGACGGAATTCCTATGCGTTCAGGTTCTATCAATACGATGAGTTCAGATGCAGGTCTTGACATTATGTCAACTATCAATAGCTCTGATATTGAAAACATAACAATCATTAAAGATGCCGCTGCCGCCTCTCTCTACGGTTCACGTGCTGCCAATGGTGTAGTACTTATTACTACTAAAAAAGGTAAAAGTGGAAAGCCACAAATTTCATTCAAAGCAGATTGGGGTAGTTCTGATTTCGCAATGGATTATCGTCCTGTTATGGGGGGAGAAGAACGCCGCGAATATATTTATAACGGTCTAGTAGCCGGTGCGTTAAGAGACGGAAATAGTCACGACGAAGCCATAGCATATGCTAATGAAAATATTGACGATTATGCTCCTGTTCCTTGGTGTGGATATGTCGATTGGGATGATATCATGTTCAAAAAAGGAAATCACCAGACTTATGAAGCCTCCATTTCTGGTGGAACAGACAAATTCAAATATTATTCATCTATCTCTTACCTAAAACAAGAAGGTATTGCTATCAACTCCGGTTTAGAACGTATCAGCGGACGTTTAAATGTAGATTATCAAGCAACTGATAAATTAAAATTAGGGGCAAATATGTTATTTGCTACCGTTAATCAAGATGTATATGGTGAAGGTACCTCCTACACTTCTCCTTTCTATTCATCACGTAACGCTGTTGTCCCCTCAGACACACCATACAATGAAGATGGAAGCTGGAACCGCGATTTTATCCGCAACGGTGATCGTAATCCACTATTATCTGCAACTTACGACTATCAACGTGAATATGTTAATCGTGCTTTCAACACTATTTATGGCGAATATGAATTTATTAAAAACTTAAAATTCAAATCAACATTCAGCTATGACTACACCAACACTAAAGGCAAGGATTGGAGTGATCCCCGCACTTCCAATGGTGAGGATGTAAATGGCGGCATGAGCAAAAAATTCTACGAATACAAGAAAATGGTATGGGCAAACCAACTGAGTTATAAGTTTAATATAGCCAACGATCACCATTTTGACGCATTGGTAGGTTATGAAATTGATGACCAATATCGTGACTATCTGTCAGGGTATGCAACTAATTTCGCTACAGCAGACAAAGATGAAATAAGCAATGGTATGAAAACCGAATCCGTTGGTGGCAGCTCTACCAGAACCCGCATGGTATCTTATCTGACACGTGTAAACTATGACTATAAAAATAAATATTATCTAGGTGGTAGTTTCCGTACTGACGGTAGTTCCCGTTTGCATAAAGACAGCCGTTGGGGTAGTTTCTGGTCAGTATCTGCCGCATGGCGTATGATTGAAGAGGAATTCATGAATCCGGCCAAAGGTTGGCTGACCGATTTGAAAATACGCGCATCTTATGGTGTCAATGGCACACTTCCATCTGACTATTTCGGATATATGGGTTTGAGTAGTTTAACCAATGGTTATTTGGAACAACCGGGTATTATCCAATCACAAATCAAAAATACAGATTTAAAATGGGAAACCAATTACAACCTTAACTTAGGTCTGGATTTCAGTTTGTTCAATCGTATAAACGCAACTTTGGAATACTACACTCGTACTACTAAAAATTTGTTGATGGATCGTCCTATCTCTATGACAACAGGTTTCGGCAGCTATCTTATGAATATTGGTGAAGTAAAAAATAAGGGAGTGGAATTGGAAATCAGTTCGACCAATATAAAGACTAAAGATTTCTCTTGGAATACCACTTTCAACATCTCGCACAACAAAAATGAAATTGTGACATTGGATGGCATGCAAACAGAAATTATCAGTGGTACCCAAATACGGAAAGTAGGAAAATCATACCGTACATTTTATATGATAGAGTTCGCAGGGATCAATCCCGAAACAGGCGCTCCCCAATTCTATACCAATGATTTGGACGAAAACGGCAACTATATAAAAGAGATTACAGAAAAATATAGTGAAGCCAATGCTATTGTATTAGATAAGCATGCAGAGCCTAATGTTATCGGAGGTTTATCAAATACATTACGCTATAAATGGTTCGACTTAAACTTCATGTTCTCTTACCAATTTGGCGGTTATTCTTATGACAATTGGGCACAAAAAACAGAGCATGGTGGTAACGACCTAGAAGCAAATATACCAACCTATTATCGCGATAGTTGGAAACAACCTGGTGATATCACAAAATATGAACTATTTATTGAAAGTCCTGATGTAGCGATGAACAAATCCACTACTACTCGCAGGTTACACAGTTCTGACTTCATCCGCCTGAAAACATTAACTTTTGGAATAACTCTGCCCCAAGTATGGACACAAAAAATAGGAGTTAACAATGTACGTGTATATGCTTCCGCAAACAACCTTTGGACATGGGCTGCTTATGATTATTATGATCCTGAAGCTGTCAGTGGTGGTAGTGCCATCTGGGGGACTCCTCCTTTGAAGACTGTAACCTTTGGTCTAAGCGTTAATTTCTAACCCATTAAAAACTTGAATTATGAAAGTATTTAAATATTTATTTATCAGTTCCATTATGTTTGCCGTCACTTCGTGCGGAAATGACTGGCTAGATCTAGCCCCCTCCACACAAGTGGATACAGAAACCAGTATCAATGTTTTGTCAGATATTGAATTCACATTGAACGGAATCTACAGCACAATGCAAAGTTCAGATGCATACTCCGGCCGTCTGGTATATTATGGAGATGTAACTGGAGATGACATGCAGGCTGTAAGTTCAACGAAACGAACCGGTAATTATTACCGTTTCAATTTTACTAAAGACAATGGTCCCAGCAGTCATTGGTCATATCTGTACTCTATTATCCAGAACTGTAATCTGATTCTAATGAATGTTGATAAACTATCTATAGATGAAGATGAAACCGAATATAAAAATGATTTGAAAGGCCAGGCATTAGCCATCCGTGGTATGGCACTATTCGACCTGACACGTATTTTTGGTTATCCCTACCTAAAAGATAACGGAGCTTCATTAGGCGTGCCCATTGTGAAAGAGTTATCAACTATAGACAGTAAACCCGCACGAAATACAGTAGCCGAATGTTATACGGAAATTATTTCCGACCTCAAAAACAGTACAGAGCTGCTGAGCGGTGATTTTAATAAAGGAAAAGTAAACAGATGGGCTGCTATGACATTGTTGAGCCGAGTATATTTATATAAAGGAGAATACAATGAAGCATTGACCATGGCTGAAAATGCAATAAAGGGTGCAGAAAAAGAAGGCTACGCTCTTTGGACAAACGAAGAATATCCAACCGCATGGGGCAATGACGCATCAGCATCCAATCCTGGTGAAATATTATTCGAAATTGTCAATCTGACTACAGACAGTCCGGGCAAAGAAAGCATGGGATATCTGAACTCATACAACGGTTATGACGATATGTGTATTACTTGCTCTTTTTATCAATTATTAAAGAAAGATCCCAAAGACGTCCGGTTGAAAATCTTGAGTTTTGACAAAAAGTACTACGCATACGTCAATAAATACCAACCTCAGCAAGGAGAAAACATAACCGATGCCAATATTCCGCTTATACGCCTTTCAGAAGCCTATCTGAATGCTGCTGAAGCGGCCGTACAGACAGGAGATAATGCCAAAGCAGTGAAATATTTGAATTCCATAGTACAACGAGCTAATCCGGAAAATTCAGTGGAAGGAAAAACATTAACATTAGAAAATGTATTAGACGAACGTCGTAAAGAATTGGTAGCAGAAGGACATCGTATGTACGATGTTATCAGAAATGGAATGACTGTCAAACGAATCGATGTGAAAGACAGTGATATAAACAAAACCAAACATAATACTGCTTACATGGAATATGACTGGAATTTCCATAAAATTCTACTTCCTATTCCCAAAAAAGAAATGGACGCAAATCCTAATATGAAACAGAATCCAGGATATGTCGATTAAATAATTCAAATACCAAATCGATGACAAGCAAGACTAATTTTATCAACTACTTTCTTCTTGCATTTACCCTCGCATTCATCAGTTCCGGCCTTAGTGCCGGAACTCTTGATTTCAAAGACAAGAAGAAAGACAAAGAGAAAAAAGAAGAATTAACAGCCGACGGTCCATACGTATTGTATCAGCCTGACGGCCAAATCAGAGTAATCAATGTAGATAAGAAAGGGAATATCATTGATACCACTTATACCACATTACCTCAAAACTTTACCCTGCATGTGACAGACCACAAAGGCAGGTTTCCATTTGATGTAAAACTACACCCGGTAAAACGTCCCGGATGGAATTATCCCCAGGCAGACAAAGTTTTTGTCATGTCCGACCCTCATGGAAGGCTGGACTGTGTAATCAGCCTGTTACAAGGCAATCATATCATTGATAAAGACTACAAATGGAGCTTCGGGAAAAACCATCTGATGATTATCGGTGATATTTTTGACAGAGGAAAAGATGTACCGCAAATCTTCTGGCTATTTTACAAACTGGAAGAGGAAGCAGCCAAAGCCGGAGGACACGTATCGTTCATGCTGGGAAATCATGAACCGATGGTACTGGCCAATGACCTCCGATACACCAAAGAAAAATATAAAATATTAGCAGAAAAACTAAAGATGAAGTACCCCCGGCTATTCGGTCCCGATACCGAACTGGGCAGATGGTTGGGAACCCGTAACACCATGCAAATGATAGGTAACGACCTATATGTACATGCCGGACTGGGCAAAGACTTCTATGACAAGAACTTGAGCATTCCCACTGTCAATGAAGAAATGAGTAAAGGGCTATTTATGACGAAAAAAGAACGCAAAGCGCTTTCTCCACTCACAGCCTTCCTGTATGGAAACAGCGGTCCCATCTGGTATCGCGGACTGGTACGCACCGATGGCAAATACAATCCGCTGGCAAAAGACTCCCTAGAAATGATTATGGACCGTTATAAGGCAAAACATATTATTGTGGGACATACCATTTTCAAAGATATTTCCACTTTCTATAACGGCAAGGTTATCGGAGTAAATGTGGACAATAAAGAAAACCGGGAAAAAAAGCGCGGACGTGCCATGCTGATTAAAAATAATCAGTATTTTGTCGTCGGTGACAAAGGTATACAAAGACAATTAGAATAAAGACAATACACCAAATCCTACCGGTGGTTTTCCAAACTCTCCTGACAACTTTCCTATTTGTCAAGAGAGTTTTTCTTTTCCTTTTTTGCTACTTTCCCCCTTTTATTTTATACCTTTGTTCCTCATAATAACTAACCTTATAAAACGAAATGAAATCTATCCGAGAACTATACCGCATCGGCACCGGTCCGTCCAGCAGTCATACTATGGGACCGCGCAAGGCTGCTGAAATCTTCTTAGGAAAACATCCCGAAGCCAAAGCTTTTCAAGTTACTCTTTATGGAAGCCTCGCCGCTACCGGTAAAGGACACATGACCGATGTAGCCATTTTAGATACATTGCAACCGCATGCGCCTACAGAAATTATCTGGAAAGCCCATGTCTTCTATCCGTTTCATCCCAATGGAATGACTTTCAAATCTTTGAATGAAAAAGGAAAGGTGACAGATGAATGGACTGTTTTCAGTGTAGGCGGAGGTGCTCTAGCCGAAGAAGGGCACGACAAAGGCTCAACTCCGGAAATCTATGATATGAACCGTATGAGTGAAATCCTCTACTGGTGTGAACGTACCGGACGCAATTACTGGGAATACGTCCAGCAATGTGAAGACGAAGACATTTGGGACTATCTGGCAGAAGTATGGAAAACCATGAGAGAAGCCATTGAGCGTGGTTTGGATCAAGAAGGCGTATTACCCGGGCCACTCAATCTGCGCAGAAAAGCCTCCACTTACTATATTAAGGCAAAAGGTTATAAGGACAATCTGCGTTCCCGCGGGTTAGTATTCTCATACGCTCTGGCAGTCAGTGAAGAAAACGCCTCAGGTGGCAAAATCGTCACAGCCCCTACTTGCGGATCATGCGGAGTGGTTCCGGCTGTACTTTATCACTTGCAAAAAAGCCGTGACTTCAGCGATATGCGGATTTTAAGAGCACTGGCTACTGCCGGATTGATAGGAAATATAGTAAAACACAACGCCTCCATTTCCGGAGCCGAAGCCGGTTGCCAGGCAGAAGTAGGAGTGGCCTGTTCAATGGCATCCGCCGCTGCCAGCCAATTATTCGGAGGTAGCCCGGCCCAGATAGAGTATGCAGCCGAAATGGGCTTGGAGCATCACTTGGGAATGACTTGCGATCCGGTATGCGGATTGGTACAAATCCCTTGTATCGAAAGAAATGCCTATGCAGCGGCCCGAGCTCTTGATGCCAATATCTATTCTGCCTTTACAGACGGTAATCACCGTGTATCCTTTGACAAAGTGGTGGAAGTAATGAAACAGACCGGTCATGACCTTCCTTCCTTATATAAGGAAACCAGCGAAGGCGGTCTGGCAAAGGATTACGAGCCGATGGATTAATAACAGGGCAAAGACCGAGAACTGTATTTATAATACATAAGAGGGTGAATCAAAATTCGTTGCAACTATCTTTTTCAACGCTGATAATAAAAAGATAGTTCAATTTATTTCTGATACACCCTCTTATGGCATCATTACTATAAGGAGAGATAGTTCCCCTATTACAGAAAAAATCTTTTTTAATCGCTCAACTTCAAGAATCCTCCAAACTGATCGAAGTCTACTTCCAATCCATTTTCCAATGTCAGTTCATATCCCTTGCGGTTACGTTCTATCTTCACCGTTTTATGCCCGTTATAATTAGCTTTCATATACTTGGAAATAGCCTGAGGGATAAAAGTAGAAGGAACCGACTTGTTCTTGCAATCTATCTCAAGCCACTCTCCCTTTGAATTGAACTCCAATTCAATGCCATCGGCCAATTTCACATCATAGGAAGTGGTCTGAAACAAGTCCTTTTCAATCTTGATATACGCAACTTTAGTCTGAGAGAAATGTTTGCCGATCATTTCACGTGCGGCAACAGGAAGCTTATTCACATCGCGGGTCACAACATCGCCTGCCATGGCGAACTGAAGAGAGCATACCAGCATAGCCATTAAAAATAAAATCTTTCTCATAATCTAATTTATTCTTTAGTTAGTTAATGCCATACCAACAACTAACCGCCTAAAAAGATTATGACGCGAAAAATTATTCCTGTATTTTAGATTTAATTAAGGCTGTCTCCCAACATGGGAGGAAGCTCCTCCATATCCTCATTTTTAGATATGCTCATTTTTCCTTCAGGAGTAATAGTGATGGAGAAAGGAATATACAAATCTGTCTGAGGATAACTCACACTGGCAGCCAATATGATATTTTTTCCCTCACGGGTCTTCTCTTCATCAAATACCACGCCCTCCAATATAAAATGACGGAGATGATCAGCACTTACGAATCCAGAGAAACTTTGCTTGGTAAAAGTTTTGGCAAAGACCCGGCTCCCATTTTCACGGGAAATTCTAACGATAATACGATTGTCGGCAAAAATTCCCAAGTCACTTTTGACTGAAGGCAGAGAATCACTGGGAGCACGCTCTATAAACAAATTATATTTTTTTCCGCCACTGACAATATGCTGGTCAATACGTGAAACCTGCATACGCTGCAAACCTGTCACATGATCCACACTGTCTATTTGGAACATCAATTGTTCTGCATCAACGGAAGCCTCTTTCTTACCTCCGCAAGCGGTCATTACAACCAGCAAAACGACAAATAAAAAATATATCTGTTTCATCTAAATCTCGATTTCTAGGTGACAAAGTAACAAAAAGTAACGGACACTCACAAGAAAACCTCCATAAAAAGCGAAAACCGGGCAATATCACATTGGCCGGCCTTCAGAGAAAACTAAAAACTAAACTAAATTATTTATTAAGTTAGACTAAACCCAAAAGAAAAGGTTTAATCTCACTTAGAAAAAAATATTCTTTCTTTGAAAGGCATTCCTGCTACAACGCCTTCCAAAAATCCATAAAATTCTTATAAAGCCCATAGCAGACCAACTGATCTTCCTCCTCCAACTCATAATTTTCCTCAAAATGATTCTCCACCTGATGCTCCAATATCGAAATACCCAAACCGTTCAGCACTTTCTCCCCTTTTATCAATGCAATGATTTTTATATTGAATTCCGTTTCTAATGACAGATCACTCACCTTATAGCCTACAAAACAAGAAGGAAGTTTGAACTTCATCACATAATGTTCCTCGTCAATCTGAAAAGACTCCACATTGACGTGTAAATCCAACAACTGAACCAAGCTCCGTGCCGCTTCTTTCTCCGGTGTCAGAATACTATCTAAATTAAAAGCCTCAAGCACGGTCTTATGCACATCATCTACCGCACGGGCATAGATATGTTTCACTCCTTTCTTTTTCAGCAGTGCCACCACACGCACAGAAGCACCAAAATTCTCGCCGATAGCAACAATAACCACATCCACATCTTTCAGTGGCAGCACACTGAGCGATTGTTCGTCCGTAGCATCAATAATAAAAGAAGTCGCGATTTTGTCCTTCAACACATCCACACGATGCTCGTTTGTATCCACTCCTATCACCTCATGTCCCAATACGGAAAGCTCTTCGGCCAACACTCCGCCGTAATTTCCTAAACCAATAATAATGTATTTCATAACTAGTTGATTATGATGTTATCACTCGGATATTTATATTTTGTTATTTTTTTCTGTTTAATAAGGCTGGATATCAAAGTAAGCACCCCTACTCGTCCGATAAACATCAGAACAATGACAATCAGTTTGCTGTCACTTCCCAAAGTAGGTGTCAGATCCAGGCTTGAACCTACCGTACTGAGTGCCGAAGTACACTCAAAAACCAACGCCATCACTGAAGCCTGCGGCTCTAGAATGCTTAAACCGAAGATACCCGCGAAAACAATCAGCAGATAAAGAATCAATGTGGCATTAGAACGCCGGATGGAATCATGAGATAACTCCCTGTTGAAAATATTGACTTTATCGGCACCTATAAGAATAGCACGCAAGTTCAACATGACTACAGCAAACACATTCACCTTCACACCACCGGCCGTAGACTGCGTACCGCCGCCAATCATCATCAGCACCACCATCAGCAGCAACGTCTGCACACTGAAAGTAGTCATGCCCACACTTGAAAATCCTGCCGTACGGGGACAAGTTGCGTTAAAAAAGCCCTGCACCCATTTCTCTGTAGCCGTCATTCCCGCAAAAGCATGATTCCATTCGAAAACAACAATGGCCACAGTACCCGTCACTAGCAAGATAGCCGTCATAATCAATACGATACGGGTATTCAGGTTATATAAATGTATTTTACGGATTGTCCTCTTATTCTTTTTGACATAACGGTGATACAAGCGCTTGCTTTCATAAGAAACCGTTTCATACAGATTTACCAGAATCGGGAAACCTATACCTCCCAAAATAACCAGGAAAGAGATAGTGATATATAGCAAGTTATGATTATGAAGTACCAGTTCGTTACCTAAGTTTCCATACAAAGTAGAGAATCCGGCATTGCAAAAGGCAGAGATGGAATGGAAAGCAGAAAAAGCCAGTTCTTCCTCAATATCCATGCCCATAGTGCCATGTATACTTAAAAAAATAACCCCCATCCCAGCAGCCTCTATCACCAAGGTAAACCCTAATATATATAATAAGGTGGAAAGCAGCGAACTGAGTGACTGCGAGCTTACCATATCACGGACCACCAACTGATTGTAGAGCGAAGTATTCCCCATAAAAAACATGGCAAAGAAACTGGTCAGGGTCATGACTCCCAAACCGCCGATTTGTATCAGCATGATAATGATGAACAACCCCTCGGACGTGAATGTAGAAGAGACATCGACCGAAACCAACCCCGTGACACAAATGGCACTGGTAGCGGTAAACAGAGCATCGATAAAGGAAATGCCATGATAAGTGGCACGCGGAAGCATCAGTAACGCTGCCCCTATCAGAATAAATATGAGAAAACTGGATGCAAAGATCAAAGACGGGTTGGTGCGCCTGCCCAGCAGCCGGACTATCCCATTAGACAATTGCAGCAGCGAAAGCAAAGTGAGCAGCACCACATGATATAAACGACTGTGGAAAAAAGACCAGAAATCATGAATTCCCCCTTGCACCTCCGGTTCATGGAAAATAACTGGAATCAAAGTCAGATAAAGCATCAGACTCAGTATCCATGCCAGTCCCCGGTACTTCCGCTTGGTATCCGAGTAATTTAATAAAAGATGCAGGGAAATATCAACCAGAAAAACAATCCAGACAAAATGATACAGCGTGTTTATCATCTCCATTTCTTCAAAAGAAATAAGAAATCCATGCTCATAAACCAATGTAAGGATGAACAAGGCCGACATCATATAAGTTATCCCGTCCATCCATTTCAGCAATCGCTCTATGTACGGTTTTACTAACTTCTTACGATAGATAAATAGTTTGTGTAAAGGTTCCATGTCGATATCATCTTGCATTAACAGAAAACAAACTTAATCAAAATATTCACATCTCTGCCTATAATAACAAATAACTTCGCATTTTTACTCTGACATCCCTTTTTTTATTGTTCCCGACAAAAAAGCAGTTGAAAATTAGTAAGGAATACTTTTTTTTACCTAATTTTGACCGCAAAACTATTAAATTGAAAGATTATGAGCACAAAACAGAAACGTTTTATCTTACCAGAGGATGAAATTCCTAAATACTGGTACAACATACAGGCAGACATGAAGACCAAACCCATGCCGCCGTTGAACCCTAAAACCAAAGAAGCGCTGAAACCGGAAGACCTCTACCCCATTTTTGCCAAAGAACTTTGCAAACAGGAATTAAACCAGACAGACGCATGGATTGAAATTCCCGAAGCAGTGCGTGAAATGTACAAATACTATCGCAGCACACCATTGGTACGTGCCTACGGACTGGAAAAAGCACTAGGGACTCCCGCACATATTTATTTCAAAAATGAAAGTGTCAGCCCCATCGGCTCCCACAAACTGAACTCGGCTCTGGCCCAGGCATATTATTGCAAGGAAGAAGGCGTAACCAATGTCACTACAGAAACCGGTGCCGGACAATGGGGCGCCGCTCTATCGTATGCCGCAAAGGTATTCGGGCTGGAAGCTGCCGTTTATCAAGTAAAGATCAGCTATAATCAGAAGCCCTATCGCCGCAGCATCATGCAGACATTCGGAGCAACGGTCACCGCCTCTCCATCCATGTCTACCCGTGCCGGCAAGGATATCATTACCCGTAATCCCAATTATCAAGGTTCACTGGGAACAGCCATCTCCGAAGCTATCGAACTGGCAATGAGCACTCCCAACTGTAAATATACACTAGGGTCGGTATTAAGCCATGTCACACTGCATCAAACGGTTATCGGTCTGGAAGCCGAAAAGCAAATGGAAATGGCAGGCGAATATCCCGACATGATTATCGGTTGCTTTGGTGGCGGTTCCAATTTTGGAGGAATCTGCTTCCCCTTTATGCGCCACACTATCCTGAATGGGAAACAAACCCGATACATTGCTGCCGAACCGGCTTCGTGCCCGAAACTGACCCGTGGTAAATTCCAGTATGACTTTGGCGACGAAGCCGGATATACCCCGTTGCTGCCCATGTTTACACTGGGGCATAATTTCTCTCCGGCCAATATCCATGCGGGAGGTCTCCGTTATCACGGTGCAGGTGTCATCGTTTCACAATTATTGAAAGACAATCTGATGGAAGCGGTTGATATCCAGCAATTAGAATCCTTCCAGGCTGGTTGTTTGTTCGCACAAGCAGAAGGAATCATTCCGGCTCCCGAATCGTGCCATGCCATCGCCGCCGCTGTACGCGAGGCGAACAAGTGCAAAGAATCCGGTGAAGAGAAAGTGATCCTGTTCAACCTTTCAGGTCACGGGCTGATTGATATGGCCTCATACGACCAATACCTGGCAGGTAACTTGATGAATTATGAGTTAAAAGACGAAGATATCCAGAAGAACTTGGATGAAATAAAAGACATGTAATCAGGACATAAAATAAACGAAGGATACGGAAAGGATATATTATCCTATAAACTACGGCAAGCTAAGCGGTTGTATCCTTCAGGTTAAGGGTTCTTTTACTGACAACTTCTATCTCCCAAACTTGCGGAGTTAACTCCATAGCCTTTGGAGTTATCTCCATAAGCTTGGGAGTTAACTCCAAAGGCTATGGAGATAGAAAGGATACGTTCGTTTAAGCTTAGGGATAGGATAGAAAAGGCTTAACCATACAATGAAAGACACAAACCACTCTACCGGCGGGATATAACATTAACATAAGTTCGATATAAGAAATAACTCGTTACAGGATGGTTTTGAGTTAAATGACAAAAGGATTATTAAAATTCAATATCAGTCTTGCTCATATTCCTGTCAGTTATAAGCTAGTCTTATAATAAACTCATGTTATCATAAGAAAAAATCCGCGTTATCCCGCACAACCCGCACCTAAAAAATGATTCAAAACCACAAAATAACAGGCACTTCAAGCCTGTTTATAAAGAAAATGAACTATTTTACAGGATTATGTATGAAAAGTACAAATTAATTTCCCTTTTTATTCCTTTCTTTGCACAGTTACATCAATAATCCAAATAAGTATGAAAAACATCATGAAGCTTTTCTTGTATGCTGCATTACCTTTGGCATTAATTGCACTAGGCAGTTGTAGCTACCCTAAAAACATCACGTTCAAAGCCGACTCACAAACAGGGGCGCTAAGCGGACTTTATCTGACAAGCGACACTTCCATGAACTGGATCCTGCGTACGGATGGAACACAATACGAATGGGTGGACTCCCGCTATGGATGGGGATTGGGACATCTTCGGATAAACGGCACTGAATACTCCTGGAATATCCCGACAAAAAAACATGACACGAGCCATCACATGACCGTGAAATACCAGACAGGTGACATAGAAATAAACGTAGCCCGAAAATGGAACAGGGACGGGAACCTGGTAGAATCCTACGAATTCGCAAACACCGGAGAAAAAGACGCCGACTTACAGGACATTGCCATCAACACACCTTTCAATGACAATTATCCGGATGCCCGGACTTGCTACGAAGCCCGTTGCAATGCACATATATGGGCAGGAGGAAATGAAGCCTATGTCTATTGCACCCGGATGAGCGGAGCCCCCGGCGGATTGGGACTGATTATGGAAGAAGGTGCCATTAAAGGCTATGAAGTGAGGGAGCGCTCGCAGAAAAAAGGAAGCTCCAACTTCCGCGGTGTTTTCCAACTTAATCCACAGGACAAGACTTTAAAGCCGGGAGAATGTTATACCATACAATGGTTACTCCTATCGGCGGACAACTGGGATGAATTCCAAGCAAAAGCCATAGACAACGGTCTGATCATAGCCTCAGCAGACCGTTATGTAGTAGAAACAGGCGAAAAAATAAATGTTTCGTTCAAAAGCAACTGCCCCTCACTGAAAGGCAAGCTATTGCTGAACGGTAAAGAAGTGGCAGAAGTAAGCGGTGACAACATCAATTATACCACCATAATAAATGAACCCGGAGAGAAGATTTTCACACTGGCTTACGGGAACGGAAAGCAAACGTCGGTAGAGTGTCTTGCCGTCAGCAACTTTGACAGCCTGGTCAACCACCGGTGTCAGTTCATTGCCGGACACCAACAGTTCATCAAGCCCGGTGACCCTAGAAGCGGTGCCTTCATTGTTTATGACAACGATACCGAATCCCTTTACATCAACGGAGAAAGTGGCAGCAAACGCTCTGACTGCGACGAAGCCAGAGAAAGGGTAGCTATGGGGATTCTGCTGGCTCTACAATACCAACGTACTTCCGACAAAAAATTAATGGATGCCCTGAACAACTACGTATCTTTCATCCGCCGCATCCAGAAACCGGACTACACAACCAATTCCACCGTAGACTTCAAGAGCAAGAACCGGGGATACAACTATCCGTGGGTAGCCGATTTCTGGTTTACCATGTTCCGCACCACAGGCAATAAACAATATCTGAAAGACGGGTACGGCACACTGCGTGCACTGGTCCGTTATTTCAAGCATGGTTTTTATTGCATCAATATCCCGACCTACGGCTATACTCTATTGAAAGAAAACGGATTTACTGCCGAAGCGGACACTCTGCTGAACGATTTCAAATCAATGGCAGACGTATTTTGTGAAAACGGGCCTAATTATCCGACCTCCGAAGTCAATTACGAACAGAGCATCGTAGCTCCGTCCATTATCCATCTGCTGAATGTATATATGCTCACCGGGGATGAAAAATATCTGAAAGGGGCCGAAAGCCAGCTTCCTTTATTAGAATCATTTGGCGGAAAACAGCCCAGTTTCCACCTTTATGACATCGCTATTCGTCACTGGGATGGTTATTGGTTTGGAAAAGACCGGATTTGGGGAGATACCTTCCCACATTACTGGAGCACTTTATCGGGTATTGCCTTCCGTCTTTATGCCAAAGCGACCGGAAAACAAGAATATACAGAACGGGCCTTGAATATTTTCCGGAACAATCTATGCCTCTTCACCGAAGACGGAAGAGGAAGCTGCGCCTTTATCTATCCGGACAAAGTGAACGGACAAAAAGCTCATCTTTATGACCCGTTTGCCAATGACCAGGATTGGGCAATGGTATTTTGGTTGGAGTATGGCACGGATTTCAAGTAAATGAGGAGATGCCGAAAGTCCGATAGTGCTGTCATGTATTCAGCTGTAGGGGCAGGGATTGCCTCATAGCCGTCAAGCAAAGGAAAAACATCTACCGTAGAACACCGACCCAAAAGGGTCGGTTTCTTCATTTTATAAGTTTTAGATAACAGTCTGCAGGCTCCTCCAGAGTTCCGCTTCTCTCCCGACTTTATCGTCAAGAAGCTGCTTACAAGACCACGGTCGGTCATACTTTGGAAAGAGAACCTGCAACTGCTTTCGTACTATCAGGCAGATACACGAGCCTGCCCCTACGGTGGTGAAAATACTATTTGCCAACTCAGATTGACGAATATAAGTTTTTTTGCCTGCCCGAACTAACGGGCACGATCTTGGGAGAATATGCAAATCAGCCTATTTTCGGGCGAGCAAGCCTCGCTCTTACAAGCAAAATGATAGCTGAATTCCTTAAATATGTTTTCATCCAGCCACAAACTATGGTTCAAAGCTGCGAAGCATTTTAATCTCGTCCCGCCAAATGGTGTCATCGGGAGTTTCAAGAATAACGGGCATATTGTCAAAACGGGAATCCTGCATAAAGCGGCGGAAGAAATCAATACCAATCAGCCCCTTTCCGATACTGTCATGACGGTCTACCCGGCTACCCAATGGTTTCTTTGAGTCATTCAAGTGAATGGCACACAAATAGTTTCTCCCCACTACCTCATCAAACTCGGTAAAGACCCGGTCATATTCATTCACAATATCATAACCGGCGGTATAGGTATGGCAAGTATCCAGGCAAACTCCCACACGAGATTTATCCTCTACCTTATCTATAATATATCTCAAATGCCAGAATTCATTTCCCACATTACTTCCCTGTCCGGCCGTATTCTCAATCACAGCAGTCACACCGGTCGTCTTATCCAAAGTCATATTGACAGACTCGGCAATCCTGTCCAGACACTTCTCTATGGATATCTTGTTCAAATGACTTCCGGGATGAAAATTCAGCATTTTCAATCCTAAAAGCTCGCAACGCTGCATTTCGTCCAAAAATGCTGCACGACTCTTCTCCAGCCCTTCCTCGTCAGGATGTCCCAAATTTATCAGATAACTGTCATGAGGAAGAACATACCGGGCATCAAAACCTTCTTTCTCGCAGTTTTCTTTAAACAGAGTAACACTCTCGACAGACAAAGGTTTTGCAATCCATTGCCTCTGATTCTTTGTAAAAAGAGCGAATGCGTCCGCTCCTATCCCTAATGCATTAACGGGGGCCATTTCCACGCCCCCGCTTACGGATACATGTGCACCTATTTTTTTCATTCTCTTTCCATTATTGATAGACACAAAGATAGGAAAAATAAGTTAGAAATTATATTGCGCACTCAAGTTTATACGGTTTGCTTCACGGTTCACATCATTAAAATTCTCTCTCCAACCATGAAGATATTCCGCACCTACCTGCAAGTTATGACTTACATTCCAGAATACATTTGCAACCAGGTACTGACCTTTTTTATACTGAGTTTCATTAAAGTGAGCATAGCAATCTTCTGTAAACAGACGTGACTGGCTATACGTAGCCGATGCGAATACCCGTTTCGAGAAATTATACTGTAATCCGGCATACCATCCTTTCATGGGCAGTACCTGCATACGTCCGGACTCATCGGCCAAAGGAACGATATCTACATTCAAGTTGCTGATATCATTCAAATATTGAGCAATACCTCTACCATAAGTATATTGTCCGTAAAGCTGGAAACCACCCAGTCTTGCTGTCCCCGATGCCTGTATCCCCCAACCGGTCAATGACTTTGCCTTATTATTCACTTGATCCTCATAAGTCATACTTCTCAAGATTCCTCCCACACGTATATGACTAGCCTTTGCCCAAGAATACTGTACATAGGCAGGAATATCCGGCATCCTCTGCTTACCGATTCTCACATCTTGTGCCGGAGTACCGTCTACTGACGGCATTTCCACACCGACACCCACTTTCAAACCTTTCATCACATTGGCTTCATAACGCAACTGGGTGGCGCGATAGAAAGTCATCCCGTCAGGTCCTTGAAAATCAATAGTCGGAGGAGCTGCGGCAAGGTCCATAAACAATCCGGTATCATACCCCATAGTAAAGCCCAGGAAGGATAAATAAGCATTCTGCAATTCAAAAGTCTTTCCACTTCCACGGAAGTTTCCGGCTGTATAAACGATGAAGTTACCCAAATGCTTGGTTCTCCCCACCAACTTTAAAAAGATAGTGGAAGTGCTTGCATCCATCTGGAACTGATTACGGACAGACGTGGATCCCGGTTGCGGAATGAGTGCAGGGATAAAGTCAACGTCATCCACTATCCCATTAAAATCATATTCCATTGTAGTTTTCAAATAACCACCGATACCCAATGCAAACTTTCCCTGTTGGTCAGTAAGTAAAAAACGAGGAGCACGGGGATCATGGAAATGCGGACGTTGCGTTTCTTCAAATACATTGATTAATTCTTCCTTGCCATTTTTATCTTTTGAGATAATAACAACAGGTCCCGGTCCTTCCAGCTCCGGATAAAGTTTTTTTTGTTGCGCAAACATCGGCGTAACAATCATTGCGCCCAATACAAGGCAACTCATTGATTTAAAGATACTTTTCATAAAAGTTAAGTTTAGGTAAATAGTCAATTCAATGGACTATGAACAAAAAGTTTAGAAAAAAGTTTGGGAAATGTTTGCAAATTCAAAAAAAGTCACTACCTTTGCATCCGCAATCGAGAGAGAAATCCTCGATAAAAAGGATGGCCCGTTCGTCTATCGGTTAGGACGCAAGATTTTCATTCTTGAAAGGGGGGTTCGATTCCCCCACGGGCTACCAAATAAAAAAGCCATCGATAAATCGATGGCTTTTTTATTTGGTAGCCCTGCTTTGTGCAGGGTATGTCGGTATAAGGAATCAGTTATAATTCTTGGGGGATTAATCTTTGCTAATTCCCCTTTATGCATAGACCTTTGTAATCCATACAGAAAGAACCTCTTATCTACTACTCCACAAAATGAAGCCTTAAATGCTTTAATTTTTGCATTAAAAGCTTCCGCAGCAGCATTTGTTCTTCTGTTTACAAAGTAGTTTAATATCCGTTCGTAATGATTCTCAATGGAATTTGCAACCGTGGTAAATGTATCATAGCCAAACTCCTCAATTTCATTATACCAAAGTGCCAGTTTAACACGAACCACATCTTTATCTGTATAGTCTGAAAATATCTTCCCTAATCGCAGTGCTCAGTTTGAAAAGCCTATAGGTATATTAAATCTACACCGTTAGTTTGCATAATCTAAAAATAAAGAAAGGTATATCTCCGGCTCCCCTAAATAGCCTGTACTCCCAAGTAAGATTTCAATCCTGTGCTATCATTTTTCAAATAATAAATACCGGCAATATTAGAAAGCAAAATGGAATAGAGTCTGTCATAATGACAACATCTTGCAGCTTCAACTCCTTTGAAGAAATAAGTAAGTGAACGATAATAGTCTTTTTGGACATTCGATGCATAAAGTCCCAGCCCATTATATACGGAACATAAGGCGGAATCATTTTTATTACTTTCACCTATCAGCCTGGCCTGCCCTAAATGACTATAAGCCTCCTTTACATTTCCCTTCATCATATGGGCCTGCCCCAGACAAATATGAGAATAAATTACAGCGCCATTGTAATCCCGTTCATTATAACCCATCTCAAACAATTGTCGACCATAAAAGATAGCCTGATCATAATCTGCTTTATTCAGATAGAGAAAACTAACTTTCCGAAGCGCGTCTTTGTCTTTAGGATACTTTTTCAGATACTCCAACTGTACATTAATGGCATTATTTATGTCTTCTTGCGCCTCTGAGACAACGGACAAGAGTCCCAATAACATCACAACCATCCACAGTTTGAACATCTTCATTCCCGTCATCCTCCCTTTTCTTCTTTCCGCATACTGAACTCACAGCCACAATATTGCTGATTATAAAAATTATATTCCTTAATGATAGCAATGCGACGCTCACTCAATCCACCTTTACGCC
This sequence comes from Phocaeicola sp. GP0067, assembly GCF_031119655.1. Lineage (NCBI taxonomy): Bacteria > Pseudomonadati > Bacteroidota > Bacteroidia > Bacteroidales > Bacteroidaceae > Phocaeicola > Phocaeicola sp. GP0067. The sequence continues at coordinate 35,283 of NZ_JAVHZY010000028.1, forward strand.
AGTTCTGTTCCCAATAAGTGACATCCGGATAAGGAGCCGTAGCATATCGGCCCGCTTCCTCTATCTGTTCCAAACTTTTCCAACGGCTGGAAGCAAGCGTAGTAGTGATAACCGGGAATCCATGTTCGTGGGCATAACGTGCGGTTTCCTGCAGTCGCATCTTGAAACAACGCAAGCAACGGCCTCCTCTTTCAGGCTCTTGCTCCATTCCTGCCATTCGACAACGCCAGGCATCATGATCATAATCGGCATCTATAATTTCCAATCCCAAGGACTGGGCATACCGCGTACATTCGTCCTTGCGGATAATGTATTCCTCCAACGGATAAATATTGGGATTACAATAATAGATAACCGGAGTGACACCATGCTGCATCAAGCACTCTATGATGGCTGATGAACAAGGAGCACAACAAGTATGAAGCAACACTTTGTCGGCTCCTCCCGGAACTTCAAGCTGGAATTTCTTTTTCATACGGCAAATTTAATAGATATTTGCCATACTGACCAACGGTTCGTATAATTTTTCTATATCCTGCGCATCCATTTCTATCTCCACTTGATCACCGGGAACCAGGGTTTGCCCCTGAGGAAGTAAGTTTTTACGATTCCGATGTATACTACGAATGATACAATGATTAGGTAAAGCCAATGTATCCACTTCCTTTCCGTCAAAATAAGACCCATCCATTATCTCGACAAAAAGATGATAGCGGGCACCAGCCTCTTCGGAAGACTCCGGATTATGGCTACGGAACATCCTGTCATACAGCAATACATTGTAAGGTTTTATCTGTAACAATTCGGTGAAATAATAAGTCAACCCACCTACCACGATGGAAGGATAGAACACCTCGAAATGACCGGTAATCTCCGTTATCAGGACAATGGCAGTCAAAGGGGTACGCACCACAGCCACCAAAAAAGCCACCATCCCGATCAGCATCATATAACTCACATTCTCATACCCTATCCATCCGCGCTGTACCAATACCAACCCGAAGATTTGTCCCAATAATCCTCCCGTAACCAAGGTAGGAATGAAACTTCCTCCCGGCAAACCCGAAGAAAGAGAAAACAGCGTAAAAACAAAATGAATAAGCATCATGATAGTAAGCCACCGGATATCATGAGTTCCATTCATTCCCTGCATCATCAAAAACTGCTCTCCGCCACCTGTCAGATTCGTCTCTGTTAACGATATGGCATAAGCTATGATCAATAAATACAACATCTTGACAGGAATGGAGAGTTTCATGGCAGGTATCCTTTCTTGAAAGAAAGGAACGATGAGCGAATAAAACTTTGCAATGACAGCCATAAGGGCGGCAAAGATAATATAAAGCTCTGCCTGACGGATAAAAGATAAACCGGGAACGACCGCACTAATCAGATGATAAGGAGTCGTGGGGAACATCCAACTAGCCACTCCTCCGGCTACCACGCCGGCCAACAAGGTAGTAATGGCGGTTTTAGGCGCATCAAAACGCTCGATGGATTCTATTACCAGCAAAGAAGAAGACAACGGAGCGGCAAAAGCGGCAGACAAGCCCGCACCGGCTCCGGCAGCCAGCAATTGTTTCCGTTCCCCTTTCAGGATATGTCCCCAACGGGAGATAAGTGTTCCTATATAAGACCCTATCTGAACAGACGGCCCCTCGCGTCCCAAGGACAGCCCCGCACTGAGAGCCAACACACCTCCGCAGAATTTGGCCACCAGTTCCTTAAAAGGATGCTCATAACGGATACGACCGTTATTGGCCGCACGTGTCTGAGGAATACCGCCTCCGGCTATCAATGGCATACGTTTTACCAAAGAAGCGACAAAGATCAGAATCCCCCATAAGATAAAAAACAACAATACATGCCAATACCACGGATAATGCGCCGTGAAAAAAGTTTTCCGCACATCAAAGAAATACCAGAGAAGATAGTGATAAGGCACAGCAACCAGTCCCGTAAGCAGCCCCACGAATATGCTCACGAAATACAGACGGGCATCAATCAGCTTCAGTTTCCATATTTGCCATTTGCGCAGATTGCTCCACTCCTTCCACTTGTTTTTCCATTTCTCCAGTTTCATATCCGGAATAAACAAATGGAAAAGAGAAGGGTTTATTTAAACAATGGCTTTAATAGTTCCGGTATTTCTATTTCATTTGCTTTCAGCGCTTCCAAACATTCACGCCCTTTATCGGATAAAGTAAAATGCATCTGCCGTTTATCCTTATCCCCCAAATTACGGACGATTAATTCTTTCTCTTCAATGGAACGGATGACTTTAGAAGTATGCGAAGCAGACAGACCTGTGTTTTCCGATATCACACTGGCTGTCAGCGTATCTCCGCCAATGCAACAAAGTGCCATTGCCTCATTCAATGACACTCCATATTGTTCCATCAAGCGGGTTTCAAGTTCAGAGAGAGCCTTGAACAGCTCTCTCATGACACATATTGATTTTATTTTCTCCATGCAAATTTAAATAAACAAGTTTACATTCGCCTGTTCGGCACGGTTCATATAGGTTGCCACTCCGCCAATAGTCACATGATCCAGCAATTCCTCACGTTTCACACCCATTACATCCATTGACATCTGGCAAGCAATAAATTCCACTCCGTTCTGAATGGCTTGAGTACGCAGAGATTCCAGTGAGTCGATATTTTTCTTATTCATGATATATCGCATCATCCTGGCTCCCATTCCACCCATATTCATTTTAGACAATCTCAACTTTAAAGAACTGGAAGGCAGCATCATGCCGAACATCTTCCCCCAGATATCTTTCTTCACCGCAGGCTTGTCCAATCTTTTGATAGCATTCAGCCCCCAGAAAGTAAAGAAGATGGTCACCTTCTTTCCCGTAGCCGCCGCACCGTTTGCGAGTACAAAAGTAGCTAAAACTTTGTCCAGGTCGTCACTGAACAGAATAAAAGTTTTCCCTTTATCCTCCCGGCAAACCTCCGAGGAAGAAGATTGCGGAGTACTTTTCTCAACAATTACCTCATACTTTCCTGCTCCTGACTTTACTGAGACAAAACGGTTCCCGGTAGTCTGGCACCATGCTTCGGCATCGCGGGGGAAACCGGCATCCGTAGCGACAATCTCCAGACGTTCGCCGTCCGCCAGTTCTTCCATACTCTTCTTCAGCTTCATGATAGGACCGGGACAAGATATGCCACAAGCATCCACTTTTATTGCTTTCATAGAAGGAATGACGGAAGAGGCAATAGTATAAGCTTCAGCAGAATCTTTACTGTGTTCAGAATGATCAACTTTTGAAGAATCAGAACTTGAAGATCCGGAATTTGAGAACTCCTTCGGCTTGGGCAGAGGAGCCGTTGCCGCTTTATACAGTTTCAAACCTCCTATTAAATTCCTTACTTCCCCAAAGCCATTCTGTAACAATATATTAGAAGCCAGATACCCTCTCAACCCCACTCCACAATACAAATAGACCGGCTTATCCTGAGGAATCTCTTTCATCCTTTCGCGCATATCATCCAAAGGAATATTGACAGCCCCCTTCAAAGCACCGAGTGCAAATTCATCGGGAGTACGGACATCAACCAACGTAACTTTACTCAAATCGGCAGCCTGCAACTCGCGCCAATAAAGAGGCTTCATCTTTCCGCTCAGTATATTTCCGGCTACATATCCGGCTACTGCTACAGGATCTTTTGCCGAAGAGAAAGGAGGAGCGTATGCCTGCTCCAAAGCCATCAAGTCATATACAGTTCCGTTATGCTTAATCACTTGCGAGAATTCGTCAATACGTTTGTCCACTCCGTTATACCCCACAATCTGCGCTCCAAGTAATTTCCCGTTCACAGGAGAGAAGGTTATTTTAATGGACATCTGTAAAGCATCGGGATAATATCCCGCATGGGAACCGGAATGGATGGTTGCCGACAAATAATCAATGCCTGCCTGTTTCAACCGCTTTGCCGGAAGGCCTGAAGCAGCGACAGTCATATCAAAAATTTTGGCAATGGAAGTACCGACAGCCCCTTCGTATGTAACCTTATTTCCAAAAACCATGTTATCTGCCACAATACGCGCCTGACGGTTGGCCGGACCAGCCAGATAATTCAACCACGGTCTATCAGTCAGCGGATGACGGAACTCGATAGCGTCGCCCACCGCATAAATATGCTCGTCGGAAGTCTGCAAGTAATCGTTCACCTTAATGCCGCGCATCTCCCCTATCTCCAGTCCGGCCTCTGTCGCCAATGAGGTATTGGGACGTACCCCGATGGATAACAACACCATATCGGCAGGCAGCCTTTCGCCCGATTTAAAAATAACCTCCAGTCCGTTGACCGTGCGCTCGAAAGAAGCCACCGCCTTTTCCAGGTAGAGATGCACTCCTTTCTGCAACAAATGCTCGTGCACCAAAGAAGCCATAGAGAAATCAATAGGAGCCATGACTTGATTTGCCATCTCTACAACCGCCACTTCCGCACCGGCTTCCTGCAGATTCTCCGCCATCTCCAACCCGATGAATCCGGCCCCGATGATTACCGCCCGTTTCACCTTATGCTGCTGCAAGTAACTCTTGATAGCATCGGTATCATTCACATTACGTAGGGTAAAAATTCCTTCATTGTCAATGCCCGGCAAGGGAGGACGAACAGGCGACGCACCCGGAGAAAGCAATAATTTGTCATAACTCTCCGTATAAGTTTTCCCGTCGGAAGTACGAATATCCACTGTCTTATCGGCAGAATGGATGGCTATTACCTCGGACCGGGTACGCACATCTATGTTAAAACGTTTCCCGAAAGCCTCCGGAGTCTGTACAAACAATTTTTCCCGCTCCGCAATCACACCTCCTATATAATAAGGCAGACCACAATTGGCATACGAAATGTATTCTCCCTTCTCGAACAAAATGATTTCCGCCTGTTCCGTGTTTCTTCTGATACGTGCGGCAGCAGTTGCACCTCCTGCTACGCCTCCTATTACTATATACTTCATAATCGAACTATTTTATTTGATTTAATATTTTCCAATGGAAACTTTATGCAAACATACATGATATTTCTTATAATAAAAAGTTTCCTATGGAAAATATTATCAAGTTAACTCTTTTTAAGGAGAAAGAACATTCCGGGTATTAAATAGACAATCTCTATTGTTGTTTGATATTTTATTCCCTACCTTCGCAATAAATTTCAAAATAAATAAGAAATTGAATCGAACAGACACACATCATGTTATCTAAAATAGACTTGACGCAGGGAGGCATCACCGGCACTCTGCTACGTTTTACCTTACCTATGATTATAGGCTCACTGCTACAACAGTGTTACAACATAGCCGACACGCTGATTGTAGGACAATGTATAGGTTCCGGCGCATTGGCCGCCGTCGGTTCCGCCTACACGCTGATGGTTTTCCTTATTTCCATCCTGCTGGGATTGTCCATGGGAAGCGGAACCGTTTTTTCCTTGCAATATGGAGCCGGACGGACGGATTCCCTACGCCGTAGCATCTATGTATCCGTCCTGCTGATCGGCACAGTAACATTGATTCTAAATATAGCGGTTTTCGTCTGGATTCATCCCATCCTCAGGATATTGCAGATTCCCAAAGATATTTATGGCATGATGTATGATTACTTGTGGATTATCTTTTGGGGAATCGGCTTTACCTTTATCTATAATTTCTATGCGGCATTGCTGCGTGCCATAGGAGATGCCGTCACTCCTCTTTGGTTTCTGGCGGTTTCCGTTGTACTGAACATCGGGCTGGATTTGTTCTTTATCTTGCAGTTGGATTGGGGAATCAAGGGAGCAGCCATCGCCACGGTAGCCGCACAGGGAGTATCCGCTTTGGGAATTATGGGATATGCCTACGTGAAATACCCCGAACTGAGATTACACCGCAACGACCTGCATTTCGACCGTCACTGCCTGAAAGAGATCACTTCGTTCTCCGCACTGACCTGTGTACAACAATCGGTAATGAATCTGGGCATTCTCATGGTACAAGGATTGGTCAACAGTTTTGGCACTGTAGTCATGGCCGCCTTTGCGGCAGCAATAAAAATAGACTCGTTCGCCTATATGCCGGTACAGGAATTCGGAAATGCCTTTTCCACCTTTATTGCCCAGAACTTCGGAGCGAGAAAAGAGGAACGGATCCGCAAAGGAGTGAAAAGTGCCTTGATTACCACCGTTCTCTTCTCTCTGGTCATTTCCATTCTGGTCTTTTTATTCGCCAAACCATTGATGCTGATTTTTGTCCGTCCCCACGAAACGGAAATTCTGAACATCGGTATCAGTTATTTACGCATCGAGGGAGCGTTTTATTGCGGAATCGGGATTTTGTTCCTGTTATACGGATATTATCGTGCCATCCGTATGCCGGGAATGTCCGTAGTGCTCACAGTGGTATCGTTGGGAACCCGTGTAGCCCTTTCCTATTGGCTTGCCGGCATTCCTGCCATCGGGGTCATCGGAATCTGGTGGTCTATTCCTATCGGATGGTTTATAGCGGACGTCATCGGCATCATATATTATAAACAACTTAAAAAGGAAACAGCAAAGGAAGTACCAGCACCATGACAATGCCCATAATAATCTGCAACGGCAGCCCTACCTTTACATAATCCATAAAGGTATATTGTCCGGCGGGCATCACCAGCGCATTGGGCGGAGTGGAGAATGGAGAAGCGAAACACATACTTGCCCCCAGTGTCACCGCAAAGAGAAAAGGTACGGGACTTACCCCTATCTGCGTTGCACTTTGCATCGCGATAGGAGCCAGAAGCACTGCGGTAGCCGTGTTGCTGATAAACATCGTCATCAGGGAAGTAGTGAAATAAATACCCGCCATCAGTGCCAACGGTCCGTATGTTCCCAGTTCACTGACCAGACTGTTCGAAATGTATTCGGAAGCCCCTGTCTTTTCCAATGCCAGCGACATAGGCAGCATGGCCGCAATGAGTACGATGCTTTCCCAGTTAATGGTTTTGTAAGCCGCCTCCACATTGCGGAAACATCCTGTCAGTACCATCAGGATACCCGCAATCATCACTGCCGTCACCGGAGCTACCGGAATGAAGTCGAACACCATCATTGCCACCATCAGCACCATGATAACGGCAGCTACCGGTGCTTTGTAATCCAGCGTGACCTTTGCAGCCTCGGCCAGCGGTTGTCCCAGTACCACCCAGTCGGCATCCTCCTTGCTCAGCCGGGCGATATTGTTCCATGTACCCTGCACCAGCAACACATCCCCGCTATGAATCCGCTCATTGCCCAAGTCCTGCAACAAATATTCCTTCTTCCGGCGGATACCCAGTACATTCACATTAAACTTGTCACGAAAGCCCGCCCCCTTTATCGTCTGGTTTATCAGATTGGAGGAAGGCATCAAAACGATTTCAGCAATACCTATGTCATAAAAATCCAATGAATTGGCTGAGTTTTTCGCTTCTTCGGTAGTATGCTCGTCCAGCATCTCCAGCAGATAATCTTCGGCAAACAACTTTATTTTCTCAAAATCCCCCGTCACATACAGAATATCCTCTTTCTGAAGAACCGTACCGGGATCGGCCAGCTTCTGAGTAATTGTTTTCAGGAAGCGGTGTTGTGACATATCCCCACGACGCACCTCCAGTATATTCAATCCATACTTGCGCCGGATATCCAACTCTATAATCGTCTTTCCATGCAGCCGGGAGTCACCCACCACCCTCAACCGGAACAAATTACTGGATAGCCCGTATTCCTTCACCAACTGTTTCAGGGATTTGCCCGAATGAACATTGTCTTCCCCGTTTTTCCCCCGTTTCGAAAGAAACCATTTACTGAGCGGAAGCAACACCAAAGTACCCACTGCCACACAAATAATCCCTACCGGGAAAAAAGAGAAGAACGAAAGCGGAGGAAAACCGGCCGAAGTCAACGCATTTTGAATAACAAGGTTGGGCGGCGTACCAATCAGTGTCATCATACCTCCCATACTGCTGGCAAACGCCAACGGCATAAGCAGACGACTGGGATTCATGTTGGCACTGACTGCCAGACTGACCACGATAGGCAACATCAGAGCCACCGTACCTGTATTGCTCACAAAAGCCCCGATGGCAGAAGTCACCAACATTACAAGCAAGAATAATTTCAATTCACTCTTACCCGCTAATTTCAGAATGTGTGAACTGATCATTTTGGCAAGTCCTGTCTGGAAAATCGCTCCGCCAACCACAAACAGCCCCACCATCATAATGACGACCGAATTGGAGAATCCGGACAAAGCCTCGTCAGGAGTCAATATCTGAAAAATCAACAAAGCCACTAAAGCACAAAGAGCCACAAGATCCGACCGTATCTTGCCATTTACAAAAAATACTGCGGACAGTACAAGGATAATAATCGTAATGAGCATAAGTATTAAATTATTGTTTTATTCATTCGTTGTTGCATTTGTACAAGTTCTTTTTGCAAAATAAAAAATATATTCCGATAATAGAAACAAACCCCGAATGTTTTTGTTCTTAAAAGAACAACATGAACGACATTTTCATCTAAAATTTATGTATTTTTGTAGCCCTATAGAAAAGAACAGACATACAAATGATGGAAGAAACAACCTGCAAACCTGATTATTCGAATTCGATGGCGGAACATCTGGGTATCCGGTTTCTACCCTCCACCGAGGATGCGGTACATGCCGAAATGCCTGTAGACCATCGTACTTCACAACCCTTTGGTATGTTGAACGGCGGCGCGTCACTGGCTCTGGCCGAGATTGTGGCAGGGCATGGCTCCATGTCGCTATGCCGGGAAGGCGAATATGCCTGCGGAGTACAAGTAAGTGGAAATCATCTGTCGGCCGTGCCCGTCGGAGGCAAAGTATTCGCTACCGGCAAACTGATTCACCGCGGCAGATCCTCGCATATATGGAATATAGATATCACCACTCCACAAGGACAACTGGTTTCTACTGTTCGTGTCGTTAATTTCATACTGAAAAAGAAATGAATCTACCAGATATACATACGCAAAAATTATTGGATTGCCTGACACACAGCCGCCTCGGTTTCGCCCTCTACCGGTTACCTTGGACAGACGAATGCTACCTGGTATTGCAAACCTCGGGCGATGTGGAACAATTAGCGGACATTCAGGAACTGAATGGAAAGAAAGGATTTGTCATGGCTCCTTTCCGGATATCGGAGGAACATCCCTTGGTACTTATCCGTCCGGATGTCACCGCATACGACTGGAGCGAAATCAGCGAAGCACTGTCTTCACTGGAATGTGCGGATGCCCTGCTCACCTGCAAAAGCCGGCAAAGTGAACTCTCCCCTTTTGTTTCCGAAGAAACGGATAAAGAACAATATACCCGCGCATTCGGGCGTTTCATCACTCCCTTACAAGAGAAGCGGTTCCAGAAACTGGTTCTGTCACGTTCTTCCGCCAGACATATCGGAGATGATTTTTCACCACTCGGCGCTTTTGTCCGGGCCTGCAACAACTATCCGCGCATGATGATTTACCTATGCCACACCCCTGCTTCCGGAACCTGGCTGGGCAGCACACCGGAAATCTTATTAAGCGGACACGGCAAAGAATGGCACACCGTGGCCCTGGCCGGTACCATGCCGATGCAGAACGAAGTGATGCCGACAGACTGGGACAAGAAGAACCGGGAAGAGCAGGGCTATGTGGCTGATTACATCCGCCGGATCGCCAAAAGATTCGGCAACAAGATGACGGAAAAAGGTCCTTATACCGCCCGTGCCGGACAATTGGTACACCTCAAGACCGATTTTTATTTCTTGTTGAAAAATACAGACCATATAGGCGATTTATTGCAAGAACTCCATCCCACTCCCGCCGTCTGCGGCCTGCCCAAAGAGGAGGCTTTCCGGTTTATTCCGGACAATGAAGGGTACGACCGCAGTTATTATTCCGGATTCACCGGCTGGCTGGACACAGAGGGGCATACCGATATCTACGTCAATCTGCGCTGCATGGAAATAAAGCCGGGTGAAGCCATCCTGTATGCAGGAGGAGGAATACTGGCTTCCTCGGAAGTAGAATCGGAATGGATGGAAACGGGAGACAAGATGAATACGATGCGGAGCATCCTTCATCCTGACTTTATAAGTAAATAAATGGAAACAATTAAAGTAGAAGAATAATGTATTCAGACAAAAAGAACATACTTCAGTTGGTGGCACTTCTCAAAGCGCACGGTGTGCGGAAAATAGTGCTTTGTCCCGGCAGCCGTAATGCTGCCATCGTACATACTCTGGCCAATATAGAGGACTTCACTTGTTATTCTGTAACCGATGAACGCAGTGCCGGTTTTTTTGCCATCGGCCTATCTTTACAAGGGGGAGGCCCTGCCGCAGTATGCTGCACTTCCGGTTCGGCCCTGCTGAACCTGCACCCTGCCGTAGCCGAAGCCTTTTACCAACAAGTACCTCTGATTGTCATTTCCGCCGACCGCCCCGCTGCCTGGATAGGACAAATGGACGGACAAACCCTGCCCCAGCCCCATGTGTTCGGAACGTTAGTCAAGATGTCTGTCAACCTGCCCGAAGTACATACTGAGGAAGACGAATGGTTTTGCAACCGCCTTATCAACGAAGCCATACTGGAAACCACCCACCACGGCAAAGGGCCTGTACATATCAATGTACCCATTTCCGAACCCATTTACCGCTTTACCGCCAAAACACTTCCCGAAGTACGTGTCATCACCCGTTATCAGGGACTGAGCGTGTACGACCGTGACTATAAGGAACTGATCGAACGGCTGAACAAGTACAACAAGCGCATGGTCGTGGTAGGCCAGATGAATCTGATTTACCTGTTCGAAAAAAAATATGTGAAACCGCTTTATAAACATTTCGCCTGGCTGACGGAACATCTGGGCAACCAGACCATCCCCGGCATTCCTATCAAGAATTTCGACGCCGCCGTTTATTCCATGACACCGGAACGCCAGGAAGACATGGCCCCCGAAATACTGATTACCTACGGCGGACACATCGTATCCAAACAATTGAAGAAATACCTGCGCAATCATCCCCCGCGCGAACACTGGCATGTTGCCGCCGACGGGAAGATAGCCGATTTATACGGTTGCCTGACCACCGTCATCGAGATGGATCCGTTTGAGTTCTTGGAAAAAATAGCTTTCCTGCTGGACAACAAACCTACCCATTATCCGCTGATGTGGGAAAACTATTGCAAAAACATTCCGATGCCGGACCTTGCTTATTCCGAAATCTCCGTTATCGGAAAACTCATCCGGGCATTGCCCGAACCCTGTGCCCTGCATCTGGCAAACAGCTCCACCGTGCGCTATGCACAGTTATTTACAGTTCCTCCCCAGGTGGAAATCTGTTGCAACCGGGGAGTGAACGGCATAGAAGGCTCCCTGTCCACCGCCATCGGTTATGCCGCCGCTTCCAGCAAGCTGAATTTCATCATCATAGGCGACTTGAGCTTCTTCTATGACATGAACGCACTGTGGAATCAAAATTACGGTGCCAACATCCGCATCCTGTTACTGAATAACGAAGGAGGAGAAATATTCCATACCCTGCCTGGAATGGACAAATCAAGCCGTTCCAGGGAGTTTATCACAGCCGAGCATTACACCACCGCCAAAGGCTGGGCGGAAGAACGCGGCTTTATTTACATGAAAGTGACCGGAGAAGAAGAGCTGGAAGAAGCGATGCAGCCATTCACCTCACCCGAGACACGGATGCAACCCATGCTGCTGGAGGTGTTTACCGACAAGGAAAAAGACACCACCCTGTTAAGAGAATATTATCACGGACTTAAAAATAAAAATGAATAATGGAAACAAGAGAATGGAAAACCATCAAAGAATATCAGGATATTCTGTTTGACTTTTACAACGGAATAGCGAAAATCACCATCAACCGTCCGCGTTACCGCAACGCGTTCACCCCCACCACCACTTCGGAAATCAGCGACGCCCTGTATTACTGCCGCGAGTGCCAGGATATCAATGTAGTGGTTCTGACCGGAGCAGGCGACAAAGCCTTCTGCAGCGGGGGAGATATGCACGTAAAAGGTCATGGCGGCTATATCGGCACAGATGGAGTTCCCCGTCTGAATGTGCTGGACGTACAAAAGCAAATACGGTCACTGCCTAAACCGGTCATCGCCATGGTAAACGGTTACGCCATCGGCGGCGGTCATGTGCTGCATGTGGTATGCGATCTGACCATTGCCTCAGAGAATGCCATTTTCGGACAGACAGGTCCCAAGGTAGGCAGCTTCGACGCCGGATTCGGCTCTTCCTATCTGGCACGCATCGTAGGGCAGAAGAAAGCCCGTGAAATATGGTTCCTTTGCCGTCAATACTCCGCACAGGAAGCACTGGAAATGGGATTGGTCAATACAGTCGTTCCTTTCGACCGCCTGGAAGACGAAACCGTGGCATGGGCAGAAAAGATGATGGAGCACAGCCCGCTCGCTCTTCGTATGATCAAAGCCGGACTGAATGCCGAACTGGACGGACAAGCCGGCATACAAGAACTTGCCGGAGATGCCACCATGCTGTATTACATGACAGAGGAAGCACAGGAAGGAGGAAAGGCATTTTTGGAAAAACGCAAGCCACGGTTCCAGGATTATCCGAAGTTCCCATAATCAGTGGTTCATTTTTCCGGTGGAGGACAACCCAATAGTCCTCCTTGCTTCCCATTAACCACTAATCACTAATAAGAATGTTCCAAACCCGAATTATAAAAAAACAATTACACTTCAAGCAACCGGCAGGTACTTCCAGAGGAGTATATACCACCCGGGATGTATGGTACATCCTCCTCACCGACACCGGCAGCCGCCACTATGGCGTGGGTGAATGTGCCCCTCTCCCTGCCCTGAGTTGTGACGATATCCCCTCATACGACGAGGTGTTGGCCACTGCCTGCAAGAACTTGGAAAAGAACGGGGAAATAGACCGGGAAGCCTTGCTTCCCTATCCGTCCATCCTGTTCGGTATGGAAACCGCCCTGCTGCATTTCCGGGCACGCAGCCTGCAATTCTGGCACACCCCGTTCAGCAAAGGCAAAGAGGGCATCCCCATCAACGGACTCATCTGGATGGGAAACTTTGACGAGATGTACCGGCGCATCGGGGAAAAGATGCAGCAAGGCTTCCGCTGCATCAAACTCAAAATAGGCGCCATCGACTTTGAAAAGGAACTGGAGCTGCTGGCGCACATCCGCCGGCATTTCACCCCAGCCCAAATCGAACTGCGTGTAGATGCCAACGGTGCTTTCTCTCCTGCCGATGCCCTCGAAAAGTTACATCGTCTTTCCGAATTCCAGCTCCATTCCATCGAACAGCCCATCCGTGCGGGGCAATGGAATGAAATGGCCCGGCTCTGTGCCGCCACCCCCTTTCCCATTGCACTGGATGAAGAGCTGATAGGCATCAACCGGCGCGACCGGAAAATAGAATTGCTGGAAACCATCCGTCCTCAGTACATTATCCTGAAACCTTCTCTGCACGGAGGAATCAGCGGCTCCGAAGAATGGATGGAACTGGCGGCTGAAAGAGGCATCGGCTCATGGGTCACTTCCGCTCTGGAGTCCAATATCGGACTGAATGCCATCGCACAATGGTGTGCCACCTTGCAGCCCGCCCTCCCCCAAGGACTAGGTACCGGCTTGCTGTTTACCGACAATATAGACTATCCGCTTCACATCGAAGGAGACTGCCTTTGGTTCCACCCCGAAGAACAAGAACCCGACTTACTAAACTGGCTGAAACAATGACAAAATTCTGCACCAATAGAAACAAACAGACCATTCTGATAGAAAGCATCCCCTACTCCAACTGGGAAATTGAAATGGTAAGAATGAATATCCCTGCCGACAACCGAAGTTTCCGGCAGGAACTTTTCTCCTTTCTTTCCGAATGGTTTGACCCGGCAGACACCCTGCCGGTACATACTTCAGGCTCCACCGGCAAACCCAAGGAACTGTATGTAGAAAAAGAACGCATGATGGAAAGCGCCTGCCTCACCTGTTCCTTCCTCGGACTGCAAAAAGAAGATTCCGCCCTGCTTTGTATGCCCTTGCAATACATTGCCGGAAAAATGGTGGTAATACGTGCCTTGGTAGCGGGACTGGACTTGCTGCCTGTCACCCCCTCCGGACATCCTTTAAAAGACCTGACAAAAGCACCCGTCTTTGCCGCCATGATCCCCATGCAAGTCTATAACTCACTGCAAGTTCCCGAAGAGAAAGCGATATTGCAACAAATCAGACACCTCATTATCGGAGGCGGTCCTATCGACTCCCAACTGAACGCTGCGTTAAAAGATTTCCCCCATGCCGTATGGTCTACCTACGGCATGACCGAAACCTTGTCACACATTGCCCTACGCAGACTGAACGGTCCTGAAGCTTCAGACTGGTACACCCCTTTCGAGAGCATACAGATCCGTCTGAGTAAAGAAAACACCTTGGTGATATACGCTCCCGAAATTTGCGAAAAAGAACTGGTGACCAATGACATAGCCGAGATAAACGGACAGAACCAATTCCGCATTCTAGGCAGAAAAGACAACACGATCAATACAGGAGGAGTAAAAGTGCAGATAGAACAAGTAGAGGCCGCATTGAAAGAACACCTGTCCGTTCCTTTCCTGATCACCTCCGCCCCCGACGAAAAATTCGGAGAAATCATTGTACTGCTTGCCGAAGGACAACTGCCCGACGACATAGAACAGACCTGCACACATCAATTACCTCCCTACTGGCGTCCCAAACGTTTTGTTCCGGTATTCAAACTTCCCCTGACAGAAACCGGGAAACCCGACCGTGCCATAGCCAAATTACTGGCGCAAAAATAACTCCGATCCATTCATAAAGGGTGAATTCAAAAACCAATCAAACGGTCTTTTTGAATTCACCCTTCTTTCTGTAAAAAAGAATAATTTTCCGTGTTCTCCTACAACTTACGGAAAGCTCAAATTGTTTTCCTATCAGTATATTAAAAAAATCAAATACACGTAGTTTTTTTCCGTTTTATTTTCCCTTATGTCCACTACTCCCGGTGGAATGTATCATTAAATTCTAATTTTGTGAAGCTAGATTTGATACAAAGTATGTTATATAATAACCCAAAACCACAGGATACCAAAGAAGGACTGTCCGACCAAGATTTCAGTATTTATATGGATGCGCACACAGTGCCTTTCAGCAAATACCCCTCTTATATGCCGGCAGGAGTTTTGGGTATATGTACCGAAGGAAATGCCGAGATCCAGGTTGGCCTCCGGAAATATGTTATTTGCGCAAACGATATTCTTATTTTCATGCCGGGATTCCTGGTTTCATTTATAAAATCCAGCCCGACTTTCACCATCGACTATTGTACTTTTTCAAATGTCCTTTTTTATGACGTGATCAATGGAAGTATCAAACGTTTTCCGACCGGTTTTCATACCTACACCCAGACCCACTGCGTCTATTCGCTATCCCAAGAGAAAGCGGAACAGTTCTCCATCTATTTCCGGTTATTATACAACAGAGCCACTTCGCCAACTTATTTATTTACAAAAGAATCTATTACCAATCTGCTGAAATTACCTTTTCTGGAACTTTATGCAGACTATTACAGCACGGTAAAAGAACATAAAGTCACCACCTTGCATAAAGAAGAAATCGGATACTTTTTTCTGGATTTGCTGTTAAAGCATTACAAAGAAAACAAAGAAGTGGCGTTCTATGCCGAAAAGTTGCATGTTTCCTCCAAATACCTGACTGAAGCCTTGACCCTGGTAAGCGGAAAATCCCCCAAAGAATGGATTATACATTATACCCTGCAAGAGATTTACGCACTATTGGAGAATCCATCCATCAGCATACAGGAAATCGTTCAAAGAACCCGGTTTGCCAATCTTGCCACCTTAAGACGTTTCTTCAAGCGGCATACCGGAACATCCCTGTTGCAATACCGGAAACAGGACTTATACAAAAATAATCAATAGGTACCTCAATAAAAAAATCAGCCCGTTCCACACATTCTTCCGGAACGGGCTGATCCCTCTATCTACCAAAACTTGTTGTTTTCCTTACTATACTCAAATCCGGCCGCCTTCAGTTTTTTCACCAACAGCTCCTTGTCTACATTCATATCATCACAAAGCTCGTCCAGCGAATGATAGCAGTCACGAAGTTTCATATTCACCATGCTGAAAAGCATCATCGGGTCATCAGGTAATTCCATATCAATATCTCCTTTTTAAAAATCGGCTGCAAAGTTACAAAACTTTTCATAATGACACGTATTCCATCGCCAAATATCGGTTTGACAAAAAGTTATCCCCTGCTTTTTATCCTATCAGTCCGTCAGCTTCACCGTTTCCATCTTCCCCGGAACCAAAGTAAGACGCGCCGTTCCATCCCTGTCTATCTCCACCTCCATATACCGGGCCCGGATAATGATCCTTCCGTCTACAGCCAGTACCCCCCACTGGCAGGAGCTGTCCTGATAGGCGCAATAACCACCCACCGGATGCAATATCCTCCGATAGACAGGTGGAATCAAAATCCGCTCCGCTGTCCTCAGCCCCCATTTCACTCCTATTTGAAAAGGTACGGCCTCCACACTCCTGCTGATTATACGCTGCCGTTTCCGTTCATACTCGCACTTCTCCTCACGCAAGCGTTTCTCCACACGCTCGTCCGCCTGTCTTCGGAGCAATGCCACCGCCTCATCAAAATCCTCACTCCGGTCCGACGGACGGTTACAGGCCACATAACGCTTTCCATGCCCTTTCTCCACATGATAATACCGTCCCTCCTCATCCATCACCACAATACTTTGATCCGGCAACCGTCCGCTCAGGTAATAAGCACGCTCCTCATCCCCCTCCAACAGACAAACCTGCGGTTCACAACAAAAGCCTCCATCTTCCATGCGGCGGCATCGGGAAGGCACTCTGCCATCGTACATCTTCACATAAAACCCCATCCACACGATGGACGAAGAAGGCAACCCGCATGTATTGGCATACACCTGCCTTGTCCTGCTGTAATAAGTACGGTTCACCTGTAACAATTCTATGCTCCCGTATCTGAGGACACGCGGGCGGACAGAATAACACCGGCCGTTCCGTAAATCCACATAAGACACCGAATTCCCGGCATGACGGACTTGCAACAAATCATCTTTCAGAAACCTCACCTCACGGCAATGCCCCGGTTCGGCCACCAAAGCCCCCGTATCATCCAGTACCCGGACACACCCGTTCCGAAGCCTCCCCACGGCAAAACGTCCTTTGATACTCAAAATCTCTTTAAACGAAGCGTCCGGCAACATCTCATCTCCCTTTTCCAATCCCCAAAGACCTGTTTCCTTATCTACAAATGCCCTCAGCCTGCATGACGGTGACTGCTCCTTCTCATCCGGCAAAGCCTGCTCTCTGATGGAAGAAAGCAAACGCCCGTGCTCCATAACCACCACCAAGTCCCCACCGGCTTCAGCCGGCCTTTCCACCACCGGAAAAGCGGTAACGGAAGCATCACAGTTCATCCGTCCGGGCAAACTCCCCTTTCCCGCCATCCGTCCCCGGAACATAGCATCCCAGTTCCATCGCTGTGTAGGAAGCCCGAAAATGCGGTACAGCCCCACATTGTCTATCAGCATACACGCCTCCTTGCCCTCCGATCTCCGCAATCCGCGCCCTACCTGCTGCAAATATTTAGCCAGTGACAAAGTAGGACGGGCCAGTTGTACAAACTCCACATCGGGACAGTCGAACCCCTCGCTGAATACATCCACATTCACCAGCACCTCGATTTTTCCATGTCTGAACTCCTCCACCATCCGCTTACGCTCCATAGCAGGAGTCTTGCTGTCCACAGCCACCGCATTCACTCCCCGCCTGCTGTAATACTCCGCTATCCGCCGGGCATGTTCAATGCTGATGGCATACACCATCCCCTTCTTGCCGGAAGCAAACTGCCTGACACTGCGGTACAGGCGCTCGATACCGGGACGCCTGTTCAGTACCGCATCCATCTCTTTCACCTGATAATCCCCATCGGCCCCCCGTTTCTCCAGACCGTCAATGAGCCGCTGCTCCTCGCTGCCGGGACGGATGGATACATAATCGAACACAGACAACACGCCTTTTTCAATAAACTCGGCAATACTCCACGAAGTAACCAGTACCTCGAACAGTTCCGTGAACCCCCTACGGTTCAGGCGGCAAGGTGTGGCAGTCACACCCAGTTTCTTTGCGGCAGGATAACGCTTCCACATCTCCGTGTAAGAAGCGGCCAAGGCATGATGAGCCTCGTCTATCACAATCAGTCCCGGAGCATCACCCGCCTCATTCCAGTGCCGGGACAGCCATTGGACAGACATCACCCTGACCGGAGTATCCTCCCTCCGGATACCATATTTAGCCAGCGTTTCCTCCATTTGCGCCACCAGTTCCCTACGATGGGCAATAAGCCATACCCCGCTGCCGGCAGAAGACACGAACTCACTGACCACAGATGCCAGCAAATGTGTCTTGCCCGTACCGGTAGGCATCTGCACCATCACACTCCGGTGAGCTTTCCACGCTTCCATCAGACGTGTTTTCATCTCTATCTGATAATCCCGCAACATAAATAATTTGCCGATTTGCTAACGTGCCAATGGAGTAAGAGGATAACTGAAAAAATTATTTACTAGCCAGCATATTATTAATCTGCGCCCGTATATTGGCTATCGTACCGCCCGACACAAGCCGTTTGGCAAAAGGTAGCAACGACTTGATGAAAGCCGCTTTCACCACCGTGTGTTTGTCTACATTCCTACAGTTCTCATCGGCCAGCATCTTTCCTACCACCACCGCCAGTTCGCGTGCCGTGGTACACTCTCCCAAAAGTATCTTGTAAGCCCTCATCACCTTTATATCGGGTATATAGACCGATACGTAAAATTCATCATCCGACAGTTCCGCCGGCTCCTGTGCCGGCTTCTCATCCGTCACACTTTCTGTACTCTCCGTTTTCTCAGAATCTTCCGGTTGGTCGGCGGCCTCATCACCCCGGTCGCCATAAAAGTTCTGAATGGCGGAAGACGCCACAGGGGCAATCAGATTGTTTCCGCCATAAATATTTATCATCATATCAGGTTTTTCATTCATATACTATTTCTTTTCTCTATTCTTTAATTATTATCAACAGATCGTTAATCAAAATCCATATTTTATCAATATATAATCAATAGCATGCACCAATAGTAAACAGATAGTAAACGGTTATGAACCGATTTCCATACGTCATTCCCTACCCGTATATTTGTGCAGATAAATCAAAATCAATTTCTTTTATGAAAGAATACATCATGTCATTTTTCAATGCACCCGTCACCAATAAAATACCCACATGTATATGCAGTGTGGCAGGGCTTCATACCTACATCAGCACCAATCCGCAACTGGAAGAACTGACGCGTAAAGTCAGAGCCGGACTCGGAGACAAGCAAGTGTTCCGAAAGAATAAACAGACCCTTTTACCGTATGTCACTCCGGCAGGTATCTTCTCTTACTGCAAAGAGCAATGCATGCAAGTTCCTTCGGGCCTCTTTGTCATAGATATTGACGAACTGGCTTCCACCGAAGAAGCGGCAATGTGGCGCGACCGCCTCTTTGCCGATGAAGTGCTGCACCCCGTACTTTCCTTTGTCAGCCCCGGAAACCAGGGAGTAAAACTGTTTATCCCTTACCGCATAAACCCTTTCCTGAGCGTGGAAGAATCCTTCGACAATGCCCTGCACACCGCATGGGAGTATCTGGAATGGAAATACGAACTGAAAGTGGACAGGGCCAATGCCGACTTGTCCAGAGCCTGTTTTCTGTCGCACGACGGAGAAGCGAAAATCAATAACCATAAATATTAAAAAATGAACGATTCTATTTCTATCTTGGAACAGCTGGTAACAGCCATCGAACAAGCGGGAGTCAATGTGGCCCCCACCTATCAGGAATATATGCCGCTGGCCTTTGCCATAGCCAACAGTTGCGGAGAAGAAGGACGCACCCGGTTCCACCGCATCTGCCGCATATCCGAAAAGTACCACCACGATGAAGCAGACAAACTGTACGGACATGCCCTGACCAAAGGAACAGGCAGAAATTCCCTGGGAACCGTCTTCCATCTGGCAGAGGTGGCCGGGGTGAAAATGGACCCGAAACTTGCAAACTTGCAGAACTTGCAGTCTCTCCACACCCACACACGTGCGCGCGTATCCTATAATGCCCATCCGGATGCTTCCGACGGGACTCCGCCCGATGCCGTTTTCACGGACCCAGCCTCCCCCCTGTCCGACGGCGTGTCCAAGACCATCCTCCCTGCCCGACTTCCCTCTTTCCCCGACTACCGCTGGCCCGCCTTCCTGCAAGGAATCATAGACTGCGGTAACTCTCCCGCCCAACGGGATATCCTGCTGCTGGGTGCGGCAACCGTGCTGGGAAGCACCCTCAACAAACTGGTAAGTTTTGTGTACGGACGAAAGCACAAGTATCCCTGTCTGCAAGTATTCGTCACCGCGCCTCCCGCTTCCGGCAAAGGTGCGCTGACCTAGGTACGCCGTTTGGCAGAACCCATACACAACGCGCTGCTGGACACCTACCGGGAAAAAATAAAGACCTACCGCATGGAAAAGACCAAATGGGACACTTTGGGGAAGGAAAAGGCAAATACCCCCGAACCCGAACAGCCCCAGCTGAAAATGCTCCTCATAGCCGGCGACAATACCGGTACAGGCATACAGGAAAACCTGATGGACTCCGGAGGCGTAGGACTGATATGCGAAACCGAGGCCGACACCGTGAGCACCGCCATTGGAGGCGACCACGGACACTGGAGCGACCTCCTCCGGAAATGTTTCGACCATGACCGGCTGGCCTACAACCGGCGCACCAATCACGAATACCGCGAATGTAACGTCACGTTCCTCTGCGTACTTCTCAGCGGCACGCCTGCACAAATCAAGCCCCTTATCCCATCGGCCGAAAACGGATTGTTCTCTCGCCAGCTGTTCTACTATATGCCTGCCATTGAAGAATGGGAAGACCAGTTCAACGAAGCGGATACAGACTATGACTCCCGTTTCCTGAAATGGGGGGCACAATGGAAAGAAGTGCTGGACGCCATCACCGCTTCGGTGAGCAACATCAACATGAAGCTCACCCACGAGCAAAAAGAGATATTCAACTTCCACTTTGCCCGCGTATTCGGACGAGCCTCCGCCATTCACGGCAACCAGATGAAAAGCGCCGTAACCCGTATTGCCATCAATATCTTCCGCATCATAAGCATTATCGCCCTGCTGCGCTCTCTGGAATCCCTGCTGCCGGGAGGCGAAAGGAGCGGTGAACCACAGGAAAATATCGTGCGTACCCTGCTGAACTGTCCCGGACTGACCCCGTCGGCCCATATTCCACAAGAAAACATAGCAGACGGAATCGTACCGCAATTCAACCTCTCCATCCGCACCGACGACTTTTATGCCGTGCTGGCCCTGGTGGAACCTCTGTACCGCCATGCATGCCACATTCTCTCGCTCCTGCCCGCAGGAACCCCCACCGCACCATCGGCGAACATGACTCCCGAAACCCTGTTCGACTGCCTTCCCCTGCGCTTCACCCGCAACGAAGCCATCGACAAAGGAGAACAGGTAGGAGTTCCGGCAGGCTCGGTGGACTCGCTGCTGAAACGTATGACCGAACGCGGACAGCTGGTCAAAGTGGGGCGTGGCGAATACGAATTCAACGCGCGCATGCACACACGTACGTGTGTGGGTGTGAGAGAGAGTGCAAGTTCTGCAAGTTTGCAAGATTCCTGAATTTAAAATGTATAAATATGAAAGATTTCCTTTATTTCCCATCCATGACAAAAGGTAGCCTGGCTCTGCTCTATTTTCCCGGTTCAAATCCCCGGATAGCCACCCGGCATCTGATGAGGTGGATAAACGGCTGTCCCCCTTTGATGGAAGAGTTATCCGCAACGGGTTACCATACCTCGCAAAAAGTCTTCACGAGCCGCCAGGTGACACTGATCAACCGGCATCTGGGCAGCCCCGGATAGCCCTGCAAGCTCTTTGGAACAGGATGAAAGCCATAAAGTGCCACAAGGTGTCATAAAGCGTCAGCACGCATTTCACAGTACCTATCTTTGCAATGTCAACAATGAGGGAGCCGATACGTTACTAACCTTCGGCCTAGCATGTTACTAACATGTAACCCCATACGTTACTAACCTTCAGCCTTACACGTTACCTACGTGCAATCCGCAAGAAAAGTAAAGTATTCTCCCTCTTCACTGACGAAATTCATTTTTTATTTTTCATCTCTTAAAACCCTATTTATCATGATCAACTACAGCACCTGCATGCGTGGTAACCCCACCGACAAAGACGCGGCCAAGAAGGCGTATGCCAACGCCCAGTACTCACAAGTAATGACACTGGACAAGTTCTGTTACCACATTGCCAGCCACGGATGTGTATACTCGCGCGCCGATATCCAAGCCATCCTTATTCTTGCCGTGGACTGCCTGCGCGAGCAGTTGTTGAACGGACAGCAGATACAGATGGGCGATCTGGGCGTATTTTCGAACAGTATCCGAAGCCTCGGCGCCCCTTCGATGGCAGAGTTCACTGTGGAGAACATCACCGAGGTGAACGTACTGTGGGCTCCGGGCGTCCGTTTCAACAACCTGCGCCAAGATGCCGAATTCCAACTGGTTCCCACGCGCAAGGCAGCCGCCGAAGTAGTGAAGGCATTGAAGGCCGGAAAGACTACGGTAGACCTGACGGGCAATTCTTCTGCCGCCGGCATTGCCGCTGACGACGCTGACGCCTCCCGCATTCCAGCCGCCTCCGGCGAACCGGCAGACGAAAATAGCTGACCGGCTTGTTCCGCTCCACAGAGATAGCATGATGTGATTATGGAACACGGGCGACACGGACTCTTCTTTCACTCCCCCGTGTCCGTCCGCCAGTTCCGTAACCTCCTTTTGTTCCATTCGCATTTTAAACTGACAAAAAACAGATATTTCCATGAATGAATCCAACCACGAATCCAAGAAAATCACCTGGACACAAATCCTCCGGGCAGTTATCCAGGCAGCCATCGCGGCACTCACCGCTTTGGGCATTACCAGTTGCGCATCCCTCATCTAAAGAACAAACACAACATTTTCCAATTCTCAATTTATTATGATACAAGAAACATTCCCAATGATAATCGGTGAGGAAGAAATGAAAAACGAACGCCAACTTCTCACCGTAGAGGACGGACCGCTGATGCAAGGACGCGAATCAGTGCGATACCTCATCCTCCACTGTAGCGCCACACGTTGTGACAAAGACTATACTGCCGAGCAATTACTTCGTGACCATAAGACCCGTGGTTTCCGGACTGTAGGTTACCACTTCTATATCCGTCGCGACGGCACCATCACCCAGCACCGCAAACTGCTGGAAGTGGGGGCACACTGCCGTCCCTGGAACCGTTGCAGCATCGGCATCTGCTACGAGGGCGGTCTGGATGCGGACGGACATCCGGCAGACACCCGGACCGCAGAGCAGACAGAACAGCTTACCTTGTTGCTGATGCGTCTGGCAAAGCTCTTTCCCGGTGCCCGGATAAGGGGACATAGGGATATGAGCGGAAGCATCCCGAAGGCTTGTCCGTGTTTTGACGCGGAAGGGGTGTTCGGATATTTGGAAAGGTAATTTCTTTTTCCAAGGTTTCCCTTTGCCAGTGTTCGTTTCAGCTCTCAAGTAGAGAGTGATACTACTGGCAGAGGGAAGTTTTTTACTAAGATCATCCGGTCGGTACCGACACACCGAAACAGACTATCATATAGATAAAAATTCTTCCTGTTACGGGTTATTGTATAATCCGCGTTTATTTTTAAAGCTGAATAAATCCTAATCGGATAATCTTCTTTATTATTAAAGCTCCGGGAACAAGCGCTCTCGTTCCCGGAGCTCCCCCTGCACTTTTCACAAAGGACAAGGGTTCTGATCTAACATTAGTGCCGGCTATGTTCCATTTCCGGCCGGCAGACGGAAATAACAGGCTGCAAAAACAAAGTTTTTTAACTGCTAAATTACTAAGGACCCTCATCGAGAAGGATCGTTAAGAACAGCCCGTTTCGTATTTTCCACTCCAAAATGCAATTTGGAGTGGAGCTCGCCCTGCTCCGGACGCCCCCTCCTCTCCTAGGAGGGC